>NZ_PTQX01000004.1:0-421777 GCF_002943475.1 Limnohabitans sp. TS-CS-82 | reverse complement strand
AAGCCCGTTTTCTCCGATGAGGTCTTCAGGCTTTTTGTAATCCGCCAACAGGCGGTCTATCAGTTCGTTGCTTACGGTCATTTCTCTTCCTTTGAAGATGAAGGCAGTTTCCTGCCATTAGACCGTTTACACAAAATCTAGGACACGCCCACAGCACCGGCAATGCAAGGAATTCAATGTCACTTTCGTTCAAATGAATCCTGAAGGTGTCAAGCGCTAAGCATTGATAACAAAAAAGCGGAAAATGGGAATTTTTCATTTCTTTGCTATGACGTCTAAGTCGGACATGAATTTTTCCTCATGGACATGGCTTACATTCCTGCTTTACTTATTCATCTATACTATTTTGTCCTCATGGGGGCACATATCACTCTAGTTAAATCTGTACGACTAAATTTGTTCTCATGAGGTCGAAATATTGACTGATATGCTGATTCTCCTTACAATGTGTTCTCTTGGGGGCAATTTATGAAGATCAATGATGTGACTCTGGTTGAATTAGCATTGGCGCTAAGTTCCGAGCGCAAACGCCAAAAGCTCTCCCGCGAAGACGCTGCCGCTGTGTGTGGTGTCAGTACGTCTTTTATTCGTGATGCTGAGTCGAACCCAGAGAATTGTTCGCTCGGAAAACTCGCGAAGTTCGTCAATGGCTTGGGGCTAAGCCTTGAGGTTTCTGGTCTTGAAGTTGCTCAATCTGGCTTGCCAAAGGCGGATCGCGGACTAGGCCTTACTCCGCCAGCCAAGACCACGCCTCGAGGTCTCATTGCTGCTGCAATGGGGCTTCATCAAGCTGACTTTGGTGTTCCAGATTCTCAGCTCGTTGGTCGTACTAAGGGGGGGCTGCCAGACTTGGTGCAACAAAAGCTGAGCCAGCCAAATAGTGAACTAGGTCTGGCCGCACTGGTTGCGCAGCGCGGTATCAAGAATAAATCGAAGGGTGAGTCATCATGATTCGATTGCGCGTCTGGGCCAATGAGTTGCCGATGGGATGGTTCGGACATCAAGCTGGGCAGTATTTCTTTCAGTACGACGACGACTGGCTGAGGTCTGCGCATGCTTATGTGCTTGCCCCGCAGTTTGTGTTACGCACCGAACCTCACTTTGGTGAGCCAGTCAAAGCTTTTTTTGCAAACTTGCTACCAGAGGGGGCCGCACTGGAAGAGATCTTGAGCGCAATACATATGCGCGATGCCAGCACATTTGAAATCATCGGTCAGTTGGGTGAAGAGTTGCCCGGTGTATTGTCTGTGCGCGCCGAAGGAAATGTGCCTTCTGAGCAACAGCAGTACAGCGCCCTGAGCAAAGGCGAACTGAGCCAACGCATCAAGGACCGTGATCAGCAAAAGCCTCTGCTCACCTCCAACGAGCAAAGTAGCATGTCGTTACCGGGAGCGCAGGACAAACTTGGCCTGCGCTATGACGCCAAGCGTGACCGGCTATATGACAGTGTCGGCAGTACGCCGACCACGCACATCGCCAAGCCGGACACGCGGCTGGTGAAATTCCAGCCTAGCGCCATCAACGAATACCTGTGCATGCGCTTGGCGGCCGTCATCAAGTTGCCGGTGCCACCGGTCCACTTGATTCAGGTGCCCGAGACGGTTTACATCGTTCAGCGTTATGACCGCATCGTGTCGGGCGACAGCGTCAAGTGTCTGCATCAATTAGATGGCTGTCAGTTGCTGGGCTTGGGGCAAGACTGGAAATACGAGCGTCAAGGGTTGGTCAGCCTCAAGCGCATTGTTGAAGCACTGCGTGGGTTGCAGTTGCCGGCCAAAGACTTGCTGAGTTTTCAGCGCTGGGTCATGTTCAATTACCTCATTGGCAACAGCGACGCCCACGCCAAAAACATCTCTGTACTGATTGGTGAGACAGGCTATGCGCTGGCCCCTTTTTATGACTTACTGTGCGTGCGGGTGTACGGCGACGACCGCCTCGCGTTGTACGTCGGCGACGAAGACCAATATGCGAGCATTGGCGCCCACTCGTGGGAGGCTTTTTGTGGAGACTGCGGCTTCAGCGTCAAGCCGACCTTGACCCTGTTCAGGAAGATGGCGCAGGATGTGACTAAGGCTTGGGCCACAGTCACTGCGCAGGTCACTGCGGACTATGCGCTTTCGCAGCAGGAGTTGGCGTTGATTCAATCCATCACCAAGGTCATTGAGAACCACTGTTCAGCTGCAATGTCGATGACGGCGAAGCGCTGACAGGTGACGCCGATCTGAAATTTCTGACGAGAGACAACTACTTCTCGCGTTCAGGATCGCTTACATTTACTGTTCGCTTCTGTGATGCCGCCGAAGTGGTAGCAAAGGTGGTAGCAGATTTTTTGTAGAGTGAACTGCAAAAAAATCAATGAAATCATAGACTTACTGGTATTGGCGTAGAGTCCCGTCCACTCCGCCAAAACGAGAAACCCTTACAAGCCTTGGTTTGTAAGGGTTTTTTCTTTTCTAGCGCTAAGACCACAAATACCGGGGCATCGCTGGCGCCTCGCGTGCCCGCAGTGCATTCATGAACAAACAATAGATCGCGACAAATCGAAAAGCGATCAAGCCCACAGCCCATTGCTGTGGTTGTGGGTTGAAATACACATAGGCGTTGAAATAATCCATCAGCAACGCTGTGACTGCAATGCCGACATACAGCAGCGCGACTTTCTCGAAATACCAATTTTTCAAATAACTAAAGAGATAAAAAGCGCTGATGCCAATTACAAAAAAAGCACGTATCGTCATGTAGCGATACAGCGTTTGTTCATCGATGGTGTCTGCTTGAAAATTGGCCGCTGCCAAATGCGGAAAAAACAGCAACCGAATGGTTTGAGCGACCACCACCACCAGTAAAAACAAATTGCGGTATTTAAATCCTGGGTCGCCGGACGACGTGGCATTGCTGTCAGTACCAAATAGGGCAGTTAGCTCTTCATCAGTGAGTAAAGGATGGTCTGTTTGCGATTTGTCCATCGTGCTGATTTCGCAATGAATGCAAAAATCAAATTTTTTGCAAGTCTCAATTAGATAGTATTTTCGAAAAATTGTCTTGGCTAATTACTCCTTGAGATTTCGTTAAATTTGAAATCATTGATGAATTAAAGCTGAGTCAATAAATTGCAGCAGGGATGCACAGTAGATTCAGGTGGTGTTGATGGTGGGCAACCAGCGCACCATCGTGCAAATTTCAGAGTCGCAAATTGCCAAGTGACGACGGCAGACGTCCAAGTCGGGGCCATTAGGCTCCACAAAGCGGCTTTGTAGGCCCCCAGCTATGATTAACTTCATATACAGGGAAATCCGATGTTCGCTTTGATCCAGTCTTTGAAAATCAGAACCAAACTCATGCTTTTGGTTCTGCCCTTGCTGTTGGCTTTGGGGCTGTTGTCCTTCAGCAAGGTGTGGGATTTTTGGACCGAAAAAAACCAATACGCAGTCAGCGCCGAGGTGGTGTCTGAGGTGGCTGTGTTGGGGCAGTTGGTGCACCAGTTGCAGTCAGAGCGCGGTATGTCAGCAGGTTTTTTGGCGTCGGGTGGCAATGAAGCGGCAGCGGCTGCTTTGAAAACACAGCGCGCCAAAACGGATGGCACCTTCACGCAAGCGATGGGCACGGTGTCACGTTTGATGGCGGCATCTGGCACCGCGTCAACAAGCGGTACACAACCCGCAGCCAAGTTATCTGATTTGCGCCAAGCTTTGGAGGTCCAGCGTCAGCAGATTGATGCCAAAGCGCTCACAGGCGGCGCAGCGATCAAGTGGTATTCCGAGCGCATCAGCGCCTTGGTGGACACCGTGTACAGCGCCGTGGGCTTTTCGCCTTCGGTTGATTTTGCGCAGCGCATTCGCGCCTATGCCTACCTCATCAGTGTCAAAGAATATGCGGGTCGCGAGCGCGCGGCCATCAACGCGACGTTGACGGCAGACAAGCCGCTGGACGTTGCCACCCAATCGCAGCTGATTGGCACCATTGCCCGTCAAGACAACTTTGATGCGCTGTACCGCCAAACGGCCAGCGCTGCCGATGTGCAAGCGCTCACGCAGGCCTTGGACAAGCCTGCGGTGAAAGAGTCTTTGGCGATGCGCAGCGAGGTGTTGAGCAAAGCAGCCATGGGCAGCTTTGGCATTGCGCCCACGGTCTGGTGGGCGGCGGTGTCGGAGAAGATGAACATCCTCAAAGCGCACGACGACAAGTTGTCGGGCCAACTCATCGAGAACGCACGCAGTTTGTCGGAGGGCGCCACGCAAAGTTTTTTCATCGCCATCGCACTGACGTTGTTGTTGGCCGCCTTGTTTTTGACGCTGACGGTGTGGATCACCCGCAGCATCCAAATGCCTTTGCGGGCTTTGCAGACATCGATGAATCAGATTGCCGAAACGTTTGATTTGTCGCAGCGCGTGAGCGTGCATGGCTCTGACGAAATCGCGCTGACTTCGGTCTCTTTCAACCGCATGATGCAGGTGATTGGGGATGCCTTGGTCGAGGTCAATGCAGTGATGACTTCATTGGCCGAGGGCGATTTTTCTAAGCCCGTCCGAGCGCCTCTCAAAGGCGATATGGACACGCTCAAAAATGCCGTCAACACCAGCTTGGTGCGTGTTGAGGCCACGATCGCGACCTTGAACAGCGCCATGCTGGCCCTGCACTCGGGTGACTTCTCTTTCAACGTCGAGGGCAATGCCGAAGGTGAGTACGGCAAAGCACTCAACAACGCGCAACGCGCCATGACTTCTTTGCAGCAGATGTTGGGTGATGTGGGGCAGGTCATGCGTCAGGTCGCCACGGGCGATTTGAGCGGTCGCGTGACGCAGACGGGCATGGGTGACTTGGCGGTGTTGCGCGAGAACATCAACGCGTCTTTGGACGCTTTGGTGAAGTCGATGAAAGAGATCAACGTCAACACCCGACAGTTGGCCACGGCTTCGAACGAAACCTCTTCCGCGATTGGTCAAATTGCCGATGGCGCACAAAACCAGACCATGGCCATCAGCCAAGTTTCCGCAGCGGTGCGTCAGTCCAGCATCGCGATTTCGGATGTGTCTAGAAACACCGAAATGGCTTCCGGTAAATCACGCGAGTCGGTGCAAATTGTGCAAACAGGCGTCGAGAAAATGGCTTTGATGGTCGAGGTGGTGACCGCCATTGCGAGCAACTCGGACAAGATCAGCAAGATCACCGAGGTGATTGAAAAGATCGCCAACAAAACCAACCTGTTGTCACTCAACGCAGCCATCGAGGCGGCACGCGCGGGCGAGCATGGCAAAGGCTTTGCCGTGGTGGCTGACGAAGTGGGCAAGCTGGCGGTCAGCAGCGCGGCCAGTTCTCAAGAAATTGCGTTGTTGGTGCAAGCGGCAGCCAGCGAAACAGCGAAAGCCGTGTCTGTGGTGAAAGCCGTCAGCGAGGACATGGCCCAGGTGGGCGAGAGCGCTCAGGTCACCGACAGTTTGTTGCAACGCGTGTCTGCGTCTTTGGAAGAGCAGGCCAGTGCCATCGAACAAATCAATGCCAATTTGTCAGAGCTGGACCGCATTGCGCGCAGCAACGCGGCAGCCTCAGAAGAAATGACAGCCAGTGTGATGGAGCTGTCACGCACCGCCGACGCCACGCGCCGTGAGGTGGCGCACTTTAGATTGGCTGCTGCTTAACGCGGATGGCGGCTCAATGCTTGGGCGAGGTGCCTTGCACCCAATCTAAGCCTTGCGCCATCGAGAAGCTGGCGGCAGCTTCATGGGTGGCGAAGTCGTCGGTGAAGCAAATCACGCGGTCGGTGCTGGCACTGCCGCGTCCGCTGGCGACTGAGACTTGGGCCGCAAAGCGACCGCTGGGCAAAGCACGCGGGCAGGCGGCAATGCGGTATTTGCCAAGTGTGATGGCATGGTTTTGGAATTGAATAGCTGGAATCATGGATAGCTCAAAAAATAGAACGAGATAAATTAGCCCTGTGTATGGGCCAATGAAATACGCGAAGAAGTGGGAATTTACTTAAACACCCTCTCTGCTGAGAGGGCTGCCCGCGCGTTGTAGAGGTGCGGGCTAGAAGTCGACTAAAGCGATCAACTATTGTATCAGGCTTAGTCCACCTTGCCAATGCGTTGCACCAGCGCGGCCATGTCTTTGGCATCGGCTTGCACGTAGCGCTCGAATTCCGGCATGTCTTGAAACATGAAAGAGGTGCCCGCGGCGACCAGCGCTTGGTTGGCGCGTGGGTCAGCTGCTGCGAATTTGGCCGCTTGTCGCAGCTTTTCGACCACCGCAGCGGGTGTGTTGGCAGGCACAAACATGCCTGACCATTGCGCGTAGCTGATGGGCACGCCCAACTCTTTCAGGCTGGGCACATCGGGCATGGCGGCCAAGCGGCCATCGCCCCAATGGGCCAAAGCACGCAGTTTGCCGGCTTTGATTTGTTGCGTCACGCTGGCGGGGCCTGTCGACAAGGCTTCGATTTGCCCAGACAGCAAGGCCATCACCGCAGGGCCTGCGCCTGTGTAGGGCACATGCAACATGAAACTAGAAGTGGCCGCCTTGAGTTGCTCCATCGGCACATGCATGGTGCCGTAGTTGCCCGACGAACCAAACGACACCTTGGCGGGGTTGGCTTTGACGTAGGCAATGAACTCGGCGTAGTTTTTCCAAGGGCTGTCGGCCTTCACCACCAAGACGGTCGGGTCGGCGCTGAAACGTGCGATGGGTTTGAGCTGATCGAGCTGAAACATGGGCGCGCGTTTGAGCACTTTGTCGGCCTCGGGCAAGACCACCAGCGAGGACAGGGCCATCAACACCGTGTAGCCATCGGCTTTGGACTTGGCGACTTGCGCCATGCCAATGCCGCCGCCCGCGCCGCCTTTGTTTTCAATCACCACCGCTTGCTTGAGGTAGCGGCCCATGGCCTCGGCCACAGGGCGACCCACGGTGTCCGCCACGCCGCCGGGCGGGAAGGGCACCAGCATCGTGATGGGACGCGATGGGTAGTCTTCCTGCGCCCAAGCGGGCCAAGCTGCGGCTGAGGCGAGCAAGCCTGCGGTCAATCCGCGAAGCACGAGGTGGCGGCGTATGGTCATGGGTGTCTCCTGTCAGCTGTCTATTTGCGTGACGTGGACGCTTAGACGAATTTGTTTTCGATGTGGCCGATGCCGTCAATCTCGACGCGCACCACGTCACCGGCTTTCAAATAACGGGGTGGCTTCAAGCCCATGCCCACACCGGCGGGTGTGCCCGTGGCGATGATGTCGCCGGGGTACAGCGTGATGCCGCGTGAGATGGTTTCGATCAGCGTGGGGATGTCGAAAATCATGTTCTCGGTGGGGCCATCTTGGCGCTGTTCGCCGTTGATGATGCCGCGCACGCGGGTGTGTGTGCCGTCCAACTTATCGGCCGTCACCAACCACGGGCCCATGGGGCAGAAGGTGTCAAACGACTTGCCCATGTCCCATTGTTGGTGGCGCATTTGCACGTCGCGTGCCGTCACATCGTTGACGATGGTGTAGCCGTAGATGTGCTTCATGGCGTCAGCGGCGGCGATGTTTTTGCCGCCGTGGCCAATGATGACGGCCAGCTCTGATTCGTAGTCGATTTGGTCTGACACGGCGGCGCCCGGCAGCACCACATCGTCAAACGGACCCACCACACACTCCGGCACCTTGGTGAACACGATGGGCCACGCTTGGGTGTTGGTGTTGCTGTCTTTGAAGACAGAGGTCGACAGCTCTTTGGCGTGCTCGTGGTAGTTGCGGCCCACGCACCAGATGTTGCGACGGGGCAGGGGGATGGGGGCTTCGAGTTTCACATCGGCCACGGCCACGGTTTGGGCCGTCAATGCGGGCAAGGTGCCGCCCGCCATCACAGTTTCGATCAAGCGCAGCGCGCCGTGCTCGGCCACATCGGCGGGCACGTCAAAGGCGGTGACGGTTTGACCATCGGCAGACACTTGGCCCACATGGCGTTGATCTTGATAGCGGTAGGTGGCAATACGCACAGAAAACTCCTCGTTCAATTTGAATGGTTAGCATGCTAATGCTTGCTGAACCATTTGAGAACTAGGGTTTGTCTTGTGCGAGTCAGTGACGAGGGTGACTCAGCCGCGACGTTGAATCAAGCCCGAGGCCAAGGCGGTGCCCAGCACAATCACCACGCCGCAGCCCAGCATCCAGGGTGTGACGATTTCGTCTAAAAAGACCACTCCCACCAGATTGGCAAACACGGGGATGAGGTAAGTCACGGTCATGGCGCGTGCTGGGCCCGTGCGCGTCATCAAGCGGAAATACAGCACATACGCCAAGGCCGTGCACAGCAAACCTGCGATGGCCAGTGCGCCCCAAGCCCGCAGTGGCGGCCACGCGTCAGGCCACGTCAGCAAGGCGGGTACGCAAAGCCCCAAGCTCGCCCCCCACAAACTGCCGCTGGTGGTCACCATGGACGGAATGCCTTGCAAGTAGCGCTTGGTGAAGCTGCCTGCCAAGCCGTAGCACAAGGTGGCGGCCAAGCACGCGGCAACGGCCAAGCCCGAACCGCCTGCCTTGAACGAGATGCCACCAGGCACACCGCTGGCGAGCAGCACCACGCCGCCAAAGCCCAAGGCCAGCCCGAGCGCGCGCAATGGGTTGAGTTTGTCGCCCAGCCAAAACCACGCGATCACCGCGCCAAACAGTGGCGTGGTGGCGTTGAGGATGGACGACAAACCCGTGCTGATGTGCAGCAGTGCGTAGGCATAAAACGCGAAAGGAATGCCCGCATTTAACAGACCCACGATGAAGGTGGGGCGCCAGTGCTGGCGCAGCAAGTCCGTCTCACCCCGCCACAGCAGCACAGGCGTGAGCATGAGTGCGGCCAAGCTCACGCGAACCCACGCGGTGGCAAACGGGCCGAAGGCGTGGGCGCCTTCGCGCATGAACAAAAACGAGGTGCCCCACAGCAGCGCGAGCAAGACAAATTCAGGCACCCATTGGCGCCAAGGCAACATGGCTTCGGTCATTGGATGCGACTGTTCAGGCGTGCTTCTAAGGCCAACAGGTGCGTTTTACGATCCAGCCCGCCCGCATAACCTGTGAGCGAGCCATTGGCGCCCACCACGCGGTGGCAAGGCACCACCACGCTCCAAGGGTTGCGCCCAATCGCGGCACCTACCGCGCGCACAGCTTGGGGTTTGCCAATGCGCTGGGCGATGTCGCCGTAGGTGGTGGTGTGGCCAAACGGAATGTCTTGCAGCGCCCGCCACACCGCGTGTTGAAACGGCGTCCCCACCATGAACTGCAAAGGCAGCGCAAAGGTTTGAAGGTTGCCCTCGAAATAAGCCTGTAACTGTTGATGTGCAGCGTGCAGCACGGGGTGTGCGTCATCGTCGCGCCACGCGGTGTTGTCTGGAAAGTGTTGCTGACCCACAAACCAAATACCGCTCAAGCCTTGCGGACCTGCAGCCAACAGCACGGGCCCCAGTGGACTGGGCCGCACGGTTTGAACGAGGTGTGGCAAAAGTGCGCTGTGGTTCATAGGAATTGATCATAGTGCGGGCTTATTACAATGAAAACCATGCAACTCAACGCCTCCATCTTCAAAGCCTACGACATCCGTGGTGTCGTGCCCTCCACCCTCAACACCGATGTGGCCGAAGCCTTGGGCCGTGCCTTTGGCACCCATGCCGCGGCTTCGGGCGAAACCACGGTGGCCGTGGGCCGCGATGGCCGCTTGAGCGGTCCTTCGCTGGTGGAGGCACTCATTCGCGGTTTGGTCGCGGCGGGCGTGCAAGTGATCGACGTGGGCGCGGTCACCACGCCCATGCTGTACTTTGCGGCCAGCACGCTTTGCAAGAGCGGTATTCAGGTCACGGGCAGCCACAACCCCAAGGACTACAACGGGTTCAAGATGGTCCTCGGTGGCCGCGCCATTTACGGCGACGAAATTCAAGGCTTGCGTCACATCATGGAAGCGGAGAGCTGGGCGCTCAAAGCGGGCGGCACGGTCAAGCAGGTCGATGTGACGGCCGATTACGTGGCCCGCATCGTGGGTGATGTGCGTTTGAGCCGCCCCATGAAAGTGGTGGTCGACTGCGGCAACGGCATTGCCGGTGCCACCGCGCCCGGCATCTTCCGCGCTTTGGGTTGCGAAGTGGTTGAACTGTTCAGCGAGGTGGACGGTAACTTCCCCAACCACCACCCAGACCCCAGCAAGCCAGAAAACTTGAAAGACCTGATTCAGGCTCTGAAAACCTCGGGTGCTGAGTTGGGCTTGGCGTTTGACGGCGACGGCGACCGTTTGGGCATCGTCACCCAAGGCGGCAACAACATTTACCCCGACCGCCAAATGGCCTTGTTCGCCCGCGACGTGCTGTCGCGTGTGCCTGGCGGCGCGATTGTGTTTGACGTGAAGTGCTCGCAGCGTTTGGCCTCCGCCATTCGCGAAGCGGGCGGTCAAGCGTTGATGTTCAAAACGGGCCACTCGCTCATCAAAGCCAAGATGAAAGAAGTCGATTCGCCCTTGGGCGGCGAGATGAGTGGCCACATCTTTTTCAAAGAACGTTGGTACGGCTTTGACGACGGCACCTACGCCGGTTGCCGCTTGCTCGAAATCGTGAGCCGCAGCCCCGATGCCAATGCGGTGTTGGACGCCTTGCCCACCAGCTTCTCCACCCCCGAGTTGAACGTCGGCTGCTCCGAGGGCGAGCCCCACCGTTTGAGCGCAGAGTTGCAGCAGTTGGTGTCGTCGGGCGAACTGCCTTCGCCCGAGTTCAAACCCGAAGCCTGTGTGATTGATGGCTTGCGCATTGACTGGGCCGATGGCTTTGGTTTGATCCGCGCCTCCAATACCACACCGGTCTTGGTGTTGCGCTTTGAAGGCCAAACCCAAGAAGCGCTGACGCGCATTGAGCACGACATGCTGGCGCTGTTGCGTCGCGTCAAGCCCGATGCGGCGTTCCAAGAGGCGGCGCATTGAACGAGGCTGAACCCTTGGGCCTGCCCACCACATTAGGCACGCCCGCTTCGTCTGGTTTGTCGGGCCGTCAAGCGCCCTTGAGAGTGCTCATCGTCAAGCTCTCGTCCTTGGGCGATGTGGTGCACACCCTGCCCGCCGTGATGGACATTCAAGCCGCCTTTCCCCATGCCCAAATTGATTGGGTGGTCGAGCGTGGCTTCGCCCCCTTGGCTGCGCGCTGTCCGGCCGTGCACCGTGTGATTCCGTGTGAGCTGCGCCGTTGGCGCAAAGCCTTTTTCAAGGCGGACACGCGTGCGCAAACTCGTGCCGAATGGCAAGCCTTCAAAGCCGATTTGCAGCGCGATGCCTATGACGTGGTGATCGATTTGCAAGGCCTCACCAAATCGGCTTTGGTGGCTTGGTTGGCGCGCACCACCCCAAGCGGAAAGCGCTACGCCATGGCCAACCGAACCGAAGGCTCAGGCTACGAACGCCCCACGCGTTGGGTGGCCGATGTGGCCGTTCGCATCACGCCGCACATCCATGCGGTGGACCGTGGGCGTGTGTTGTGTGCCAAAGCCTTGGGCTATGCCGTGCCAGCATCGGTGAATTTCGGGCTGGGGTCAGCACAACCCAGCGCGACGGTGAACGCACCCATTTCCGTGTCACGTCGCCCTGTGGTGGTGTTGGTGCATGGCACCTCACGCGCTGACAAAGAGTGGCCTTTGTCCCACTGGCATGAATTGGGGCAGCGTTTGAAAGCCACAGGCTTAGACGTGGTGTTGCCCCACGGCAATGAAGAAGAGCGCTTGCGCAGCCTTGCCTTGGCGGACATGTTGCCGGGTGCACACGTTTGGCCGCGCTTGTCTTTGGACCAACTCACCACCGAGATGGCGCAATGCACCGGCGTGATCGGGGTGGACAGCGGCTTGAGCCACATCGCGGTGGCCCTCGACTTGCCGCATGTGCAGATTTACAACTTTGACACTGCATGGCGCACGGGCCCCGAGGGCTTGCGCCGTCAAACCAGCGTGATCGATGTGCCCACCCCCACAGTCGATGCGGTGTGGCGGGCTTGGCAGCAATGTCTGCAAGCATGAGTGGTGCTGTCATCACACGCACGGTTTACGGCTGGGTGCTGCAAGCCTTGCAGCCCTTGTTGCGCCGCAAACTCAAGCGCCGTGGTGTCGATGAGCCTGGCTATTTAGTGGCCATCGACGAACGGTTTGGTCATTACACGCAGCCCAGTGCCGCGCAAAGTGGCGTGGCTTATGTGTGGGTGCATGCGGTCTCGCTGGGCGAAACCCGTGCGGCAGCAGTGTTGCTGCAAGCGTTGCGCGAAGCAATGTCTGACTCACCCGCGTTGAAAATTTTGCTGACCCACGGCACGGCCACGGGGCGCGCACAAGGCCAAAGCCTGTTGCAAGACGGCGATGTGCAGGTCTGGCAACCGTGGGACACGCCGGCGGTGGTGCAGCGGTTTTTGCAGTATTTCCAGCCCCGTGCGGCCATCGTTTTAGAAACCGAGGTGTGGCCCAACTGGGTGGCGTTATGTCGCCAAGCGAATGTGCCCATGCTGTTGGTCAACGCCCGCATGAGCGACAAGAGCATGCACCAAGCGCAGCGTTTGGCTTGGCTGTCGCGCCCAGCGTACCAAGGCTTGACGGCGGTGTTTGCCCAAACGCAAGCCGATGCCGAACGTTTGCGGCAACTGGGCGCCAAGGTCGACGGCGTGCTGGGCAATTTGAAATTCGACGCCAAGCCCGATGCGCAGCAACTGCTGCAAGCGACGGCTTGGAAGCAAAGCCTCACGCGTCCGGTGGTGTTGCTCACCAGCTCACGCGAGGGCGAAGAGCTCATGTGGCTCGATACCTTGCAGGCCCTCAAAGATGCGCCGCTCGATGCGCAGCATCATTTTCATGCGGTGCATTGGTTGGTGGTGCCGCGTCATCCCCAGCGTTTTGATGAAGTGGCGGCGCTCATCACGCAACGTGGGTTTACGCTGTCACGCCGCAGCGCTTGGGTGAATGGGCCCGATGTGGCGCAAGCCGATGACACCCTTTGGTTGGGCGATTCTTTGGGCGAAATGGCCTTGTATTACGGCTTGGCAGATGCCGCGTTGTTGGGCGGCAGTTTTGCGCCTTTGGGCGGGCAAAACTTGATCGAGGCCACGGCTTGCGGCTGCCCCGTCGTTATGGGCCCGCACACCTTCAACTTCGCCGAAGCGGCTGAGTTGGCTGAAACCGCGGGTGCTGCATTGCGCGTGGTCGACATGGCCGAAGCGGTGGTCACGGCTTTGCAAATGGTGGCTTCAGCACCGGATGAAAACGCGCATGTGCAAGCCTGCTGGACGTTTTCACAAGAGCACAAAGGCGCCGCGCAGCGCACGGCTCAAGCGCTGCTGCCTTACCTGCAAGCGCCCTGATTCAGCTTCAGCGCTTTGTGCGCTGACTAGGGCGTAAAGGCGAGCGTTTAAGGGGCCAGCAAGGCGTTGATGGGCTGCAGATCTTGCGGCGTCAACGTGCCGCTGGCTTGGCGCAGTTTGAGGTTGCCCACCAACACGTCGTAGCGCGCTTTGGCCAAGTCGCGCTTGGTTTGGTAGAGCTGGCTTTGTGAGTTCAACACGTCGATGTTGATGTTCACGCCCACCGAGTAGCCTAGCTTGTTGGCATCCAATGCACTTTTTGTGGAGGTTTCAGCTGCTTCTAGCGCTTTGACTTGGCTGAGACCTGCCACCAAACCGAAGTAGGCGGTGCGTGTGGCTTGGGCCGTGTTGCGCCGTGCGTTTTCAAAGTCTGAGCGCGCTTTGTTTTCGAGCGAGACCGTTTCTTTCACGCGGTATTGCGTGGCGAAGCCCGCGAAGATGGGCACGTTCAAGACGATGGCGGCGGAGGGGTTGTAAATGTGTGACGACACGGCGCCCGTGGCGTTGCCACCGTCGTTGCGGATGCCTGAGTACGCCAATTGCGCATCTAACGTGGGTTTGTGGCCAGCCATGGCTTTGTCCACTTCCAGGGTGGCAACTTCCAGTGCCAACTGCGCTTGACGCACGGCAGGGCTAGAGGTTTCAGATTGGGTGACCCAAATACTCACATCTTCTGCAGGGGTTGGAATCAGTTGTGAATGGTTGGCCAGACGCTTGGGTTTGGCATTGCTCATGCCCACAGCCAAATCCAAGGCCAAGCGTTTGATGCGCAAGTCGTTTTCTGCGGCAATTTCTTGGGCCGTGCTCAGGTCAAAACGGGCTTGCGCATCGCGCACGCCCGTGATGGTGGAGGTGCCCACTTCAAAGTTGCGTTTGGCCGAGGCCAATTGTTCTTGCACCGCTTGTTTTTGCGCTTGCACGGAGGCCAAGCTGTCCTCGCTGGTGAGCACGTCAAAGTAGGCTTGCGAGACGCGCACCAACAAGTCTTGCTCGGCTGCTTCGTATTGGGCTGCGGCTTGTTCAAGCAAGCGACCGCCTTGTTTGTAGGCGGCCCAAGCTGCTGGGCGGTAGATAGGCTGGGTCAGGGTGATCGCGGCTGAACCTGTGCCGTAAAAACGCTGTTGTGCAGGTACTGTCGGTGTGTCGGGGCGGAAATCAAAGTAAGTCCGCGACGCACTCGCCGACAGCGCGATGTTGGGCAGCACGCCGCCCAAGGTTTGGTTGGCTTTGGCCAAGTTGGCTTCAAACTGGGCTTTGGCAGAGATGAAGCTCGCGTCGTAGCCACGCGCTGCCTCGTACATGTCGACCAAGCTTTGGGCTTGGGCGGCGCTGGCGAATGTCAAGGCGACAGCGGCGGCGAGGGGCAGTGTGCGAAACAGGATGCGCGAGAACTTCATAAGTGTCTTTCTGTCAATCAATACGTAGGCACGGTGGCATCCACCTGCGCCGACCAAGCGTCAATACCGCCCGCAATGTTGGCCACATGGGTAAAACCTTGTTGGGCCAAAAAAGCGGCCACTTGCATGCTGCGCGCACCGTGGTGGCACAGGCAAGCGATGGGGCGGTTGCGGTCGAGTTCATTCAGCCGAGCGGGGATGGTGTGCATCACCATCTTGACCAACTCAAACCCTTGCGGCGTCACGCAAGCGGTTTGAATCTCCCAAGGTTCGCGCACATCCAGCACGACGGTGGCGCCGTCGGCGGCGTGGGCGGTGATCCAGTCTGAGAGCTGGGCCGGTTGAATCTGATCGATCATGCCGAACTTTTAGAACTGGAAGCGGCTTGGCTCTGTAAAGCCTTGTAAACGTGGCGCCGTGGTGTCCCACAAGGCCTTGCTGTTCCATGCGGCATCGCCGGTGCGGGTGAACAAAGTGGCGCACATCACGGGGTCTTGGCCCACGATGGCCAACAGGCGGCCGCCGACTTTGAGTTGTTGCAACAAGGCTTGGGGCACTTCAGCCACGGAGCCGCCGAGCACGATGGCGTCGAAGGGGGCATCGCCCGCAGCGCCTTGGTTGCCGTTGGTCACGCGCACATCCACGTTGCTCACGCCTGCGCGTTGCAGGTTGTCGCGGGCACTGGCGGCCAAGTCAGCGTCGATCTCTAAGCCGATCACGCGTTGGGCACGGCCTGCGACCAAGGCGCACAAATAGCCACTGCCCACACCAATGGCCAACACTTTTTCAGTGCCAGTCAGTTCGAGGTCGTGCATCAAACGGGCGTCGACGCGGGGAGGCAACATGCTGTGGCCATTGGCCAACGGGATTTCGGTGTCGGTGTAGGCCAGGGCTTGGTAGGCCTGGGGCACAAACAATTCACGGGGCAGTTGCGACAACACGCTCAAAGCGGCTTTGTCGAGCACTTGCCAAGGGCGAATCTGTTGTTCGACCATGTTGAAGCGGGCTTGTTCTTGGGTATTCATCTCAAAACTCCAAAATCGGTAAGTGAAAGCTGGGCAAAATTTTAACGGGCTGTGCTGTCAGAGCCTGACGCCCATTTGCGCCGCAGCCATTGGGCCAAATCGTCTAAATAGCAATACACCACGGGCACGACCACCAAGGTCAGCAGCGAGGAGGTGATGACGCCGCCAATCACCGCCTGGCCCATGGGCGCGCGTTGTTCAGAGCCCTCAGACAGGGCGAATGCCAGTGGCACCATGCCAAAAATCATGGCGAGGGTGGTCATCAAAATCGGGCGCAAACGCACTTCGGCGGCCAGCAGCAGGGCTTCGTTGCGGCCCAGTCCGGGCTTGAGCGTGCCGTCGGCTTGCAATTGGGGCTCACGGGCGCGGATGGCAAAGTCGACCAACAAAATCGCGTTTTTGGTGACCAAGCCCATCAGCATCACCATGCCGATGACCGAGAACATGGACAAGCTGGAGCCAAACATCAACAAGGCCAACACCACGCCAATGAGCGTCAGGGGCAGGGCGGTCATCAGCGCCAAGGGTTGCAAGAAGCTCTTGAACTGGCTGGCCAAGATCATGTAGATGAACACAATCGCCAGAACCAAGGCAGAGATGGCATAGCCAAACGATTCGGCCATGTTTTTGGTGGAGCCGCCAAATTGGTAGCGATAGCCCGGCGGCAACTGGATGCCATCCATGATTTTGCGAATATCGGCCGAGACTTCGCCCGCCGAGCGGTTGTACACGTTGGCGTTGATGGCCACTTCGCGCATCAGGTCGCGGCGGTTGATTTGGTTGGAGCCTGTGCCTTCCACCACTTGGGCAAATTGGTTCAGGCGCACCACACGCGGGCTGCCATCGGCTTGCGTGCCGATGGTGAAGGGCAGGCGTGCCATGTCTTGCAAGGTGTTGCGGGCGTTGGGGTTCAAGCGCACATTCACGTCGTAGGTTTGGTCGTCGGCGGCACGCCAGTTGGTCACGGTTTGACCGGCGACCAAGGTGCGCAGTTGGTTGCCCACGGCGCCCAGCGACAGGCCAAAGTCGTTGGCGGCTTCACGTTGAATTTGCACATCGACCGTGGGTTTGTTGGGCTTGATGCTGGAGTCCAAGTCCACCAAGCCGGGGATGGTGCGTACTTTGCCCATCACTTGCGTGGTCAAGCGTTCGAGTTCTTGCAAGTCGGGGCCTTGCAAAGAAAATTCCACTTGCTTGTTGCCGCCCACCGAGTCGAGCAAGCCCGCGTGGGTGACGGTGATGCCGGGCACGTCCAGCAGGCGCTGGCGCAGTGCGGCAGACATTTGATCGACGTTGCGTTGGCGGTCTTTGCGGTCGACCAAGCGCACATAAATGTTGGCGTAAATTTTGCCGTTGGCTGTGCCTGTGTTGATGGTGGACAGCGTGTAGCGCACTTCAGGGAACTCACGGATGATCGCTTCGACTTGCTGCGCCTTGGCCTCGGTCACTTCCAGCGATGAACCCACCGGCGTGTAGAAGTTGACGGAGGTTTCGGAGAAGTCGGCCTTGGGCACAAACTCGGTGCCTAGCAGCGGCACCATGAAAATGCTCGTCACAAATGTGGCCACAGCCAGCGCCACGGTGGCGCGTTTGTGATGCAGCGACCAGCGCAAGATGTGTTGGTACAGCGCGACCAATCGGTCGGTGCTGCGTTCAAACCAAGCGGTGACAGGGCCAATCGTGCGGTCATAAAACGCATTCGATGTGCCGTGCTCGCCGTGGGCGTGAATGGTGGGGTCGTGCCAGATGGACGACAGCATGGGGTCGAGTGTGAAGCTGACGAACATCGAAATCAGCACCGCCGCCACGATGGTCAAACCAAACTCGTGGAAGAACTTGCCGATGATGCCGCCCATGAAACCAATCGGCAAAAACACCGCCACGATGGACAAGGTGGTGGCCAGCACCGCCAAGCCAATTTCTTGCGTGCCGTCCATCGAGGCTTGGTAGGGCGTTTTGCCCATTTGCACGTGGCGCACGATGTTCTCGCGCACCACGATGGCATCGTCAATCAACAAGCCCACGCACAGCGACAAGGCCATGAGCGTGATCATGTTGATGGTGAAGCCAAACATGTACATGAACAAAAACGTGCCGATGATGGCGATGGGCAGTGTGAGGCCCGTGATGACCGTGGAGCGCCATGAGTTCAAGAACAAGAACACGATCAACACCGTCAACACAGCGCCTTCAATCAGGGTTTGACGCACGTTGGCCACACCCACGCGGATGGGGCGTGAGCCGTCTTGCACTTGTTCCAAGCGCACGCCCGCAGGCAGTTGCGGGGTCAACTCGGCAATCGTTTTGTTCAGGCCATCGATGACTTCGATGGTGTTTTCGTCTTGCGACTTTTGCACCGTCATCAACAAGGTGCGTTGGCCGTTGTAGAGCGCCAAACTCTCCACCTCTTGCGCCCCATCGTTGACGGTGGCGACTTGGCTCAGGCGAATGGGTGTGGTGCCTTTGCGCGCCACGATGATTTGCCCAAATTGCTCAGGGCGCAACAGGCGGCCTTGGATTTGAATCACGCGGTCTTGTTGCAACGAGCGCAAGCTGCCCACGGGTAAGTCTTGGGTTTCGGTTTTGACCGCGTTCACCACTTGATCGGCGCTGATGCCCAAGGCTTCCATCGCCTGCGGGTTCAGGTACAGGTTGATCTCGCGCTTGGTGCCACCCACCAACGACACCGAGCCCACACCACGCACGTTCTCTAAGCGTTTTTTGAGCACTTGGTCGGCCCAGTTTGTCAACTCGACCGCTTGCAGCGCTTTGGCTTTGTCACCCGAATCTGAGGCGTGGGTGGCGGCTTCAGGCACAACTGCCAGCGACCAGATGGCGCGACTCGACGGGTCAAAGCGCAGCACCTTGGGCTCTTTCACATCGCTGCGCAAGGTCGGGCGCAAGGCGGCCACTTTTTCGCGCACATCTTCTGCACCTTTGCGGCCATCGATCTGCAGTTGAAACTCAACCACTACCACCGACATGCCTTCGTAGCTGCGTGAGGTGAGGGCGTTGATGCCCGCAATGGCGTTGACGCCTTCTTCGATTTTCTTGCTGACTTCGCTCTCAACAATCTCAGGCGATGCCCCGGGGTACTCGGTGGTGATCACCACCACCGGAAAGTCGATGTTGGGAAACTGATCGATCTTGAGCCGCTGGTAAGAAAACAAACCCAGCACCACAAAGGCGAGCATCACCATGGTCGCGAAGACCGGGTTTTTAAGGCTGACTTTGGTGAACCACATGCTGCGCTTTAGTTGGTTTTAGGGCTGGTGTAAGTCACCGCCAAACCTTGGCGCAAGGCCCCGACTTGACCTTTGATCACGGTTCTGCCGGCATCAAGTCCGGTCACGCCGACCCATGGTTCTGACTCGGGCTGCGCCAAGTCGGTGCCGGTCACGCCGACCACCACGGTTTTGTGGGCCACTTGAAAGGTGTCGCCCACTTTTTCAACCACCTGCACATAGGGCTGTGCGCGGTCGCTGCGTACGGCCGACAGGGGCACCGCCATCACTTGGCTCTTGCCCAAACCCAATGTGCCTTTGGCAAACAAGCCGTGGCGCAGGCCTTGCGGTTGGTCAAGGCGCAGGTACACCATCACACTGCGGCTGCCCGCTTGCGCGCTGGGGCTGATGCGCTGCACCTTGGCCTTCACGTAGGTGGGGCGGTCTTCGAGTTGGAGCGTGGCCACTTGGCCCACGCGCACGTCGATCGAATCGCTGGGGCTGAGTGGCGCTTCGACTTCGAGTTGGCGCAAGTCCACCAGTTCCAAAATCTTGGCATCAATGCTGACGCGCTCGCCCAGTTGTGCCGCGCGCAGGGCGATCACGCCTGAAAACGGGGCCACCAAAGTCGCATCGTCCAACGATTTGCGAGCCACATCGGCGCCTGCGATGGCTGCTTTGTGGCTGGCTAAGGCGCCTTGGTAGCTGGCGAGTGAGTTGTCGGAGGCAATTTTAGAAATGAAGCCTTGCGCGACCAAGGCTTTGTTGATGTCCCATTGGCGTTGGGCAATCTCCATTTGCGCTTTGGCGGCGAGGGCTTGTTCTTGGGCTTGTTGCCAGCGGCGTTGGTACTCGGTGGGGTCGATGCGTGCCAACACTTGGCCTGCTGTCACCGCGTCGCCTTCGCGCACAGTGATGTCCTTGATTTCCCCGGCCACACGCGCTTTGATGACCGCATAGTTCAGTGCTTTGACCGTGCCTGAAATGGCAAGGCCTTGGGTGATGTCGCGCACGCTGGCCGTCAACACGTCGCTGTTGGCCAACTCAATGTGGGTTTGCACCACCGCAGGGGCGGCGGCGGCTTCTTTTTGGGCGCGTTTGGAAGCCAAGGCCCGCCAAATGCCTGCAATCAAGGCCAGCACGATGACCGCGATGATGAGCCAACGGGTTTTGTTTTTCATGGGGTACTCCGAGTGAGCATGCCGTTGAGCAGCATGTCGACTTGCATTTGGATGAATTCTTGGGGATCAATGATGTTGGCCGAGGCGGCGCACGCACCCATGGAGTGTTTCCACATCATCAAAAAAATCATGGGCGCGATGAGGGTGTAGACCACTTTGTCGGTGTCCATCGCCCGAAACTCGCCGCTCTCGACACCGCGCTGCAAGATGCGTTGCAGCAGCTTGGTGCCTGGCACCACCACGTCGGCTTGGTAAAACGCCGCGACTTCAGGGAAATTTTGTGCTTCGCTCATGACGAGCTTGGCGATGCCGCTGGCCGCCGTGTTGCCCACGCGCTCCCACCAGACGCGCATGGCGTACTTGACCATGTCGGTGCTGCTGCCCTCAAAGGTGTCGAGCTCTTCGTTCCAGGCGGGGAAAAGGCTGCCAATGTTTTCGCGGATCACCGCCTTGAACAGGTCTTCTTTGCTCTGAAAGTACAAAAACAGCGTGCCCTTGGACACACCAGCTCGCGCCGCGACCTCTTCAGATCGGGTGGCGGTGAAGCCTTTTTCGACAAACAGGGCCAAGGCCGCATCTAGCAATTCGCGTGGACGCGCTTCTTTGCGACGCTCGCGTTTGGGCGTCGGTTCAAGGCTGGGGAGGGTGGTTTCTGTGGACACGGCGGCTAATGACTGATGGGTTAGTAATGTAGCCGATCATGCTGGCTGCCTCGGTCTGTTGTGTCACACAGCCCCCCTAGAATCGCGTCCATGACACAGCCCTCTCACGTCGCCTCCCCCTCTGCCCGCGTCATCACCTTGGGCGGAGGCTGCTTTTGGTGCACCGAAGCCGTGTTTGTGCGGGTGCAAGGGGTGTTGGATGTGGAGTCTGGCTATTGCAACGGCCATGTATTGAACCCCACCTACCCTCAAGTGTGTGAGGGCAACACGGGACACAACGAGGTGGTGCGTTTGGTGTACGACCCGTCCCGCATCGGTCTGCGTGAGTTGCTGGAAATCTTCTTTGTCATCCACGACCCCACCACCTTGAACCGCCAAGGCAACGACGCTGGCACGCAGTACCGCAGCGGCATTTACCTCAGCGATGAAGCAGACCGTGCGGTGGCGCAGCAGGTGTTGGACGAGGTTAACGCCAGTTTGGGTGGGCACGTGGTGACCGAGTTGCAAAGCTTGAGCAACTATTCAGCGGCCGAGGCGTATCACCAAGACTATTTTGAAAACCACCCCGATCAAGGCTATTGCGCGTATGTGGTGGCGCCCAAAGTGCAGAAGTTTTTGAAGACCTTCGCAGATCGGGTGAAGCGTGACTGATCGCCTGCACGGTTCAGCCTCACGCGGAGGTGCGTTTGCGCAGTCCCGCGCGTGGCGGGCCTCGGCTCTGGGCATGGCCGTGAATTGGGGCGTGTGGGTGCTGGCGCTGGCATTGCTGTGGGGGCAAACCTTGGGGCAGTTGCACCGCGTGGTGCATGCCCAGCAGACGGTGCATGCGGCTTCTGTGTCGGTGGTGGCGGAGGCTGCTGCGGCCACGGGCATTGACTCGGTGTGGCAAGGCCTGTGGGGTGAGCATGCCAGTTTGGCCGATTGCCAGTTGTTTGACCAAGCGTGCCCCGATGCCTTGCAGCATGCGGTGTGGACGGTGCCGGTGCTGCCTTTGCCCGCGCTTGGGTTCACCGCGCCTTTGTATGCGCGCTTGGCGCTGTTTGAACGTTTCTTTGCGGCCCGAGCGCCGCCTGTGTTGCGCTGATTTGACGTCTTCTTGGCGCACGGGAACGTGTTCTGTGCGCTGTCATTTCTGGGTTCTGAGAGCGCCATATTTCCATGTCTTTTCTTTTCAAACACCACGCCACGGCGGCGGCAGTCGCCACTTTTTTATTCAGCCCAGTGGGGGACGCAAGCGCGCAAGCGCTGCTGAATGTCCCAGCACCGGCCAATGCCGCTGCATCGGCATCACCCACGGCACTGAATGAAGTCACCATCACCGCTCGTCCCGAGTCGGCGGGCGCGTTGTCAGTGCCCGCCCAACAGCTGTCAGGTGCCGCGCTGACGCAACGCCAAGGCAGCACCTTGGGGGACACCCTAGACAGCTTGCCCGGCGTGGCCAACAGTTCGTTTGGGCCCAATGTGGGGCGCCCTGTCATTCGTGGTTTGGACGGCGACCGCGTTCAAATTTTGCAAAACGGTGGCGCCAACATGGATGTGTCGGGCCTGAGCTTTGACCATGCCGTGCCGCTGGACCCGTTGACCACCGAGCGCATTGAGCTGTTGCGCGGCCCCGCCACCTTGCTCTACGGCAGCAGCGGCTTGGGTGGCGTGGTGAACGTGATCGACAACCGCATTGCCCGCGAACCTGCGTTTGACGCACAAGGCGGCGCCATGGGCAAGGCCGAGCTGCGAGCGGGTGGTGCGGCGCGTGAGCGCAGCACGGGCGCGATGGTCGAGGCGGGCAACGACCGCTTCGCCTTGCATGTGGACGCCTTTGACCGCCACACCGGCAACCTGCGCGTTCCCCAAACGATGGACTGCAGCTTGAACGGCGTGACTACCCGCCAAACGCGGGTCTGCAACTCGGCCAGCCACACGCAAGGCAATGGCGTGGGGGCCACCTTGCTGTTGGACCGTGGCTACCTGGGTTTGTCGACCAGCGAATACCGCAGCAGCTACGGCACCGTGGCCGAGCCCGATGTGACCATTGGCATGCAGCGCCGTCACACGGTGATGGAAGGCGAGTGGCGCGAAGGCGGCGATCTGCTGCAAGCGCTCAAGTTTCAGTGGGGCCACACCCAATATACCCACACCGAATACCCAGGCGCGCAAGTGGGCACCCGTTTTGACAACGCGGGCAACGACGTGCGTGTCGAAGCGCGTCAGCAAGCCAAGGCCTTGGGCCACGGTTTGCAATTGGACGGGGTGGTGGGTTTGCAGCGCGAGGGCAACCGCTTGACGGCCCAAGGCACCGAGGCGTTTGTGCCGTCTAGCCGCACGCAAAGCACGGCCTTGTTCACCTTGCAAACCTTGAAAACGGCGTGGGGTCAAGTGAGTGCCGCGGCGCGTGCTGAAGGCGTCACGGTGGCGTCGCTTGACCACACGGACCCAACGCGGTTTCCTGCGGAAGAAAAGCGTTTCAACCCGC
The DNA here is from genome assembly GCF_002943475.1 of Limnohabitans sp. TS-CS-82. Taxonomy (NCBI): domain Bacteria; kingdom Pseudomonadati; phylum Pseudomonadota; class Betaproteobacteria; order Burkholderiales; family Comamonadaceae; genus Limnohabitans; species Limnohabitans sp. TS-CS-82. Next base: position 398,500 of record NZ_PTQX01000004.1, on the reverse strand, counting down.
ACAGCGTGGCGCTGGGTGTGTTGCGCAACTTTCGCCAAGGCGAGGCGCAAAACGGCTGGCAACTCACCAGCAACCTAGGCTGGAGCCAACGCGCGCCCAAAGATTACGAGCTGTTTGCCAACGGCCCACACGCAGCCACGGGAACGTTTGAGCAAGGCGAGCGCCGCAGCACTCTTGAAAAAGCCACCCAGCTCGACGTGGGCGGCGCTTGGAAAGCGGGGCCCCACGCCTTTGGGGTGACGGGCTTTGTGTCGCGCTTCGCCAATTATTTGTCGCTGCAGCCCACGGGCGAGTTCAAAGACGCCAGCGGCACCGTGGTCAGCGCGTCCACACCAGACCGCTTGCCGGTGTACCAGTTCGAAGGCGTGCAAGCCCGTTTTGTGGGCGTAGAGTCGACCGCCAAGTTGCGCATGGTGGGCGGTCAACAAGCCCTGTGGACACCCAATGCCTCGCACGGCAACCTAGATTTGGAGCTGCGCGCCGATGCGGTGCGTGCCGATGACTTGAGCTACCACCGCCCCTTGCCACGCATCGCCCCCATGCGCTTAGGCGCGGATTGGGTGTGGCGCCAAGCGGCTTGGGGCGCACGTTTGGGTGTGCTTTATGCGGGCGCACAAAACCGCGTGCCCAACGCCGGTGACGTCACCACCGCCAGCTACACCTTGCTGAATGCGGGGGTGAATTACCACACGCACACGGGTGCCACGCATTGGATGATGTTTGTCAAGCTCGACAACTTGACCAACCAGCTGGCTTATTCCGCCACCTCTGTGCTGACCCAAACCATGGGCGCCAATGCGCCGCCATTGGCGGGGCGCAGCTTGAAGCTGGGTTTACAGGCCAGTTTTTAAGGGCGCCAAGGCTGGCCGCTCAAGGCGCCAAAGCTTGCCGCTCAGGGTGCCAAGCGCTCGCGAACCCACGCTGTCGCCGATTTGGCTGGCACTGCGCTAGCGCTGCGGTAGCGCAAACGGTCGTGCAAGCGGCTTTTGCGGCCCTGCCAAAACTCCCATTGCTCGGGCACCAGTCGGTAGCCACCCCAGTGAGGTGGGCGCGGCGGGTTGAGCAAAAACTGCGCGCCATATTTGGCCGCGTTGCTGACCAAGGTCATGCGCCCGTCAATCACTTGGCTTTGTGGGCTGGCCCATGCGCCAATGCGTGAGTCGAGCGGGCGGCTGTGGAAATAGGCGTCGCTTTCTGCGTCGCTCACTTTTTCGACACGGCCTTCGATGCGCACCACACGCTCTAGTTCGACCCAATGAAACTGCAAGGCAGCAAACGGGTTGCCCGCCAGTTGCTGTCCCTTGCGGCTGTCGTAGTTGGTGAACCACACAATGCCGCGCGCGTCGTAACCCTTGATCAGCACCACGCGTGTGCTGGGCCGCAAGTCGCTGCCCACGGTGGCCAAGGTCATGGCGTTGGGCTCGGGCACTTCGGCGCTGATGGCTTCTTTCAGCCAGTGCTCAAACTGCTGCATGGGGTCAGCCGCTGAGGCCGACTCGTTGAGTTCCGCGCGTTCGTAACTTTTGCGAAGGTTGGCAATGTCGTTCATAAGTAATCGCACTAGGAGCGCTGTTTCAAGGTGAGAAAGATTGAGCTTTGAGAGACTGAATCGAGGGTAAGCCTGATTTTGAACGCATCTGAGGCCACTATGCTTGCGCCGTTCTGGAACTTTTTAAAAACAGGAGACCTCGATGAGCGTTGACTTCTCAATCAACGGCAAAGCCGCCAAGGCCAATGCCGACACAGACACCCCGCTGTTGTGGGTGATTCGCGATGAACTGGGCCTGACCGGCACCAAATTTGGCTGCGGTGCAGCTTTGTGCGGCGCCTGCACCGTGCACGTCGACGGCCAGCCTGTGCGCTCGTGCCAAACCCCGCTTTCCACCGTGTCTGGCAAAAAAGTCGCCACCGTTGAAAGCCTCTCCAAAGACAACACCCACCCCCTGCAAGTGGCGTGGATCAAGCACGACGTGCCCCAGTGCGGCTATTGCCAATCGGGCCAGTTGATGAGCGCAGCAGCGTTGCTCGCCAAAAACAAGAACCCCAGCGACGCTGACATTGATCAAGCCATGAGTGGCAACCTGTGCCGCTGCGGCACCTATACCCGTGTGCGCGCTGCCGTCAAAGATGCTGCCGCCATGATGCGCAAAGCTTGAACGGACGGAGAACCACCATGACACAGACACACACCTCGCGTCGTTCCTTCCTCAAAGCCTCTGCAGCCGTCTCTGGCGGCTTGATGCTCGGCTTTAACCTGCCCGGCACCCAAGGCGAAGCCATGGCCGCTGGCACGGTCTACACCCCTAATGCGTGGGTGCACATTGCCGACAACAACGTCATCACCTTGCTCTCGGCCCGTTCCGAAATGGGCCAAGGCGTATACACCTCCATGCCCATGTTGATCGCTGAAGAGCTCAACGTGGACATCAAACAAATCAAAGTCGTGGCGGCTCCGCCTGCTGCGGTGTACGTGAACGCTTTGCTGGGCGCGCAAATTACCGGTGGTTCGACCTCGGTGCGCGATGGCTGGGAAAAGCTGCGCATCGCAGGCGCCCAAGTGCGTGAAATGCTGCTGACTGCCGCAGCCGCCCGTTGGGGCGTCGACAAAGACTTGCTCAAGGCCGACAAAGGCGTGGTCACGGGCCCCAAAGGCCTCAAAGCTACTTACGGCGACTTGGCCGAGTCGGCAGCCAGAATGCCGGTGCCCGAGAAGCCCCCACTCAAGTCGCCCAAAGATTTCAAAATCGTGGGCAAGCGCACCAAGCGCGTGGACACGGCTGTCAAAGTCAACGGCACGGCCGAGTTCGGCATTGACGTGAAGTTGCCCGGCATGGTCTACGCCTCGCTGGCGCAGTGCCCTGTGATTGGCGGTACCGTCAAGAGCTTTGACGGTTCGAAAGCCAAAGCCTCTGCGGGCGTGATTGATGTGGTGCAAATCAGCGACGGTGTGGCCGTGGTGGCCAACAGCTGGTGGCAAGCCAAAAAAGCCCGCGACTTGCTCAGCATTCAGTGGGACGAAGGCGCAGGCGCTGCCTTGAGCGACGCCAGCGTGATCGACGGCACCCGCCAAGCTTTGAAAACCGGCAAAGTGCTCGAAATCACCAAGCCGCAAGGCGATGTGGCTGCCGCCCTCAAAGGTGCTGCCAAGGTGATCGAAGCCGAGTACGTCATTCCCATGCAAGCGCACGCGCCGCTGGAGCCCATGAACTTCACGGCCCATGTGCAAGGCAACAAAGCCTTGCTGATTGGCCCAACGCAGTTCCAACAAGGTGCGCAAGGTGCGGTGGCCGGTGCTTTGGGCCTCAAGCCCGAAGACGTGACACTGCAAACCACCTTCTTGGGTGGTGGTTTTGGCCGTCGTTTGGAGCTGGACTTCATCGTGCAAGCCGCCCAAATCTCTAAAGCGGTCAACAAACCCGTCAAGCTGCTCTGGACGCGTGAAGACGACATGACGCACGACTTCTACCGTCCCGTGGGCGTGAACCAGCTCAAAGCCGGTTTGGACGCTTCGGGCAAGCCTGTGGCGATGCATTTCAAAGTGGCGTCGCAGTCGGTCACCCAACGCGCCTTTGGTTTGCCCAAAGACACGCTGGACCCATTCATGGCCGAAGCCGCTGTGACGGGCTACAACATCGCCAACACCCAACACGATTTGGTGATTCACGACACCGGCGTGCGCGTGGGTTACTGGCGTGCGGTGAGCCACAACATGAACGCCTTCGCCAACGAAAGCTTCATCGACGAGCTGGCCAAAGCCGCAGGCAAAGACCCCTACGACTACCGCATGAGTTTGTTGGCAGGCAAGCCTCGTTTTGCCAATGTGCTCAAACTGGCAGCTGATAAAGCGGGCTGGGGCAAGCCCTTGGCCAAAGGCCATGCCTTGGGCATTGCGCTGATGGAAGGCTATGACACGTACATGGCCCAAGTGGCCGAGGTGAGCTTGGATGTCAACGGCGAAGTGCAGGTGCACCGCGTGTCCGTGGCGGCCGATTTGGGCCACATGGTCAACCCCGATACGGTGGAAGCGCAAATTCAGTCCAGCATCATCTTTGGCATGGGCGCGGCGCTGAAGCACCAAATCACCATGACCGCGGGCCGCGTGCAAGAGACCAACTATCACAACTTCCAACCCGTGCGCATGCATGAGGCACCGAAGATTGACATCGTGTTGGTCCAAAGCACCGAGAAGCCAGGTGGCATTGGCGAACCCGCCACGGCGGTGGTGGCGCCTGCCATTGCCAACGCGGTGGCCAAGCTGACAGGCAAACGCGTGCGTCGCCTGCCCATCACGGCGCAAGTGTTGAAAGACACCGCGCAAGCTTAAGTTTGCTCCGCCTGAGTGGCGGACAGCCTTGAGCGCTGCGGGCCCATTGATGTGAATCAGTGGGCCTTTTTTCAGTGTCGTTAAGATATCGCCTGTCAGTATCTTCTGACCCAAATTTTTAACTTTCCCAAAGGGCCATCCATGAACAAACCTACCAACCGTCGCGTCTTCATGATGCAAACCATCTCTGTGGCTGGCGTGGCTGCTTTGGCAACCACGGCTGCGCAAGCGCAAGCCATGGTGGCCGAGTCTGATCCACAAGCCGCTGCTTTGGCTTACAAAGCCGACGCGACCAAAGTCGACAAAGCCAAACAACCCAAATACGCCGCGGGTCAAATTTGTTCTAACTGTGCTTTGTTTCAAGGTAAGGCCGATGCGGCTGCCGGTGGTTGCCCTCTGTTTGCGGGCAAGCAAGTGGCTGGCAAAGGCTGGTGCTCGGCTTACGCCAAGAAGGGCTAAGTCCTTTTTGCAAAAAGGCCCTTGCCAACTGGCGGGGCTTGAAACGGTTGGACCGATGTCCAGCAAAAAGGGAGCCCTTGCGCTCCCTTTTTTGTGTGCGTTAAGGGGGTGTTGTCACACCGATCAGCGTTGGATCAGCTCGATCTTGTAGCCGTCTGGGTCTTGCACAAAGGCGATCATGGTGGCGCCGCCTTTGACGGGGCCTGGCGCGCGGGTGATGGTGCCGCCCGCTTGTTCGATCTGTGCGCAAGTGGCCACCACGTCAGGCACGCCAATGGCGATGTGGCCGTAGGCCGTGCCTAAGTCGTAGCTGCTGACGCCATAGTTGTAGGTCAACTCGATCTCGGCGTGGTCGGGGTTGGTGCCGTAGCCGACGAAGGCGAGGTCATAGTTTTGCTCGGGCCTGTGGGTTTTGCGCAGCAGTTGCATGCCCATGGCTTGGGTGTAGAAGTCGATGGATTTTTGCAAATCGCCGACGCGCAGCATGGTGTGAAGCAGTCTCATGGCTTGGGTTGTCCTGGTAGATCAAAAACGAAACATGTGGTGGTGGCATGCGCGTACAGCGTGCCGTCGGGTCCTACCAAGCGGGCTTGCGCCGAAGCCAGTTGTCGCCCGCAATGGATGATCTCGCCAATGGCGCGCACCCGCTGCACTTTGGGCGTGATGGCTTTGAGCATTTTGACGCTCAAATCGGTGGTGGTGTAGGCACGACCTTGCGGCAGCTTGGTGTGCACAGCACAGCCTAGCGCCGAGTCGAGCAAGGTGGCGAACCAGCCGCCATGCACACTGCCCATGGGGTTGAGGTGGGCGTCGCTGGGCGCGCCTTGAAACACCACATGGCCTTCACGGGCTTCGACCAAGATGAAGTCGAGCGTGCGACCAATGGGTGAGGGCGGCAACTCGCCGTTGAGCATGCCTTGCAACAGCTGTAAACCGGTGCGTGGCTGCACGTCGCTGAATGGCGTGATGCCCACGGGCAGCAAGCGTGCGCGAACGGCCGCTTCTTCGGCTAGCCACGTGGCGAGGGTGTCTTGGGGTGAGGTCATGGGCACTTTCGGTCGTAGGTGGGTAGGTCAACGGCCCGTGAACTGCGGGGCGCGTCGTTCAGCAAAGGCGGCGCGGCCTTCGGCAAAGTCAGCACTGTGCACGGATTGGCGTGAACGTTCTTTCAGGACTGGCTCGCAATATAGCCCTGCACCGATCTCGTTGAGGCTCTTTTTGGTGGCTTGCAGTGCCAAAGGCGACATGGATGTCAGCGTGTCGGTGAGGGTTTGGAGCGCTGTTTCAAAGTCTGCGGCAGGCACCAAGGCTTCAAACAGATCGAGCTTGGCCAAGTCTTCAAAACGCAGCGACTGGCCCAGCAAGAACGCCCGTTTGCTGGCATTGAGGCCGAAGCGGCTGACATAACGGCGCAGGCCGCTGGGGTAGTAATGCAAGCCCAAAGCGCAGGCGGGCATGCGCCAATGCAAGTTTGCTTGGGCCACGGTGAAATCGCAGGCCAGCACCACGTCGGTGGCGCCGCCATAGACGCTGCCGTTCAAGGCGCAGACGGTGACGGGGCGCAAGCGTTCGAGGGCTTCAGGGATCTTTTCAAAAAACAGCGGAGCCATCGGGTCGTTGTTGAAGCCGCCGACGTGGTAGCCCGCGCTGAACACGGGGCTCTTTTGGCCATGGGTGTCCGCCCGCAGCACCACCGCGTGCACAGCGGGGTTGGTGTTGATGGCTTCAAAGTGGGCGAGCAGGGTGTTTAGGTCGTCGTCGTTGAGGCTGTTGCGCAAGCTGGGGCGGCGCAAGGTGAGGGTAGCCAAGGAGCCGTGAATGTCGAGTGTGGGGGTGCCTTCAATCATGTGCAGGATGTTAGCCAATGACGAGGTAGAGTTGGTGCATTGAAACACTTGGCGGGAGGCGCACCATGACCCAACACCTGATGAAAGTCTCGAACTTGCCTGTGTTCTTGACGAACGCCTTGCAGCAAGAGGACTACATCGTGCACGACCACGCCCACATCATCGATCCTGAAGCGTTGAGCAAAGTCACGGCGCTGGTGGGCACGGGCAGCGAATCCAAGGTGGACAAAAAGCTGCTCAGCATGTTGCCCAACGTCAAGCTCATTGCCTTGTGCGGCGTGGGTTATGACGGCATCGAGATGGACGCCATCCAAGAACGCGGCATCGTGGTGACGCACACCCCCGGCACCATGACCGCCGATGTGGCCGACCTCGCTTTAGGCCTGATGCTGGCGGTGGGCCGACGCATCCCACAGGCCGACCATTTTTTGCGCAACGGCGACTGGGCGATGGAGCCGTTTGCCATGACCCGCCGCGTGTCAGGCAAGCGGGTGGGCATTTTGGGTTTGGGCCGAATCGGCCGTGCCATTGCCAAGCGTGCTGAGGCGTTTGACATGACCGTGGCCTATTGCGGCCGCGCCCCTAAGGCCGATGTGTCGTACGCCTTTCATGCCGATGTGGCGTCCTTGGCTGACGCCGTTGATTTTTTGGTGGTGGCCACACCCGGCGGCGCTGCAACCAAACACTTGGTCAATGCCGCGGTGCTTCAAAAATTGGGCCCCAAAGGCTTTTTGATCAACATCGCACGCGCTTCGGTGGTCGACCAAGCGGCGTTGGTGCAAGCCTTGAAAGACAAAACCATCGCAGGCGCGGGCTTGGATGTGTTTTGGGATGAGCCCCGTGTGCCTGCCGAATTGCGCAGCTTGCCCCAAGTGGTGCTTACCCCCCATATTGGCAGCCACACCGAAGAAACGCGCCGCGACATGGCCGATTTGACGATGGCAAACCTGCGAGCGTTTTATGCCCAAGACGTGTTGCCGACGCCCGTGCCTGAATGCCGAGGTGATGCGGCGTCTGCATGATTTGATGTGTTTCGCCCATGAAAAAACCCGCTGAGGCAAGCGCCTCAGCGGGTTTTTTGTGGACCGGCCTTGATCAGGCCAGTTCTGGGTGCACGCCATGGCGTGGCAGTGCAGGGTGAAGTCTAGGGTTGAGCGTTGGCTCAGCGACCGTAGCCACCACTACCGCCGCCAAATCCACCACCGGAACGGCCGCCGCCGCCACCTGAGCGACCACCACCACCGCCGCCACCGCCAGGACGGCGGCCATAGCCACCACCGCCGCCGCGTTTGCGTTCGGTCATCAGATCGACGCTGGTGCGTGTGGGGTCAGGCTGGCGCTGACCGCCGCCTTGTGTTTTGTGGCCAAAGGCGTTCACGCCGCTTTGGGTGCCCAAGTGCGCGTTGGCGCGAGGCTGGAATTCGTCGTCATCACGACGTGGGGCGCGGGGCGCATCGAAATCACGCGGTGGGCGTGGTGCGTCGTTGCGGGGGCCGCGGTTGTCGAACTGGCGAGGCGCGCGTTGGCCTTGGCCCTGACCATTGCCAGGCTGACGGTTGCCATCACGCGCTGGGCGTTCGCCACTGCGTGCAGGACGGTCACCCAACTGGGCGCGTTCGCCATCGCGTGCGGGGCGATCGCTCACGCGGTCACGGCTCACATGGCCGCTGGGGCGTGGGGCACGCCCTTCGGCGTTGCCGCCTTGGCCACCGCGACCACCACCTGCATTGCGACCGCCGCCTGCGGCTTTGGTGTCGCGAATGCGTTGCATCATTTCACCGCGTGCCGCTTTGGCCGCAGCAGCCATCACGTCACGGCCTGGGGGCTTGCCCAAACCACCCCACAGGGTTTGACGGCCCATGGCGATGGGTTCGGCTTTTTCATCAGGTTCAGGGCCAAAGCCTTCGACGTTCACCACAGGCACTTGCTGTTTGGTGAAGTGTTCGATGTCTTTCATGAAGCCTTCTTCATCCAACGACACCAAGCTCACGGCTTCGCCGCTGGAGCCTGCGCGACCGGTGCGGCCAATGCGGTGCACATAGTCTTCGCTGATGTTGGGGATTTCGTAGTTCACGACGTGTGGCAACTCGTCAATGTCAATGCCGCGTGCCGCAATGTCGGTGGCGACCAAGGCGCGGATGTCACCGCTCTTGAAGCCAGCCAAGGCTTGGGTACGGGCGGTTTGGCTCTTGTTGCCGTGCAGCGCCATGGCGCTGATGCCGTTCTTGGTCAAGAACTCGGCCACGTTGTTGGCGCCAAACTTGGTGCGGGTGAACACCAGCACTTGGCTCCAGTTGTGCTCGTTGATGATGTGTGCGAGCAAGGCCTTTTTCTTGCCACGGCCCACAGGGTGCACCACTTGCGTGATGCGTTGCACCGTGGTGTTGCTGGGCGTGACTTGGATGCTTTGTGGGTTCTTGAGCAAGTTGCCAGCCAGTTCGCGAATCTCGTCGCTGAAGGTGGCAGAGAACAACAAGCTTTGTTTGTCTTTGGGCACCAAGGCCAAGATTTTCTTGACGTCGTGGATGAAGCCCATGTCCAACATGCGGTCGGCTTCGTCGAGCACCAAGATTTCCACAGTGGACAAATCGAGCAAGCCTTGCTGTTGCAAGTCGAGCAAGCGGCCGGGGGTGGCCACCAAGATGTCCACGCCTTTTTTGATGCGAGCCACTTGCGGGTTCATTCCCACGCCGCCAAAGATGACGGTGGAGGTGAGTTGCAGGTATTTGCCGTAGTTGCGCACCGACTCTTCCACTTGGGCCGCGAGTTCGCGGGTGGGGGTCAGCACCAAGGCGCGCACGCCGTAGACGCCAAATTTGTTTTCGGTGCTGCGGCTCATGGTGAGCTTGTGCAGCATCGGCAGGGTGAACGCCGCTGTTTTGCCGGTGCCGGTTTGGGCGCCTGCTAACAAGTCGTGGCCCGCCAAGACGGCCGGAATGGCTTGGGCTTGAATGGGGGTTGGGGTGTCGTAGCCTTGCTCAAGCACGGCTTTCAGGATGGCCGGGGCCAGATTCAATTCTTCAAAGTTCATTTGGATAGAGCGCCATGTCCGGCGCAGTTATCGACTCATTCAACTGCGGTTGGCAGTTACCAGTGTTGGCCGATAAGTTTTAAGGTGGGCATGGAAACCGCAGGCGCTTGTTTTGAGCGTTGCCTAGGTCAGGCCCCAGCAGAAGTGCTGATGTTGCGGCTACTGGAGGCTGCAACGTTGTAATTGTGGCACAAGAGATGGCGTAAAGCTTTGGCATGGGTTCAAACCCCAATTAAAAGCGGCTTCATGTGCCCCTAGACTGCGAGCTCAAAGCAGTTTTGCACCACATTGGGAGACACCATGTCGATTGATTTAAAGAAACACCGCCGTCCTTTTTTGACTGCTTCTCTTGCCGTTGTCGCCAGCATAGCCAGCCTCACCTTAACTTCCGCTTGGGCTCAAGTGCCTGCTTGGCCCGCCAAACCTATCAAGATCGTGGTGGCATTTCCGCCTGGTGGATTGACGGACGCCTATGCCCGCAACTACGGCGAGTACCTGTCAACCAAGCTGGGCGTGCCGGTGGTCATCGAAAATAAACCGGGTGCGGGAGCCATCATTGGCATTGACGCCGTGGCCAAGTCACCCGCCGACGGCTACACCTTTGTCATGAGCACCTCCGGCACATTTTGGCAAAACCGCATCTTGTATTCCAAGCTGCCCTACAACCTAGACAAAGACTTGACCCCTGTGACCGTGTTCCCGTCTGGTCCTTTGGTGGTGGGTATTCACGACAAAATCCCTGCTAAGAATATGACCGAATTCGTGGCGTGGGCCAAAAAGAACCCCACTTCCATGGGCACTTATGCACCTGGTTCTTACCCGCACATGTTGGCCGACCAGACCAACCGCCAGCATGCCACCAGCATCCAGTCGGTGCACTACAAAGGGGAGGCCGCCATGTGGTTGGACGTGGCCTCGGGGCAGTCGCAAGTTGCCGTGGGCAGTTTTCAGGCCTTCAACGCCATGGCTGCGCGAGGCGTGCGTGCCATCGGCGTGACTGGCAGCTACCGGTCGCCCAAACTGCCCGATGTGCCTACCTTGACCGAGCAAGGCAATACCGAAAAACTGGTAACGCTGGAAGGCGGTTTGCCCTTGGTCGCTCCAGCGGGCACGCCCGAAGCCGTGCTCAAACGGATGGCCGATGAGGCAGTGGCTTGGGCCAATACCGAACGCGCCGCCAAACTGCGCGAAACCTTCGCCATTCCCAATAAGCCTAAAAATCTCGCTGACACCCGCAAAGACTGGGAGGGCGAAGTGCCAGTTTGGATCAAGCTAGCCGTGGACTTGGGCCTCAAACTCGATTGAGATTTGCGTTCTTCGGGCCTCTGCCTTGATAAGCTGGGATAATGGAAGGCTACACAGACTCAGCCAGCCCAGAGCGGCTTGGTTGACGTCTTGAACTGGCACCCGCAGGGTGGCCCGTTTCAGCTCATTTTCATTCAGGGTTACAGATGGCTCAATACGTATTTTCGATGAACCGCGTCGGCAAGATCGTGCCGCCTAAGCGTCAGATTCTCAAAGACATTTCTTTGTCTTTCTTCCCCGGGGCCAAGATTGGCGTGCTGGGTACCAACGGTTCGGGCAAGTCCACCTTGCTCAAAATCATGGCCGGTATTGACACCGAGATCGAAGGCGAAGCCATTCCAATGGCTGGTCTGAAGATCGGATATTTGCCGCAAGAACCTCAACTCGACCCTGAGCACACCGTGCGCGAAGCCGTGGAGAGCGGCATGGGCGACATCAAGGCTGCACAAGCGCGCCTTGAAGAGGTGTACGCCGCCTACGCCGAAGAAGATGCCGACTTTGACGCCTTGGCCGCCGAACAAGCCCAGCTCGAAGCCATCATTTCGACCTCAGGCGACGCCTCGGACCACCAACTCGAAATCGCCGCTGACGCGCTGCGCCTGCCCGCGTGGGACGCCATCATTGGCAAGCTGTCCGGTGGTGAAAAACGCCGTGTGGCCTTGTGCCGCTTGTTGCTGTCCAAGCCCGACATGCTGTTGCTTGACGAACCGACCAACCACTTGGACGCTGAATCGGTGGACTGGTTGGAACAGTTCTTGGCCCGCTTCTCAGGCACCGTGGTGGCGATTACCCATGATCGTTATTTCTTGGACAACGCCGCCGAGTGGATTTTGGAACTCGACCGTGGCCACGGCATTCCCTACAAAGGCAACTACTCCACTTGGTTGGAGCAAAAAGAAGCCCGTTTGGCCACCGAGCAGCGCACCGAAGACGCACGCTCCAAGGCCATGAAGAAAGAATTGGAGTGGGCCCGTTCCAACCCCAAAGGCCGTCAAGCCAAGAGCAAGGCCCGTTTGGCCCGCTTTGAAGAGTTGTCTGATCACGAATACCAAAAGCGCAACGAAACCCAGGAAATTTTCATTCCTGTGGCCGAGCGTTTGGGCCACGAAGTGTTCGAGTTCAAGAACGTCAGCAAGTCGTTTGGCGACCGCGTGTTGATCGACAACCTGAGCTTCCAAGTGCCTGCGGGCGCCATCGTCGGCATCATTGGCCCCAACGGTGCTGGTAAGTCAACCTTGTTCAAGCTGATTGCTGGCAAAGAGCAGCCAGACAGTGGCGAAGTCAAGATTGGTCAAACCGTCAAGATGGCCTTTGTGGACCAGTCGCGCGACGACCTGAACGATGACAAAACCGTGTGGGAAGACATCTCCGGTGGTTTGGACATCATGAACGTCGGCAAGTTCCAAATGCCAAGCCGTGCGTATTGCGGCCGCTTCAACTTCAACGGTGGCGACCAGCAAAAGAAAGTCGGCATGTTGTCCGGCGGTGAGCGCGGTCGTTTGCACTTGGCCAAGACTTTGATCGAAGGCGGCAACGTGTTGCTGCTGGACGAGCCATCGAACGATTTGGACGTGGAAACCTTGCGTGCGTTGGAAGACGCGCTGTTGGAGTTCGCCGGCTCTGTGATGGTGATCAGCCATGACCGCTGGTTCTTGGACCGCATTGCCACCCACATCTTGGCCGCTGAAGGCGACAGCCAGTGGGTGTTCTTTGACGGCAACTACCAAGAGTACGAAGCCGACAAGAAGAAGCGTTTGGGCGAAGAGGGCGCCAAGCCCAAGCGCGTGCGCTTTAAGGCGTTGAAGTAATTTTCATCTGCTTCGCCAAAGGCGCAGTTCTGAAGGCCCAGTTCGAAAGGACTGGGCCTTTTTTCATGCTCATCATGGTTGGATGGCGGGCCACCAGTGGTTGCCGAATCGCAATTCTTGGGCGGCTTGAACGGCGTTGACCACCGCCATCGCGGTGACTTCGGCGGCCAAGGTGCTCAAAAGCATCATGTCTGCCGTTTGGCCGCTGGTGCCTGTGCCCAATGCAAACAAGGTGTCGCCATCCATGGGCGTGTGCACGGGGTAAATGGTGCGGGCCAAGCCGTCGTGGGCCACTTGGGCCAAACGGTGGGCTTGAGGCTTGGTGAGCACGGCATCGGTTGCGATCACGCCGATGGTGGTGTTGCTGCCCGCTGTGGGGCTGGGTGTCACATGGCCTGTGAGTTGGGCTTGTCGAATGTCGAGTAGTTCGCGTCGGTCTGGTGCGATGCGCGCGCCCGCCAAGAGTTGGCCTGTGCGGGGATCCATCACATCGCCCAAGGCATTGCAAACAATCAAGGCCGCCACGGTGATGCCGTTGACAGTGAGTGAGGCGCTGCCCACACCGCCTTTCATGGCGCAGTGCGAGCCGTTCAGCTTGCCAACGGTGGCACCGGCACCTGCGCCCACATTGCCCTGTGGCACGGGCGCGTTGTTGGCTGCAAGGCAGGCTTGGTAGCCAGCGTCTGCATCAGGGCGCACACGGTTGCCTCGCTTGAAGGCGGCACTCTCAAAGTCATCGACCCACAGGTCAAACACCACGGCGGCAGGCACGATGGGCACGCGCACGGGGCCGACGGGCAATCCGTGGCCCTGTTCTTCGAGCCAACGCATCACGCCAGAGGCCGCATCGAGCCCAAAAGCGCTGCCGCCGCTTAAAACCAGAGCGTGTATGTGCTGCACGGTGTTGCTTGGGTGCAACAGATCAGTTTCTCGTGTGCCGGGCGCCGCGCCGCGTACATCGACACCTGCAACGCTTCCAAATGGCGTGAGTACGACTGTGCAGCCCGTGGGGCGGCGCTTGTCAGTATGGTGTCCGACCGTGATGCCTTGAACTGCTGTAAGTGAGTTGTTGTTCATGATTTGTTAAGTATTCATTGATGAGTCTTTAAATCGACTAAAATAATACGAAATGTGTAAAAACGCTCAATTTAGGAGTTTTCTATGAGTCTGACAACTAACAAAGAAGCCTACGACGGCTATTGCGGCACCAGTTACGCCGCCAAGGTGCTGGGCATCTCGGTGGGCACTGTACAGGGCTTGGTCGAAAAGAACGACCTCAAGGCTTGGAAAACCCAAGGCGGCCATCGCCGTATTTCTTTGCAATCGATCCAAGATTACCAGCGCCGTCACAACTTGGCACCCGCTTCTTTGATGCTCAGCGAAGACCGCTTGCGCGTTTTGGTGGTGGAAGACGATGACGAAACCCGCATCATGTTGCAGGCCAACTTTGACAAATGGGGTTTGCCACTCGACGCCGTGATGTACTCATCCGCCATGGAAGCCTTGTTGGACATGCCCAGCTTGCAACCCCAAGTGTTGTTGACCGACTTGCGCATGCCCAACGTCGATGGTTTTCAGTTTTTGAAAACGCTCAGCGAGCACGCCTTGTTCAGCAACTTGGCCGTGGTGGTCATCACGGGCATGAGCGCGGACGAAGTCAAAGCCAAAGGCGGTTTGCCTGATGGCGTGCAAATGTTGCAAAAGCCAGTCGATATGGATTGGTTGCGCGGTTTCTTTGACGCCTTGATGTCTGTGCGTCAAATTAACCGTCGCGCGCGCACCCAAGCCACCGCTTAACGGGATGGCGCCTGAGAGGCGCGTTGAACTGACGCCCAAGTGACCCCGAAAGCGTGGTTCTAGGGCCTTCCCCGATGTGCTCGGCTGGGCTCTCGCGCTACCCTAGCGCGCATGAAACCACACCATCGTTTTTGGCCCGCTCGCGTGCCGCATGCCATCACTCTGCCTGATACCTCGCTGTGGGATAACTTAGAAACCAGCGCACGCCGGTTTCCTCGCAAAACGGCGCTGATCTTTTTAGGCACGCGCATTTCTTATGCCGAGTTAAAAGCCAAGGCCGAGGCCGTCGCTGCGCATTTGCAAAGCTTGGGCGTGCAAAAGGGCGACCGCGTGGTGCTCAACATGCAAAACTGCCCGCAGTTGGTGATCGCGCACTTTGCGATCTTGCGTGCCAACGCCGTGGTGGTGCCGGTCAATCCGATGAACCGTGCCGAAGAGCTCAAGCACTACATCACCGACCCCGATGCCAAAGTGGCCATCACCACCGCCGATCTGGCGGCTGAGTTGGCCAGTGCCAGCAACCAATTGCCCGCAGGCGAGGGCTTGGCCCATTTGCTGATTACCCATTTCACCGATGCGTTTGACGCGCAAGTCACGGGCGACAACGCGCCACCCACGAGTTGGCACGATTGGTTGTTCACTCAGCATGTGTTGCCCGAATTGAAGGGCGGGCAAACCCACCGTTGGCCAGATGCCTTGGCCAGCACGTCGCCTTTGGGCCCGTTGACGGTGGGCCCAGAAGACTTGGCGGTGCTGCCCTACACCAGCGGCACCACGGGCTTGCCCAAGGGCTGCATGCACCCGCATCGCACGCTCATGCACAACGCCATGGCGTCTGCCATTTGGGGCAACGGCACTCATGAGAACGTGGGCTTGCTGGTGGTGCCCATGTTCCACATCACGGGCATGACCAGCGTCATGCACTCGGGCATTTACTTGGGGGCCACCTTGGTGTTGATGCCGCGTTGGGACCGCGAATTGGCCGGCCGTTTGATCTCGCTGTGGCGCGTCACGCATTGGACCAACATTCCCACCATGGTGATCGATTTGTTGGGCAGCCCCAACTTCGACAAGTTCGACCTCAAAGGCTTGGTGCACATTGGCGGCGGCGGTGCGGCCATGCCGCAAGCGGTGGCGCAGCGTTTGTTTGAGTTGTATGGCCTGCGTTACAGCGAAGGCTACGGCTTGACCGAAACCGCCGCACCCTCGCACAACAACCCACCCGATGCCCCCAAACAGCAGTGCTTGGGCATTCCGTTCCTCAGCACCGACGCCCGCATCGTCGATCCCGAAACCTTGCAAGAAATGCCGCAAGGCGAGTCCGGCGAAATCGTCATTCACGGCCCTGAAGTGTTCAACGGCTATTGGAAGCGCCCCGATGCCACTGCCGCCGCGTTCTTTGAGCTGGAGGGCAAACGCTTTTTCCGTTCTGGCGACTTGGGGCGCGTGGACGAAGACGGTTACTTCTTCATCACCGACCGCTTGAAACGCATGATCAACGCTTCGGGCTTCAAAGTCTGGCCCGCTGAGGTGGAAGCGTTGATGTTCAAGCACCCCGCCATTCAAGAGGCTTGCATCATCTCGTCGCGCGACAGCTACCGCGGTGAAACCGTCAAAGCGGTGGTGGTGCTGCGTGCCAGCCACAAAGGCGTGGTGGTCGAGCAAGACATCATCGACTGGTGCCGCCAAAACATGGCCGTCTACAAAGCGCCCACGCAGGTGCAGTTTGTGGATGTGCTGCCCAAGAGCGGCAGCGGCAAGGTCATGTGGCGGTTGCTGCAAGAAGCGGAAAGCCCAAAGGCGTGAGTCGGGGCTGAACAGCCTTGTGCCTTGTGGTCGTGAACGCTTGTGTGACAACCGAGGCCGGCATCTGAAGGTAAGCTCTCGCCCGTGCTCAAACTATCTGTTCTCGATCAATCCGTCGCTGCGTCTGGCCGAAGCCAAGATGCCAGCATCCGACAAACCTTGGCGCTCGCCAGTCAATGCGAGGCTTGGGGCTACCACCGTTTTTGGGTGAGCGAGCACCACAGCCACCCCAGCATCGTGGGCTCTGCGCCCGAGGTGTTGATGGCTGCCATTGCCGCACGCACCACCCGCATTCGACTGGGCAGTGCAGGCGTCATGCTGCCGCATTACGCCCCGCTCAAAGTGGCCGAACAATTTCGCGTGCTGGACGCGCTGGCGCCGGGTCGCATCGACCTCGGCGTGGGCCGTGCCCCAGGTAGCGATGGCCGCACCGCGCAATTGCTCAACTCGGACCGTCATGCGTCTGAGAACTTTCCACAGCAAGTGATGGAACTGCAAGCGTGGGTCACGGGCGAGCCCTTGCCTGCAGGCCACCCCGGGCACGGCGTGTTTGCCTATCCCAGTGGCCCCACCTCACCCGATGTGTGGATGTTGGGCAGCTCAGACTACGGCGCACAACTCGCAGCCCACTTAGGCTTGCCCTATGCCTTTGCTTACTTCATCACCGACGGGCAGGGCGCAGACCACGCCTTGAATTTGTACCGCGCCAACTTCCGTGCCACCGAAACCAACCCCAAACCGCGCGCTACCGTGTGTGTCTGGGCCTTGGCGGCAGACACCGAAGACGAAGCGTGGCGTTTGTTCCAAAGCCGCGCTCGCTGGAAGCTGGACCGCAACACGGGTCGCATTGGCGCGCTGTTGCCGCCCGATCAAGCCGTGCGCGACTACACCCCGTCTGAGCATGTGGCGTTTGCCGAAATGCGTGCCAATGCTTTGGTGGGCAGCGCACCGCAAGTTGCCGACAAACTGCGCCGTTTGGCTGCGCGTCTGCAGGTGGACGAAGTGGTCATCATCACTTGGACGCATGAGCCTGCGGCGCAAGCTCGCTCGTATGAGTTGCTGGCGCGAGAGTTCGCGTTAACAGCCGCACAGGCATGAGCCAAGCCCATGCTGACGCGACGTTGCGCATTCATGAAGCCATGTGTATGAGGCCGTGTGTGCTGGCGTGTTCAGCACACTCAATTGCGCCGCACGGCATTTAAATTTCTGAACCATTTCAATTCTTTCAAACCCCTCACTGGAGCTCTCTATGTTTTCAACCGCCATCGCCGGTAGCCTGCCCAAACCCGAATGGTTGGCCGAGACCAACAAACTCTGGCCCAAGTGGCAGGCCGAAGGCGATGCGCTCTTGCAAGCCAAAGCCGATGCCACACTGTTGTGGATCAAAGCGCAAGAAGACGCGGGCCTCGATGTGATTGGTGACGGCGAACAATCGCGCCAACACTTTGTGCACGGCTTTTTAGAGCAAGTCGAAGGCATCGACTTTGAAAACAAAGTCACCATGGGCATTCGCAACAACCGCTACGACGCGCAAGTGCCGCAAGTCATCGCACCTTTGAAGTTGAAAGGCCGCGTGCATGCGTTTGAAGCGCAGCTGGCCCGCGCACACACGAAGAAGAAACTCAAGTTCACCTTGCCCGGCCCCATGACCATCGTCGACACCGTGGCCGACCGTTTCTACGGCAAAGGCAAAGACGCCGTGCAAGGCCGCATCGACATGGCGTTTGCCTTTGCTGAATTGCTTAACCAAGAAGCCTTGGCCCTGCAAGCCGACGGCGTGGACATCATTCAGTTCGACGAACCCGCATTCAACGTCTACCTCGACGAAGCCGCAGACTGGGGCGTCAAAGCCTTGGAGCGCGCCGCACAAGGTTTGACCTGCACCACCGCCGTTCACATTTGCTACGGCTACGGCATCGAAGCCAACAACAACTGGAAGAAGACACTTGGCGACGAGTGGCGTCAATACGAAAAAGTGTTGCCCGCTTTGGCCAAGAGCAGCATCCAGCAAGTGAGCTTGGAGTGCTATCACTCGCATGTGCCGCCTGAGATGATGGCGTTGCTGGAAGGCAAAGACGTGATGGTGGGCGTGATTGACGTGGCCAGCGATGTGATTGAAACCGCTGAGCAAGTGGCTGACACGATTGGCATGGCGTTGAAGTATGTGCCTAAGAATCGTTTGATTGCGTGCACCAATTGCGGTTTGGCACCTATGAGCCGTGAGGTGGCGGTGAAGAAGCTGGAAGCCTTGGCTGCTGGCGCGGCTTTGGCTAGAACTCGGTACGCTTGAGTTTTTTGTCTTCGTTGGGGGTGAGGGGTTTGGGCATCTGCTGAAGCGAATGTCCCCCGATCGGCGCTGGGGCGCCGCTCTCCTCCTTCACTTCGCTTCAGCAGACACCCAAACCCCTCTTTGTGCCAGTTGAAATTACGGCTCGCCTGTGGCTTTGCGCGTTTTCACTTTCTCGGGTTTTGATTTTTATCATTGGGCGAAATCACTCAGCACCTAGCACCTAGCGCCTAGCGCCTAGCCCTAGCCTTAGCCTTAGCCTTAGCCTTAGCCTTAGCCTTAGCTGCAGTAGCAGTAGCAGTAGCAGTAGCAGTAGCAGTAGCAGTAGCCCGAAGTGCCTTCAACCTCTAACACCCCCAACTAGGCGCTTGCAGCTTGGGTGTCTTGTGAAGCGAAGTAAAGGAGGAGAGTGGCGCGCCAGCGCCGCTCGGGGGACATTCGCGCAACAAGATTCACAAGTTGCAAGCACCGCCCTCAGCAGAAACCAAACCCCTGCAATCCAAAAACCTAGCGCATCAACAGAACAAAGCAGATCAAGAGCAGGTATCCCCACCGCAGCCATGAATCTCACCCTCAGGCATAGCCTCAGGCGCAGAAACAATGCCTGTCTCCGCGTCATAACCCACACGGCGCAAATGCAGCGCCAAGGCCGCATCCATGGTTTGTGCGTGTTGGGGGAACCAAATGCCCAACTCATGCGCCATTTGACGAATCATCGCCAGATCGCCTTTTTCTTTGCCGCGTCTCAAGCCTTCGCGCATCACTTGCAACACCACATCGTGCTGCATGGCGTGGCAGTTGCTGGATGAAAACTGGGTGTCTTTCATCCACTGATCTTCGCGGCCAAAGTGGTCGTCGGTGTGGTCGATCAAGGCACTGAAGCGCTCGACCAAAGTCTCGTCATCGGCCAACTCGGTGGCGGCCAACAAGTCCACAAACTCGCGGTGGGTGTCGTCCATGAAGTCGAGTTCCAAGGCCAAAGCGTCAGACCAAGCGAGGGTGACTTCGCGCGTGGCGATGGGGGCGGTGAGGGTGTCAGTCATGGCAGAACTTTCAAATCAGGGCGCGCTCAGGTTGGAGAGCGGCGCGCAGCGTATCAAGGTGAACGAAGCTTAATGGCAAATAGCGACCGCACGCTTGCGCTGTGTCAAACAGAGCGCAGCCATGCGGCAAAGCGGTGCAGGTACAGCGGTTCGGCGACAAAAATTGCCAGCGTCACCACGGCGTTGGCCACGCCGGTCCAGAAGATCACTTCGGGGATGGTGCAGCCTGCGCCCAGCATCGCCCCTGCGATCAAGGAACTGGCGATCATGAACAGCGCGTTGATGATGTTGTTGGCCGCGATGATGCGGGCGCATTCCGCCGTGTGACTTTGTTGTTGAATCAAGGCGTACATGGGCACGCTGTAGATGCCAGCAAACAAACTCAGCAACACCAAGTCGGCCATCACGCGCCAGTGGGCGCTGTCTGCGCAGAAAGTGGCGATGTCCATCATGGGCACGTCGGGCAACCCGCGTGAGGCGAAGTACAGATCGACCGAAAACAGCGTCATGCCCATCGCCCCCAACGGCGACAAGCCCATTTCCACGCGTTGGCGGCTCAGGCTTTCGCACCACAGCGAGCCCGCGCCAATGCCGACCGAGAACAGCACCAGCAACAACGACGCCACTTGCGCGTCCCCATGCAACACCTCTTTGGCGAAGCTGGGGAATTGGCTCAAAAAGATGGCACCAAAGAACCACATCCAACTGATGCCCAGCAGGGTGCGAAACACGGTGCGGTTGGCACGGGCCAATCGCAGGTTGTGCAGGGTTTCTGTGATGGGGTTCCAGTTGATTTTTAAATCAGGCGCGGTGGCCGGCACCGAAGGAATGGCGCCGCTGAAGAGTCGGCCCAGCACCGCCACGGCCACACACGCCACGGCAACCGCGGTGTGACCGACTTCAGGGATGGCCACCAGCAAACCGCCCGCCACATTGCCCAACAAAATGGCCACAAACGTGCCCATTTCGACCATGCCGTTGCCGCCGGTCAGCTCATGCGCTTTCAGCACTTTGGGCAAGTAAGCAAACTTCACAGGGCCAAACAGTGTGGAGTGCAGGCCCATCAAAAACGTGCACAGCAGCAGCACCGCCACTTGCTGCGTGGCAAAGCCCACGGCGGCCAAGGCCATGATGCCGATTTCCAAATTCTTCACGAGGCGCATCAGCGCGGCTTGGTCCAACTTGTCGGCCAATTGACCGCTGGTGGCAGAGAACAACAAAAACGGGAGGATGAACAGGGCCCCAATCACCAAGCCCGCCAAGGAGACGGGCAACCAGCTCACGCTGAGCTGGTAGGTCACCATCACGGTGAACGCAAACTTGAACAAGTTGTCGTTCGCCGCCCCCGAAAACTGCGTCCAAAAAAATGGTGCAAACCGACGTTGCCTGAGTAAGGCAAATTGGTTGGCTGGGTGGTCGCTGCGTTCGGGGGGGTGGTCTTGCATGCTGCCTATTTTGGCTTACATGCGTTCAAAGATGGCAGCAATGCCCTGGCCGCCGCCGATGCACATGGTCACCAGGGCGTACTTGCCTTGAATGCGTTGCAACTCGTACAACGCTTTCACGGTGATCAACGCGCCGGTGGCACCGATGGGGTGACCCAACGAAATGCCCGAGCCGTTGGGGTTGACCTTGGCAGGGTCCAGGCCCAGCTCTTTCGTCACGGCGCAAGCTTGTGCGGCAAAGGCTTCGTTGGCTTCGATCACGTCCATGTCGTTGGTGGTCAAGCCTGCTTTTTGCAAGGCGAGGCGTGAGGCTGACACGGGGCCCATGCCCATGATTTTGGGATCGAGGCCTGTGTGGGCGTAGGCCACCAAACGTGCCAAAGGCTTGGCACCGCGTGCTTGTGCGGCTTTGGCTTCCATCAACACCACGGCAGCGGCAGCGTCGTTGATGCCCGAAGCGTTACCGGCGGTCACGGTGCCGTTTTCTTTGACGAACACAGGCTTCAACTTGGCCATGTCTTCGAGCTTGCAGTTGGGGCGGAAGTGTTCGTCGGTGGCGTAGGCCACGTCGCCTTTTTTGCTCTTCAAGATGACGGGCAAGATTTGGTCTTTGAACAAGCCAGCTTCGGTGGCGCGTTGGGCGCGGTTGTGGCTTTCGACGGCCAAGGCGTCTTGCATCTCGCGGGTGATGCCAAATTTGGCAGCTACGTTTTCAGCAGTCACACCCATGTGGATGGTGTGGAAGGGGTCGTGCAAAGCGCCGACCACCATGTCGACCATCTTGGTGTCGCCCATGCGTGCGCCCCAACGTGCGCTCAAGGAGGCGTAAGGGCCACGGCTCATGTTTTCAGCGCCGCCGCCAATGGCCACGTCGCAGTCACCCAGCATGATGGATTGGCTGGCGCTCACGATGGCTTGCAAACCCGAACCGCACAAGCGGTTCACGTTGAATGCAGGGGTGCCTTCGGCGCAACCGCCGTTGACGGCTGCCAAGCGCGACAAATACATGTCTTTGGGCTCGGTGTTGACCACATGGCCGAACACCACATGGCCCACGTCTTTGCCGTCTACGCCCGCACGCGCCAACGACTCGCGCACCACTTGGGCGGCCAGCTCGCTGGGGGGAATGTCTTTCAGGCTACCGCCATAAGTACCGATTGCTGTGCGAACACCACTCACCACGACTACTTCACGCATGTTTGTCTCCCGTTGTTAAAAATAAGATCAAGTTGAAATAAAACCAAATCAGTGTGCGCCGCTTGGGCTACAGATGCCTTACGGGCTTTCCATCACGACATACGGGGCCTGCGCCGACCAGTGCACCGGCGCGCTGAACATCAGGGGCGCTTGGGTGAAGGGGTGCGGAAAACCAATGTCTTGGGCATGCAGCATCAAGCGCGGCGTGAGGGCCTTGAGCTCGGGCGGCGCATACAGCGAGTCGCCCAGCATGGGATGGCCAATGCTTTGCATGTGCACGCGCAACTGGTGGGTGCGGCCGGTGAAGGGCTCTAGCTCAATCAAGCTGGCTTCTTGCCCCGCTTGCACACAACGCCACAGGCTGCGGCTGGGCTTGCCGTCGGGGTGAATGATGTGGATGGGGCGACGCTCCCAGTCGAGCAGGATGTTGCCTTCGATGGTGCGCCAACCCTCTTCGTTGGCAGGCACTTCGGCTTGTGTCTGCGATGGGTTGCCGGCTACCACCGCCATGTAGCGTTTGCTCACCTGACGGGTTTCAAACAAGCGGCTGATGCGGCGTTGGGCTTCGATGCCGCGTGCCATGACGATCAGGCCCGAGGTGTCTTGGTCCAGGCGGTGCACCACCAACGCGTCGGTGTAAATGTCTTGCACGCGCTTGGAAAGGCAGTCTTGCTTCTCGGGGCCTCGGCCTGGCACGGACAGCAGGCCGCTGGGTTTTTCAAACACCAGCAGGTGTTCGTCTTCATAAATCGGGGTCATAAATCGGTGTCTTTCGACCCAATCTTACGTGGCGCGGGCTTCGGGCTGCGCGATCACCACGTTGGAGCGTGGGCGCGCCACGCAGGGCAGCACATAGCCTTCTGCTTTTTCTTCGGCGCTCAAGCCCGGCCATTCGACGGTGTAGTCCACCTCGCCGCTCACCAAGCGGCAGATGCAGGTGCGGCAAGTGCCGTTGCGGCACGAGCTGGGCAGCTCGATGCGCGACATCTCGGCCGCTTCGAGCAAGGTCAAGTCGCCCTCGACGTCGTATTGCAAATCAGCGGGTTGAACGTGAACGGTGAAGATCGAGAAGGTGTTGTGGGGCGTCATAAATGTGTCAAGCGTCACCGCGCACATGCGTCACGCCGCCGTCCACCACCAAGGTGTGGCCCAGCACGTAGTCGCCTGCGCGGGATGCTAAATAGATGGCAGCTGCAGCCATGTCTTCGGGTTGGCCCACGCGCTTGGCGGGCACGCGATCGGCCACGGTGTCGCCGTGGTCGCGGGCTTCGACGTTCATGTCGGAGGCAAAGGGGCCAGGGGCGATGGCGTTGACCACGATGCCGTCTTCAATCAAACGCGTGGCCATGCGGCGGGTGAGGTGAATCAGACCCGCTTTGCTGGCCGCGTACGAATAGGTTTCCCATGGGTTGACCGAAATGCCGTCGATGGAGGCGATGTTGATCACCTTGGCCGCGTGTGTTTGGGCCGCGGCGCGCAGCATGGGGGCAAAGGTTTGGGTCAAAAAGAATGGCGCCTTCATGTTGAGGTCCACCACTTTGTCCCAACCGGCTTCGGGAAATTCGTTGAACGGAGCGCCCCACGCTGCGCCTGCGTTGTTGACCAAAATGTCGAGCTGGCTTTCGTGCTGGGCATACGCAGCCAGCAAAGCTTTGGCGCCTTCTAAGCTGGACACATCGAGTGGCAGCGCCACGCAGTGGCCCAAGGCCGACAGTTCTTTGGCCGTTTGTTCGCAAACTGCGGCCTTGCGGGCTGTGATGTAGACCCGTGCCCCTTGGCGTAAAAAGCCTTCGGCAATCATGCGGCCAATGCCGCGCGAGCCACCGGTGACGATGGCGGTGCGGCCTTGCAGCGAAAACAGGTCTTGGGTATTCATGGGGTTGGTCTCCAAAGTTTTGAGTTTCAGAGCGCCAGTGTGCCGCGCGCTGCGTGACTCGGTCGTCACGCAGGCGTCAAGTCGGGTTTATTTGGACTTGATCTTGCCGCGTGGTGCGACGTAAGTGGTGGGTGGGTTGGGACGGTCCGAGGTGGAAGTCTTGGGGGGTGACGTGTCCTTCTTGGGCTTTTTCGTCATCTTGTTACTGTGTTGTTCGCCTTTGGCCATACATCCCTCCTTAGGATTCATCTCGGAGTGAGATGTGCAGGCATGGTAATTCACGCCGCGTGACTTGATCGCTTATTAGGCCAATGTTTCGCGCCAGGTGCCGCTGGGCAAATCGTCCAAGTTGTAGGGGCCAATGGCGGTGCGAATCAAGCGCAGCGTGGGTAAACCCACAGCCGCCGTCATGCGGCGCACTTGGCGGTTGCGGCCTTCGCGGATGGTCAGCTCTAGCCACGAGGTGGGTTTGTTTTGCCGCTCGCGTATGGGCGGTGTGCGTGGCCACAGGTCTGCGGGCGCGTCGACTGCGCGTGCGCGGGCGGGCAGGGTGGGGCCATCGTTGAGCAGCACGCCGCGCTGCAGGGCTTGCAAGGCCTCGTCATTCACCACGTCTTCGACTTGGGCGAGGTAGGTTTTTTCCATCTTGAAGCGCGGGTCGGCAATGCGGGCTTGCAGTTGGCCGTCGTCGGTGAGCAGCAGCAGGCCTTCGCTGTCGGCGTCTAAACGGCCGGCCACGTAAACGCCGGGCAGTTGGATGAAGTCTTTCAGGCCTTGCCAGCGGCCTTCTGCGGTGAATTGGCTCAGCACGCCGTAGGGTTTGTTAAATCGAATCAGCATGGGGTCTCAACAGTCAAGCCTAGAGCGTAGCAGGCACTCAGCTAGCATCGCCCGCATGACTGCTCATTTTGAAAGCGTGCACAACGCCGCCCTGTACCCCGATGCCTTTGATGTGGCTCCCCCCACACAAGCCTTTGAACGTGATGTGTGGCCGCGCAAAGCGGGGGTGTTCATCCGCAATGCAGCGGCGGAATCGACACCCATGCCCGAACTGGGTTATGGCCAATTTGGCTTGGTGCCGCCGTGGGTGAAATCAGCCTCCGATGCCAAACTGCGCTCGACCAAGCTGATCAACGCGCGCTCAGAGACGGTCACCACGTCGAACAATTTTCGTGATGCGTGGCTCAACGGCCAGCGTTGCATCGTGCCTGTCATGGCCTTTTTTGAAGACGATTGGCGCAGCGGCAAAGCTGTGCCCACCCGCATTGCGCGCGTGGACGGCAAACCCATGGGCGTGGCGGGCCTGTGGGAACGCTGGGAAAAAGAAGGCGTGGAGATCGTCAGCTTCACCCTGTTGACCGTCAACGCCAACAGCCACGCCTTGCTGCACCGCTACCAACAAAACGGCAACGAAAAGCGCATGCCCGCCATTCTGGGTGAGGGCGCCTACGCCGCTTGGCTCAGCGCACGCCCTGAAAAAGCCCGAGAGTTCATGCGCGCTTACCCTGCCAACTTGTTGACCGCTAACCCTGTTGAGAAAAAATAACGCGAGTTCAACTTGCAAGGGTTTTTGACGTCACCTTGTCACAAACTGCCTATAAATGAAGCACTCTGTGTCAGCCCAAGCTGGGTAAGGGTTTGCGAGGATATCCCTAGGGTTATGCACAGGGTCATTCACAGTGCGGTAGAACAACTCATTTTCAGTAAAACGTAAGCACAAATTAGCGCCATGAAATGTGTTTGATGTTCTTTTTTTGTGAATCAAACCTTTATTTTTATTACTTTTAGGCACCTCAAAAGTTGATTTTTGAGGATGCTTAATTTTTTTGCATCGTGTCGGAAGCCAATGCCAGTAAGGCTTTGAGGCGCTATCCACGGAGTTTTCCACAGGGTCATTCACAGTCTGTGCGTATAACTCGAACGATCGGCTTGATGCAACTTGGGGCGCTGCACTGCCTCTTTTGACAGCACCTTGTTCCAGCCCCCGTGGCATAAGGGTTTGCGCTGATATGCATCAGGTTATGCACAGGGTCATTCACAGTCTCAGCGAACAACTTTGAAGGCGCTATTTGCACGGCTCGGCCTGTCTCCCTGGCGTGCCTCACGCAGCGGTGGGTGAGCGGCTTATGTAGACACGATCTATCGTATGCGGGTAAGCGTTAACAAAATTTAATATGGATGTACGTCTAATGATTATTAATATTTAAGTATTCTTTTTTAAAAGGTGAACCACCATGCAACCTCTTCAACAGTTTGTGATCAAAGACGGCCAAATCATGGAAGCCCCAGCAGGTTCTGGTGGTTCAGCTCCTGCCGCGGGGATGAGCAGCACCCCCATTTACCTCGGTGTGGCGATGGTGTTTTGTATGATGACCACGGGTTTTGGGGGCTATTGGTACGGCAAATTCAACGTCTTAGATCAAATGGTCCAGAACGGTGGACGAATGGGGATGTCCCCTGGGGGTAGCAATGGTGCAGGCAACACATCAGGCGGTGGTGCCTTTAATTTGCAAAGCGCTGGGGCAGATCAACCAAGGGCGACCAAGTCCGCTAGGTCTGAAGGCAAGCGATCGGAGCGAACACAGCAAGCCAGCTCACGAAATGCCCCAGCCGCACCTGCACAAAATCGCCCCGCAGAGTCAGTCAATGCGGTTAGCACAGAGCGTGACGCCTCGGGCAATGTGTATGAAGTGCGTTCCGGCGACACGCTGGGCCAAATCGCCAATCGCGTCTATGGCGACCCCAGCCAGTTCCCGCGCTTGTTTGAAGCCAACCCTCGCGTGCTGACCTCACCGGACGCGCTTGTTCCTGGGCAGGTGTTGAAGGTGCCGGATTGAGGGGAAGAGACCCGTGACTTATACGGGCGGCATCTTGGTCTTGGCGTGTTGCAGAGACTGTTGATGGCGGGTCAACATTTTGTCCTGCGTTTGCGTTTCGATTTCTTCGCCTTTGAATGCGCGGACCTAGTCGCGCATCATTTCGCCCAAGTGTCCTTGAGCCCCGTGATTTTGTTAAACACCAACTTACCCCCCGCATGGTCCACGCGGTCGGTCACAAAGTAGCCGTGGCGTTCAAACTGAAAGTGCGCACCTGCGGGCACGTTGGCCAGTGAGGGTTCGACATACGCGTTCACCACTTTGAGGCTGTCGGGGTTGAGGGCTGCAAGGAAGTCTTTGCCGCCTGCGTCAGGTTGTGCATCGGTGAACAAGCGGTCATACAGGCGCACTTCGGCACTCAACCCGTCGTTCACGCCCACCCAAGTGATGGCGGCGCTGGCCTTGACAGTGGCGCTGCCGGGGGTGCCGCTCTTGGTGTCGGGGATGAGGGTGGCTTGAACTTGCTCGATCACACCGTTCGCGTCTTTGGTGCAGCCCGTGCACTCAATGACATAGCCGCCTTTGAGGCGCACTTTGTTGCCGGGAAGCATTTGGCCATCCGCGCCTGCCCGGGGCGGATAAAGACGTTTGTAGCCCTTGGGCGGTTCTTCTAAAAAGTCGTCGCGCTCAATCCACACTTCTTTGCCAATTTTGAAATGGCGCGTGGGTACTTCCATGCCTTCCTCGGCGTGAGGCAGCGCAGGTTGTGTGCAAGGCTCAAGGTGGCCAGTACCCATCACCTCGTCCCAGTTGGTGAGCACGAGTTTGACGGGGTCAAGCACGGCCATGGCGCGGTGTGCGGTGTTTTCCAAGTCTTCACGCAGGCAGCCTTCGAGCGTGGAATAGTCAATCCAGCTGTCCGATTTGGTCACGCCAATGCGGTCGGCAAACAGGCGCAAGCTTGTCGGCGTGTAGCCGCGGCGGCGCAGGCCCACGATGGTGGGCATGCGGGGGTCGTCCCAACCGCTGACTTTGTTTTCGTTCACCAGTTGCGCGAGTTTGCGTTTGCTGGTGATGACGTAAGTGAGGTTGAGGCGCGAGAACTCGTATTGCTTAGGCGCAGGTGCAGCGAGCAAACCGGCCACCACCTGGCCATCGGAACGGGTTGTCGACTCAGACAAACGCGCCATCAGCCAGTCGTAAAACGGGCGCTGGTCTTCAAACTCCAGCGTACAAATGCTGTGGGTGATTTGCTCCAGCGCGTCTTCGATGGGGTGGGCAAAGGTGTACATCGGGTAGATGCACCATGTGTCGCCGGTGTGGTGGTGGGTGGCGCGGCGGATGCGGTAAATGGCCGGGTCGCGCAGGTTGATGTTGGGCGAAGCCATGTCGATCTTGGCACGCAGCACCGCAGCACCGTCTGCCAGTTGGCCGTCACGCATTTCTCTGAAGCGCGCCAGGTTCTGTTCAACCGTTCGGGTACGGAAGGGGCTGTCCACGCCGGGCTTGCCAAAGTCGCCCCGGTTGGCGCGCATGTCTTCTGCGCTTTGTTCGTCCACATAGGCGTGGCCTGCTTCGATCAGCGCTTCGGCGGCGCGGTACATGAAGTCGAAGTAGTCGCTGGCTTGGTAGGGCGCGGCGCTGCAGTCCTGGGATGCGGCTGCGCCTTGGGCTTGGCCCAGCTGGGCCCAGTCAAAGCCGAGCCATTTCACGGCGTCGATGATGCTGTTGACGTATTCGGTGTCCTCTTTTTCGGGGTTGGTGTCGTCAAAGCGCAGGTGGCACACGCCGCCGTATTCCTTGGCCAGTCCAAAGTTGATGCAGATGCTTTTGGCGTGGCCCACATGCAAATAGCCGTTGGGCTCGGGCGGGAAGCGGGTGCGGATCTTGGCCGGGTCGGGCTGGCCCGCAGCGTGGTGCGCGGCGTCGCCGGGGCTGCCTGCCCAGCGGCGGCTGGCGTAGGTGCCTTGTGCCAAATCGTTTTCGATGATTTGGCGCAAAAAGTTGCTGGGCTTGTGGTCTTGTTCGGTCGCAGTGGGGGCGGGTTTCGTCATCCGCAGATTTTAGGCGGGGCAAGGTGCGATCTTGCGTTGCGCGTGCCTTTTGTCCGCTGTCTTTGTCCGCTGCGTCCTTCAGATTTTTCGGCCCAGGCGCTTTTCGACTTGTTTTTTCTCCCACTCAGCGCCAAAGGGGCTGAGGCGTTGAAACACACGCAAGGCATGGAACAACACGCCCATACCCCAGCCCAAAGCGACCCAACGTACCCAAAGGTATTGAGGGTGCGTCCACAGGTTGATGGCCAGCAAGATCGCAAGCGTGAACGCGTATTGGGCCAAGTGCAGGTAAAAACCTTTGAGTTTGCGCACTTGGGCGAAGGCCAAGGCTTCATCCGCATTGAATCCGGATGGGGTTGTTGCAAGGGTGGATGTGTTCATGTCGGGCTCCTGAAGGGTTGAGAAGTCAATTTCAAACACGGCAGCCAGAGACTTCAACGATTCAGTGCTTGCCACTTGCCCTTGTTCAAGGCGTTGGATGGTGCGCACGCTCAGACCGCTGAGGTCTGCGAGTTGCTGTTGTGACCAGCCGCGTTGGAGTCTGAGTTTTTGAATCAACATATGAAGTTCCTGTTTGCCGAGGGCCGTAATTTAGTGATTTACCTCAGAGTTGAACACGTCAGCAGGGCGACTTTCACACGACATCACCACGACAACGGCACAGAACAGCGGATGACAGCTCAAAATTTTGGGCCAGAGTGCCTAGAGGGATAATCCAAACGATCGAAGGAGTTGTATGGATATCGTTTTGTTACTCAAAGCCGCTGTGATGGGCATCGTCGAAGGTTTGACTGAGTTTTTGCCCATCTCATCCACAGGGCATTTGATTTTGGCTGGCGCTTTGCTCGGCATGGACGACGACAAAGCCAAGGTGTTTGACATCGCCATTCAAACCGGCGCCATCTTGGCTGTGATCATTGTGTATTGGCAAAAGCTGGCGGGCACTGTGGTGGCCTTGCCCACGCAAAAAGCCGCACGCCGCTTTACGTTGAATGTGCTGATTGCCTTCTTGCCCGCTGTGGTGTTGGGCTTGTTGTTTGGCAAGTTCATCAAGGCCCATTTGTTCACCCCCACTGTGGTGGCCAGCACCTTCATCATCGGCGGCTTCATCATTTTGTGGGCCGAGGGGTGGGGCCGCGCCAAGCCTGAGGGCGAAGAGGCGCACCCCAACGACAACGCCCGCATTGTGAATGTGGAGAGCATGTCGCCGCTGGACGCTTTAAAGGTCGGCTTGGTGCAGTGTTTGGCCATGATTCCAGGCACCAGCCGCAGCGGCGCGACCATCATTGGCGGCATGTTGCTGGGTTTGTCGCGCAAAGCGGCCACAGACTTTTCGTTCTACTTGGCAATCCCGACCTTGATTGGCGCTGGCGCTTACAGCCTCTACAAAGAACGTGCGCTGTTGAGCATGGCCGATGCGCCCGTGTTTGCCGTGGGCTTGGTGATGTCGTTTCTCAGTGCTTGGATTTGCGTGCGTTGGTTGCTGCGCTACATCGCCAGCCACAGCTTTGTGCCGTTTGCTTGGTACCGCATCGTGTTTGGCATCGTGGTGTTGGCCACCGCGTGGACCGGCGCGGTCACTTGGGCGGCTTAGCCGATTAAGTTAAGCAGCGCGGCCTCAACTGCCGCAGCCGCCACCAACGGGTGCTCCATCGGAAACAGATGCGTGCCGTCCACCTTCATCACGCGGCCATGCGTGACGCGGCGGCTGAAATCCAGCCCCACTTGTTTCAACTCACGCGATTGCAAGCCGCCTATCAAGGCGGCTTTGCATGTGAGCGGATGGCGTTTGAAATAGGCTTCTAAGTGGTCGGGCAGGCCGTTGTAGATGGCACTTTCCACATCGCGGTCAAAGCTCAACACACGGCGTGTGCCTTGCGCGGTGACTTCGTCGTGCGTGCCGTGTGCCACGTAATCGCGCAGCACTTGCGGGTCCCACTTGGCAAAGATCTTTTTATGCTGAAAGTGTTCCAACGCAGCTGCTTCGCTGGGCCATGTGTTGCGACGCTTGCGGCTGACCGACGCGGGAGACAAGGCTTCGGCACCCGGAATGCGTTTGCCGACTTTCAGCAGCTGGGCCTTCCAGCCGCCCAACATCGGCGCGTCTAACAACACCACGCCACGCACGAGTTGCGGGGCCTTGGCCGCCACCATCATGCTGAGGATGCCGCCCAGCGAATGGCCCACCAAAAACACGGGGCCGTTTTGCGCGGCCAAGGGCGAGGCAAAGTCGGTCAGCTGTTGCACCAAGTGCGGCCAGTTGTCGCTGACGGGGTAGCGCTGGTCGTGACCAAATTTGTCAATCGCTTCCACGCGAAAGCCGCGTGCGCGGATGGCGTCCAGCATCACGCCGTAGGTGCTGGCGGGAAAACTGTTGCCGTGCGAGAAGACGATGAGGGGCTCTTTGTGCATGACAGGCTTAGATCAGCTTTTCATCAGGCGTCATGATTTTCTTGAGGGCAGGGGCGCGCGCCGCAGGCTGCATCAAGGGGGTGGCGGCAGCGCTGCCGTTCCACACGGGATCGTCGATGCTGTCAAACACTTCGCGGAGTTTTTCGCCCCAGGTGTTGTGCATCATTTGAAAGTAGGGGTTGTGCTCGTCGATGCACACCACTTTGTCGCTTTGGAACTTGTCGGCTTCGTACACCACCATGTCGAGCGGCAAGCCGACCGAGAGGTTGGATTTGAGGGTGGAGTCCATCGACACCAAGGCGCATTTGGCGGCCTCGTTCAAGGGCGTGTCGGGCTGCAACACGCGGTCGAGTACGGGCTTGCCGTATTTGGATTCGCCAATTTGGAAATAGGGCGTTTCAGCCGTGGCTTCGATGAAGTTGCCGGGCGAGTACACCTGAAACAAGCGCATGCCTTCGCCTGCGATTTGGCCACCAAAGATGAGCGACACATTGAAGTCCACGCCCGAGGCTTTGAGAGCCGCAGCATCGCGCTCGTGCACGCGGCGAATGGCCGCACCCAAGACGCGCACCGCATCAAACATGCTCTTGGCGTTCCAGATGGTGATGGGTTCGCTCTCAGGCGTGTCCTTGAGTTGTTCGACTTGTAAAATTTCGCGCACCGATTGCGAGATCGACAAATTGCCTGCCGACAACAAGACCATGAAGCGGTCGCCGGGCTTCTCGTAAACAATCATTTTGCGGAAGGTGCTGATTTGGTCGAGGCCCGCATTGGTGCGCGAGTCGGACAAGAACACCAAGCCCGCTTTGAGTTTGATACCGACGCAATAGGTCATAACAGTTTCTTCAATTGATACAGAGCGTCCAACGCATCGCGTGGACTGAGTTTGTCGGGGTCGATCTCGGCCAGCTTGGCTTGCAGCGGGCTGGGGCCCACATCGTCTTGCAACGGCGGTGGGGCAAAGAGGTCGACTTGTACCTTCGATGCGTCAGCTCCCGCTTCGAGCGAGGCCAAGGCATGGCGGGCATGGCTGAGTACAGCAGAAGGCATGCCAGCTAAGCGAGCCACTTGAATACCGTAGCTGCGGCTGGCGGGGCCAGGTTGAATTTCGTGCAAGAACACAATGCCACCACCGCCTGCGGTGCCTCCTGATCCCCCGCTCTCAGCCGCGCTCACATGCACGTTCACCGCAGCGCGGTGGTTGGCAGGGAACTCGGTGAGTTCAAAGTAATGCGTGGCAAACAGCGTGAAGGCTTGGGTCTTGTCGTGCAAATGCGTGGCAATGCCGCTGGCCAAGGCCAAGCCGTCGAAGGTGGAGGTGCCGCGGCCAATCTCGTCCATCAACACCAAGCTGTGCGGCGTGGCGGCGTGCAAGATTTGCGCGGCCTCGGTCATCTCCAGCATGAAGGTCGATTGCGCGTTGGCCAAGTCGTCAGCGGCGCCAATGCGGGTGTGGATGGCGTCAATCGGGCCCAAGCGGCACGCCGTGGCGGGCACATGGCTGCCCATGCTGGCCAGCAACACGATGATGGCCACTTGGCGCATGTAGGTCGATTTACCGCCCATGTTGGGACCGGTGATGACTTGCATGCGCTGCTTGTGGCCCAGCATGGTGTCGTTGGCAATGAAGGTTTTGGCCGCGCCGCCAGCCACCACGCCATGCGTTTCGGCCAAGCGGGCTTCCACCACAGGGTGGCGGCCTTGGCTGATTTCAATGCACGGCGTTTTCACAAACTCAGGCGCACACCAGCCCAGCGTGAGCGAGCGTTCAGCCAAAGCACACAGTGCGTCCAGCGTGGCCACGGCTTGGGCCAAGCGGGTGAGGGCGGGCACAAACTGCTGCAAGGTGTCGAGCAGTTGCTCGAACAAAAACTTCTCGCGGGCCAAGGCGCGTTCTTGGGCACTGAGGGCTTTGTCTTCAAAGGCTTTGAGCTCGGGCGTGATGAAGCGCTCAGCGTTTTTCAAGGTTTGGCGGCGCGTGTAATCGGCCGGCACTTTGTCGATTTGGCCTTGCGTGACCTCGATGTAAAAGCCATGCACCTTGTTGAACTGCACGCGCAGGTTGGCAATGCCGGTGCGCTCGCGCTCGCGGGCTTCGAGTTCAAGCAAGAAGCCGTCGCAGTTGTTTTGGATGGCACGCAGCTCGTCGAGGTCTGCGTCGTAGCCGTGGCCAATGACGCCACCATCGCGCACCAAGACGGCGGGCTCGGGCAGCAAAGCGCGTTCGAGTAGTGCACCACATTCGGGCGGTACGCCCATATCTTGGGCGATTTGCGTCAGCAGCGTTGCAGGCGGAGCGCTCTGCTGCGTGTCCCCCGCTCGCTGGGCGAGCTCCTCCTTCACCTCCGCAGAGCGCTCCGCCTGCAACGCTGCTTGCGCTGGAGAGGTGGGAATGAGCGGCTGAATGCGCAACGCCTTTTGTAGCGCTTGACCCAAGGACACCAATTCACGCGGACGCACTTGGCGCAGCGACACGCGGGCGCTGATGCGCTGCACATCGCCCGAGCCTTTGAGGGCGTCGCGCAGCACTTTGTAGCTTTGGGTGCGGTTGTCTTGCAGCGCTTCAATGGCTGCCAAGCGGTGCATGGCTTGGCTGCGGTCACGCTCGGGTGAGAGCAGCCAGTTTTTCAGCTGACGGCTGCCCATGCCCGTCATGCAGGTGTCGAGCAACGAGAATAAGGTGGGCGAGTCTTCGCCGCGCAGGGTTTGGGTCAGCTCTAGGTTGCGACGGGTGGTGAGCGGCAGGTCGATCAGCGCATCGTTGCGCGCCACGTACACACCGTGCACGTGCGTGAGCGCGCGGCCTTGGGTGTGTTCGGCGTAGGCCAGCAGCGCTGCGGCGGCGGCATGGGCTTGCACCACGTCTTGTGCGTTCCACGCATTGAGTGAGGCGGCTTGCAAATGTTCCAGCAGCTTGCGGCCACCTAAAGCGGCATCAAACTGAAACGCGGGGCGCACTTGAGTGGGCAGACCCAAATTGCTGCAAAAGTTTTTCAGCTGTTGCTCAAACGCGGGGCTAACTTCGGCGCTGTAAATGATTTCGCTGGGTGCCACGCGCGCAATCCAGTTGGGCAGCTCGGCTGTCTCACACTCGGCCAAATGCACCAAGCCTTGCGTGACGCTGAGCCACGCCAAGCCGCAACCATGGCGGTCGCTCTGGTGAATGGCCAGCACATAGGCTTCGGTTTTGTCGCTGAGCAAGGCGCTGTCTGTGAGCGTGCCCGGCGTGACTACGCGCACCACTTTGCGCTCGACGGGGCCTTTGCTCGCGCCCACATCGCCCACTTGCTCGCAAATCGCCACGGATTCGCCGAGCTTGATGAGGCGTGAGAGGTAGGTTTCTAGCGAGTGAAATGGCACACCGGCCATCACCACGGGCTCGCCGTTGGACTGACCGCGTTGCGTGAGCGTGATGTCGAGCAGGCGCGTGACCTTCTCTGCATCCGCAAAGAACAACTCGTAAAAGTCGCCCATGCGGTAGAACAACAGCGTCTCGGGATGCTCAGCTTTGAGCCCCAAGTACTGCTGCATCATGGGGGTGTGTCCAGACAAATCACGCATCGCAGTGCCTGCCAGAAAGAGTTTTTTTACAAAGGCGCGTCTGGCGCAGCGCGTGACACGCTCAAGGTTTTGGCTGCGGTGCTGGCCGCACGCTTCTCGTCAACGCCCGCAAACTTGGAGTACTTTTGCGTGAGCGGCACCAACTGCGCGTAGATGCGGGGTGGGGCGGCCAAGCACTCTTCGTGCTCCAAGAAGGGGCCTTCGCCTGTGAAGTTACTCACCAAACCACCGGCTTCGGTGATCAGCAACGTGCCCGCTGCCATGTCCCAAGGTTTCAGGCCGAGTTCAAAGAAACCGTCGCTGAAGCCTGCGGCCACGTAGGCCAAGTCGAGTGCCGCAGCACCTGGGCGGCGCAGGCCGGCGGTGCGTTGCATGATGTCGCCCATCAGGCTGAGGTATTTGTTGAAGTCGTCACCGGGACGGAAGGGAAAGCCTGTGGCGAGCAAGCACTCTTCCAAGCGGGTGCGTTTGCTCACGCGGATGCGGCGGTCGTTCATGAACGCGCCACGGCCTTTGCTGGCCGTGAACAAGTCGTTGCGGGTGGGGTCGTACACCACAGCTTGTTCAATGCGGCCTTGCACTTGCAAGGCAATGCTCACGCAGTAGTAGGGAAAGCCGTGGATGAAGTTGGTGGTGCCATCGAGCGGGTCGATGATCCAGATGTGGTCGGCGTCGGGGTTGCCGTGTGTGGCGCCAGACTCTTCGGCCAAGATGCCGTGGTCGGGGTAAGCGCCTAAAAGGGTGTCGATGATGATGCGTTCGCTGTTGTGGTCAACCTCGGTCACAAAGTCGTTCACTTGCTTCTGTGAAATACGCACAGCTTCCACGTCGAGCGCGGCGCGGTTGATGATGGCGCCAGCGGCGCGTGCAGCCTTGACGGCCACGTTGAGCATGGGGTGTACAGAAGAGGACGACATAGATTTTGTGAAGAGCTGACCCAAACAGGTCGAAGATGAACGCCCGGCGATGCGGGCGGCGACAATAGCCACAGATTTTACGCGCTAAGCCTTACAAAACACCGATGAAAACCCGCTTCATATTAATTAACACCAGCCACGCCGGCAATGTGGGCGCGACCGCCCGAGCCATGAAGGTCATGGGATTCACCGATATGGTGCTGGTTGCCCCCCGTTGGGACAACGTGCTGCGCCGCGAAGAGACCATCCAACGCGCCAGTGGCGCCCTTGATGTGCTGGCCAACGCCCGTGTGGTGGCCACGCTGGACGAGGCCTTGGACGGCATGACTCACCTGTGCGCCACAGCCATGACGCCCCGCGACTTTGGCCCGCCCACGTTAGAGCCCCGCCCGCACTTTGCCGCTTTGGCCGCCGAGCATGCGCATGACCCAGATTTTGGCGTGGCGTTTTTGTTCGGGTCCGAGCGCTTTGGCATGCGCAACGAAGACGTGTACCGTTGCCACACCTGCTTGAGCATTCCGACCGATCCTAAATTTGGCTCACTCAACTTGGGGGCCGCTGTGCAGGTGTTGGCCTACGATTGGCGACAAGCGCTGGGCGGATTAGCCACCATGCTGCCCGCTGCAGATGCGGCAGATGCCATGCAAACCCTTGTGCCCTCAGCGCCTGCTGTGACACCCTTGGCCGATGCCCAGCAACTCGCTGGTTTGCTTGACCATTGGCAGCAGTCATTGACCGACATCGGATTTTTAGACCCAGACGCGCCTAAAAAACTCATGCCACGGTTGAACCAACTGTTCAACCGCGCCCAGATCACGCAAGAAGAAATCCACATTTTGCGAGGCATTGCCAAAGCGATGTCGCAGGCTGCTCAGAACCCCACCCTTGGACAACGATAATCTTGATTATGTTTTCACGCATTCGCTCAGATGTTCAATGCATTTTGGACCGTGACCCCGCCGCTCGCAGCCGCTGGGAAGTCTTGACGTGTTACCCCGGTTTGCACGCGGTGGTGCTGCATCGCTTGGCGCATGGTTGTTGGAATCTGGGACTCAAATGGCTGGGCCGCTTTATCTCGCACATCTCGCGTTGGTGCACTGGCATTGAAATTCACCCCGCCGCCAAGATTGGGGACCGCGTGTTTTTTGACCATGCAATGGGCGTGGTGGTGGGCGAGACTGCCGAGATTGGCGATGGATGCACCATTTACCAAGGCGTGACCTTGGGGGGCACCTCGCTTTACAAAGGTGCCAAGCGTCACCCCACCTTGGGCAAAGACGTGGTGATTGGTGCTGGCGCCAAAGTGCTGGGCGGCTTCACCGTGGGCGATGGCGCCAAAGTGGGCAGCAACGCCGTGGTGACCAAGCCTGTGCCTGCAGGCGCCACGGCGGTGGGCAACCCCGCTCGCATCATCCACGCCGAGACCGACGCCAAGCGTGAAGAAACAGCGTCAAAAATGGGGTTCTCAGCCTATGGCGTGACCCAAAACGACGATCCCGTCAGTCAAGCCATGCGTGGTTTGATTGACAATGCGGCCACGCAAGAGCATCAAATCGCCTTGCTGTGGCAGGCCATTGAACAATTGTCTGCCGGCCAAGCCAGACCCGATTGCGTGCCCGACGATGCGGCGCGCAAAGAACAATTCGAAGCGGCGCGTATCAACCAGTTGCTTGAATAAGAGATGAAATTTTTAACTTTATATCCCACCGAAATCTCTGCGGCTCTCAACGATGAGGGAAGCTTTGTGGGCGAATTGATTTTGAATATCGAGCAATACGGCTTGTTCTTCAGTGAGGTGAAATGTGCCATCAATATGCGCATTGAGGCAGGACATGCGCAGCCTTGGTACTTGGCCATCGACCCGATTGACTCGGTGGAGGTGCCGCATTTCAGCAAGTTTGTGGATGCGATGAACAGCTATGTGTTCAATGTGCTGTGCTTTGAACCCAATTTGAAAAGCCAAGGTAAGGACTTACCGCGCATCAAACTGTTCTTTGATGAAATTTTCTTTGACATGTCTGAAGAAAAGCCTCGTGCTCGCAGCGCCAATCCGGCGCCGGATGGCAAGAGCAAGCCGAAAACCAAACCTGCCAAGCACTGAGCACTGAACGGCGTGGCACCCTCAAGCAAAAGGCCCCATACATTGGGGCCTTTGTTTTTGCGGCGTTGTCAACGCCATCGCTTGCTGTTTAGCGGGCAGGGCGGATGGCTGTTTTAGGCCGCCAGCCTTTGCAAAACGCATCACGCGTTTCCATGTAGGGGCCGCCAATCAAGTCGATGCAATAAGGCACAGCGGCAAAAATCCCGTCGACCACTTGCTGACCTTGCGCATCTTGCAAGCCACCTAAAGTTTCTTGGATGGACTTGGGTTGTCCGGGCAAGTTGATGATCAAGCTCTGTCCACGAATCACCGCCACTTGGCGCGACAAGATGGCTGTTGGCACAAAGCGCAGGCTGATTTGGCGCATTTGTTCGCCAAAGCCGGGCATTTCTTTGTCGGCCACTGCCAAGGTGGCTTCAGGCGTGACATCGCGCAGTGCAGGGCCTGTGCCGCCTGTGGTCAGCACCAAGGCGCAGCCCGCATCGACCAGTTCAATCAGCGTTTGGCTGATGGTGGCTTGGTCGTCAGGGATCAAGCGGGCTTGGTACTCGATGGGGTTGAGCAGGGCTTGGCCTAGCCAGTCACGCAAGGCCGGCAGACCCTTGTCTTCGTAGGTGCCGCTGGAGGCGCGGTCGCTGATGGAGACGATGCCCACGCGAATGGTGTCGCAACGTGCATCTGGCGTGGGCAAGGGCGTGTCGCTCATGACTTGTACTCTCCATCCTCGTCTTCTGGCGTGTGAGCGGCGTCATCTGCCAAGTTCATCTGTTCTTTGATGAGTTGAAAAATATCACGGTACGCACGGCCTTGGCGGGGCAGCAAGCCCTTGGCGACATCGGCCTTGGAGGTGGTGTCGTCTTTGCGGGCTTGACGCACCAAGGCACGCAGCTGTTGGCTGTCGGTGCTGGGGTGCTCAGTCATCCATTCTTGGGCCGCGGTGTCTTCGGCAATCAAACGGTCGCGCCAGTGCTCGGCCAAGTGAAGCGCCAAGGTGTCGCGGGTGCTGCCCATGCGTTGCTCGTTGAGCGCGTCTTTGACCGCGTCAATGGACTCTTCGCTCAGCTTGCGCATGAGTTTGCCCACGTACTGCATTTGACGGCGTTTGCCTTCAAAGTTCGTGATGCGGCGCGCTTCGGCCAAGGCGTCGCGCAGTTGGTCGGTGACGTGACCTTGGAGGTTGAGACGCTGCGACAAGTCGTTGCGCAAGGTCAGCATCTCCACGCCAAGGTCTTGGCGCTCGTCGCTGTCTTTTTTGCGGTCGGTGCGGCTGGCGCCGTCGGTGCCTTTGAGTTCAGCTTTGAGTTCGAGGTCGAGTTCGCTACCTTCGGCCACAAATTGGCCGCGGACGAAATAACCTTTTTTGGGTTTACGTGACATAGAGGGGGAGGTAAATATCGGCAGTTTCGCCCTCCAACACGGAGGCAAATGCACTGGCCAGTATCATAGCCGCCGATATGACCAAAGCTTCTAAAACCCAAGCCCCTCAACACACCCCTGCGCAAGGCTTCAGCCACAGCCGCGAACAATTCGAGGCGTTGGTGG
The DNA here is from genome assembly GCF_002943475.1 of Limnohabitans sp. TS-CS-82. Taxonomy (NCBI): domain Bacteria; kingdom Pseudomonadati; phylum Pseudomonadota; class Betaproteobacteria; order Burkholderiales; family Comamonadaceae; genus Limnohabitans; species Limnohabitans sp. TS-CS-82. Next base: position 358,872 of record NZ_PTQX01000004.1, on the reverse strand, counting down.
ACCACGCCATCGCTCACGCCAAAAAACTGGGTGCCACGGATGTGGGCGCTGAGGCTTCTGAAGGCTGCGGTTTGAGTGTGTCGGTGCGCAAAGGCGAGTTAGAAAACGTGGAGCGCAACCGCGACAAATCGCTGGGCGTGACCGTGTATCTGGGCAACCGCCGTGGCAACGCCAGTACCTCTGATTTCTCAGGTGCCGCCGTCGAGCGCACGGTGCAGGCGGCTTACGACATCGCCCGCTTCACAGCGGAAGACCCCACGGCAGGCTTGCCGGATGAAAAAGACATTGCCAAAACGCACCGCGATTTGGATTTGTTCCACCCTTGGGCCATCACCAGCGAAGAGGCAGCTGCGCTGGCCTTGCGTTGCGAAGAGGCAGCCTTGCGCACCAGCAAACGCATCACCAACAGCGAAGGTGCGGCGGTGTCGGCACAGCAGAGCCACTTCTTTAGCGCACACACGCACGGTTTTCGTGGCGGTTATGCCAGCTCGCGCCAAGGCTTTTCGGTGGCCCCGATTGCGGGCAAAGGCAACAACATGCAGCGCGACTCGTGGTACAGCTCCATGCGTGCGGCCGAAGATTTGGCGTCGCCCGAGGCGGTGGGACGTTACGCAGCTGAGCGTGCGCTGAGCCGTTTGAAGTCTCGCAAAATCGCCACCACCGAGTGCCCTGTGCTGTTTGAAGCACCGGTGGCCGCGGGCTTGTTGGGTGGTTTTGTGCAGGCAGTGAGCGGCGGAGCCCTGTACCGCAAGAGCACGTTTTTGTTGGACTCTTTGGGCAAACGCGTGTTCCCCAAGCACATCGATATTTTGGAAGACCCGTTCATCTTGCGCGGCAAAGGCAGCTCGCCATTTGACGATGAAGGCGTGACGACCCGTGCGCGCAGTGTGGTCAAAGGTGGTCGAGTGGAGGGCTACTTCTTGAGTACCTACTCAGCCCGCAAACTGGGCATGCCCACCACGGGCAATGCCGGTGGTTCGCACAACTTGGTGATGCGCTCGCGTTTGACGCAGAGCAGCGACGATCTGGACGCCATGCTTAAAAAACTCGGCACGGGCCTGTTTGTGATCGAGCTGATGGGCCAAGGCGTGAACTATGTGACCGGCGATTACTCGCGCGGCGCCAGCGGTTTTTGGGTGGAGAACGGCCAAATCGCCTTCCCCGTCCAAGAGATCACCATTGCAGGCAACATGAAAGACATGTTCCAAGGCATTGAGGCGATTGGTGCTGACGCCTACAACATGGGCGCCAAGACGATTGGTTCCGTGTTGGTCAACCGCATGAAAGTGGCGGGCAGTTAAAAGACAAACGCTTAAGCAAAACGGGCCTCAAAGGCCCGTTTTTTTATGCGCTGAGTGTTTGTTTCAGCTAGATAAGGCGGCTTTGACAGCCGCAGACACCAAGCCCATGTCGGCTTTGCCTGCCAATTGCGCTTTCACCGCGCCCATGACTTTGCCCATGTCGCCAGGACCAGCGGCGCCCACTTCAGCCACGATGGCTTTCACGGCTGCGGTGATTTCATCGGCGCTGAGACGCTGGGGCAAGTACACCTCCAACACTTTCATTTCAGCGCTTTCCACGTCAGCCAAGTCTTGGCGTTGCGCGGCCAGGTAAGCGGCGACCGAGTCTTTGCGCTGCTTGATCAGTTTGTCGACGATGGCGATCACCATGGCGTCGTCCAGTTCCACTCGCTCATCCACTTCTTTTTGTTTCATCGCGGCTTGCAGCAAGCGAATGGTGCCCAAGCGCACGCTGTCTTTGGCGCGCATGGCGGTTTTCATGTCTTCGGTGATTTGTGCTTTGAGGCTCATGGTCGGCTCCGTTGGCGAAAGGTGAGAAGTGTGATGAGGCAAAAAAAAACTCGCATGAGCGTCCCCATGCGAGCGTCTGATTGGGTTTTGCAACCCAGATCAGGAAGAAGCTGATTAGTACAGCTTCTTGGGCAGCTGCATGCTACGCACGCGCTTGTAGTGACGTTTCACTGCGGCTGCTTTTTTACGTTTACGTTCAGCCGTTGGCTTCTCGTAAAACTCGCGAGCGCGCAAGTCGGTCAACAGACCCAATTTTTCAATGGTGCGCTTGAAGCGACGCAGGGCAACGTCAAACGGTTCGTTTTCTTTAACACGGATAGTGGTCATTACCAAAATTTTCCAAATATTGCAGCCAGCGGGTGTTCAAGAAGATCGTGCTTAAACGCCATGTCTGCGGGGTTCCCCAACACAAAGTTGATCAGGCCGTTGGGGGTTTGCCAGCAAAGACATAAATTATAGCGACTTATCCAGCGGGTTTGAGGCGTTCGCCCAAGGCTTTTGCACAAGCATGTGCGCTGGACCACGCCCATTGGAAGTTGTAGCCGCCCAGCCAGCCTGTGATGTCCACCACTTCTCCAATGAAATACAGCCCAGGTTGCTTGGATTCCATGGTTTGTTGCGACAAGTCGCGTGTGTTCACCCCGCCCACGGTGACTTCGGCTTTTTTGTAGCCTTCGGTGCCTGTGGGCATGAGTGGCCAGCTGCTCAAGCGCTGCGCCAGCAGGTTCAAGGCCTTGTCGCTGGCTTCGATGACTGGGCGTTGCCACGCGGCATCTTGGCTGGTCCAAGCATCAGCCAAGCGGGAGGGCACCCAAGCATTGAGTTCGTTGGCGATCAGCTTTTTGGAGTGCTGTTTGGCGCGCAGCAGGGCCTCGGCCATGTTGACCTCGGGCGCTAAGTTGATGCGAATGTCGGTGCCCGCTTGCCAATAACTTGAAATCTGCAACACCCCAGGACCAGACAGGCCTCGGTGGGTGAACAACAGATCTTCGTCAAAACTTTGTAGCATTTTTTTGTTGCCCGTTTCAATGCGTACAGGCAACGACAAGCCAGACAGTTGGGCGTAGGGCGCCCAAGCATCGCCATCAAAAGTGAGGGGTACCAAGCCGGGGCGCGGCTCGATCACGGCCAAGTCAAATTGCTTGGCCAGTCGGTAACCAATGTCCGTCGCGCCAATTTTGGGGATGGACAAGCCGCCCGTTGCGACCACCACGGCGGCTGCTTGCACGGTGCCTTGGCCCGTGTCCACCTCGTAGCGCTGGGCTTCGGGGGCGGCATCTGAGTAGCGAATCGCTTTCAAACTGCAGGGCTGCCAGCGGGTCACGCTGCCGCCGTTCGCCGACCCGTTGCATTCAGCCAAAAGCATCTGAATCAGATCTTCGGCTGAGCGGTCACAAAACAGCTGGCCTTTGTGCTTTTCGTGAAACGGGATGTTGTGTTTTTGCATGAGCGCCACAAAGTCTTGTGGCGTGAAGCGCGAGAGGGCGCTGCGACAAAACTGTGGGTTATTGCCCAAAAAGTGTTTGTGCGGGGCCCGCACATCCAGCTCGCGGTTGGTGAAGTTGCTGCGGCCACCGCCGGAGATGCGGATTTTTTCGGCCACTTTTTCGCTGTGGTCCAGCACCAGCACTTGCAAGCCCTGTTGGGCGGCCACGCCTGCACAAAACAAACCGGCAGCACCGGCACCCACGATCACCACATCAAACAATTTCATGGGGTGAGTTTAGTGGGGCGACTTCATCTCACTGTGCGGGCTTGGCTGGTGGGGTCTCCAAGCCACCCATGTAAAAGCGGTTGAAGGTGGGCGAGATGATGAGTTCGTTGATGCAGGTGCGGGCTGGCATTTGGGCCAAAAACAAAATGGCTTGTCCCATGTCCTCGGCTTGCACCATGCGGTCGCGCTGCTCTTGCGAAGGCGGAACGGGGCGCTTGTTCAAAATGGGTGTGGCCACTTCGCCTGGCAGCACCGAGCTGGCGCGAATGCCGTTGCCGCCTTCTTCCATGTTGATCGACTCGGTCAACGCAATCACCGCACGTTTGGTGGCGTTGTAGGCGGGGCCGGTGAGCTTGGAGGCATACAAACCCGCCCACGATGAGACGTTGATGATCAAGCCACCGCCTCGTGCGCGCATGCTCGGCAGCACGGCGTGAACGGTGTAGAACGAGCCTGACAGGTTGATGGCCACCACGTTGTCCCAGTCGTCGACGGAGACCACATCGAAATTGCGCTTCGTGGCGTTGGTGCCCGCGCTGTTGACCAAAATGTCAATGTGGCCGTGCTGCGCCAAGATTTGGTCCGCCGCTGCTTTGACCGCGTGTTTGTCGGCCACGTCCAGTTCAAGGCCTTGCGCACTGCCCAAGGCTTGCAGTACCGCCAAGCCCGAGGCGTTGGAGGCCGCGTTGCGCCCAGAAATCACCACATGTGAGCCGGCTTTGACCAACTCGATAGCCCCTGCCAAACCAATGCCGCTGCCCCCGCCTGTGACCCAAGCCACTTGGCCTTTGAGTGAATGACCCATGAACGTGTCTCCTGTGTTGTCAGATGCCGCGATCTGAGCACAGGCCCCTCGCCAGCGCTGTTCTGCGTGTGACAGCTGCTAGCGGCTTAGACCGTTGAGTTCAGCCTTGTGCGGCGTGTGCCGCATTTCCTGCCGCTTGGTTTTGCATTTCCAGCAAACCTTTGAACACATCGCCCACCACGATCACGGAGGGGCTGGCCAGCTTTTCGCGCACCACCGTGTGGTGCAACTCCGCCAACGTGCACACCGCGTGGCGTTGCGTGGGCAGGCTCACCTGATGCACGATGGCCACAGGCGTGTCGGCGCGCAAGCCTTGCAACAACGCCGCTTGCAAGGCCGCGGCCCCACTCATACCCATGTAAATGACCAAGGTGAGCTTGGCTTGGTGCGCGGTTTTGGCCAGTGCCACCCAGTCGACACCGTCCGACGCCCCCAGCTTGGCATGGCCGGTGATGAACACCACGCCATGCGCGTGTTCGCGGTGCGTCAATGGCACGCCCAAAGAGGTGACGCCTGCGAGGCCCGAAGTAATGCCGTTGACCACCGTCACCGCCACGCCTTGCGCCTGCAAATGTTCAAGCTCTTCGCCGCCACGTCCAAAAATGAAAGGGTCGCCGCCTTTGAGACGCACCACGGTTTCACCCGCTTGCGCTTCTTGCAGCATGAGCTTTTCGATGAAGGCTTGCGGCGTAGATTTGCAGCCCCCGCGTTTGCCCACATGGATGATGCGTGCGGTGGGCGATGCATGCGCTGTGATGGCGTCGCTCACCAAATCGTCCACGAGTAAGACGGTGGCTGACGCAATCGCTTTGACGGCTTTGAGCGTCAACAACTCGGGGTCGCCGGGGCCAGCGCCGACCAAGGTGATGTGAGGGGTGGGTTTTGCGGCTTGCGTCATGGGGCAACTTTCAGAGCGAGGCTCACAGGGCAAGCGCTTGCAGCGCCGCTTGAACTTGGCGGGCAATCGGTGCGGGTACGGGCAGTTGGCCGTCGAGCACGTTTTGGATGTAGCGAGCGGTGCTGTCGGCGTCGATGTGTATGGGCAACTCAGGCAGTTTCATCAACGAGCCCGTTTGTGCGTCGACCAAGGGGGTGCGTGTGCCGTTCACAAATGCGTCGATTTGCGGCAAACGCCGCGCGTCGGCCACCACTTCGCCTTCGGTGCCGCGCAGCAGCAGCGCGCGTGCGCCGGTCAGCGCCAACGTGGCCGCCATGGAAATGGCGTATTCGGGATGCGTGTAGCTGCTGACCAGCAAGGTGCGATCTGTGGGCGCTGGCGACAAGCGCGCCACTGGGTTCATCAGCTTCACCAAGCTGTGCGCGGGGTTGCGCAGGTTCACCACGCGGCGCACATCCAGCAGGCGTTTCAAGGCGGGGTTGAGCACTTCGGTGGGGACAAATGCCAACCCGCCCGCCGCCACGGTACCGGCGGTTTGACGCGCCTGAATGCCCAAGACCGCCAAGACGGCTTCTGAGGTAATGCGGCTGGACTCGGTCGCTGTGCCGTGCATGACCACCGCCGCACCTTCGCGGGCCAACAAACAGGCCAACAGCGGGGTGAGTACGGGCAACTTGCGTGCACCGTTGTAGCTGGGCAAGACCACGACAGGGGTATCAGCGTCCACTTGAACATGTTGCAGCCGGGCATGGGTGGCGTCTAAAAACCCAGCCATTTCTTCGGGGGTTTCGCCTTTGATGCGCATGGCCAAACAAAACGCGCCAATTTCTAAGTCGGTTGCATGGCCGTCCAGCACTTGACCCATCAGGTCCGTGGCGTGTTCGCGCGTGAGAGGGCGGGCGCCGTCGCGACCGCGCCCGATGTCTTTGATGTAGTGGCCAATTCCCATGTGCGTATTGTCTCGCAGCGCTGATAACCCAGGGCTATAAGGCCAATGAGGGTGACGCCGCGTCACTCGACAAGGTCAGGCGAATCATGCGGCGCAACTCTGGCACGCAGGACCCGCATTGGGTGCCGCATTTCAGCGCGCCTTGCAACGAGGCCAAACGCTCGGTTTCGTCGCCTTGGCAGGTTTTCAAATGGGCTTGGATGGCCACATCTTTCACGCCCACGCAGGTGCACACCGTTGCGCCTGCATCGACCAAGGCCACGGGCGGCTGGCTGCCGGTCATCAGCAGGCGGCGGCCATAGGCTTTGGCCGATTGCTGGTTTTGCAGCAGTGTTTTGAGCCAAGCTTGGGCGGAGGTGTCGCCCGCGATGAGGAAGGCGTCGAGTTGCGTGTCTTTCAAATCAGCCGTGTCGAGATGACGCAAACGCATGCTGCGCAATTGGCTGCGTTTGGCGTCCACGTAACGCAAGCTGTCGGCCCCATGGAGGCCCAGCAGTTGTTCCATGTCGTGCACCAAGGCCATGTCGGGCGCTTCGCTACACGCGGCGCGCATGAGCACACCTTGGCGTGCGGGGCCCTGGATGATGCCGTTGTCGGGGGCGTCGCCACTGAAAGGCACGCAGCTGGCAAATTCAAACTGAACCATGCGCGCGCGCAGGGCTTGCAAAATGGTTTGGGCTTTGTGCTCGGGCAACCACGCCACGGCCAGCAAGGTCCAAGGCAGTTCGGCTTTGAGCACTTTGACAGCGGCATGCTTGAGTTCGGGTTGCTTGGAGCTGGGGCAATACGCCGAGGTGGTGATGGCGTTCACGCCCGCGAGGGGTTTGTTTTGGTGATCGCGACCGCTCAAAAACGCAGGGCCCCAATGCATGGCGATGAAGGCTTGGTGGGCGCCTAGGTCGCTGCTGGCTTGGGCCGGCACCACGATGGAGCCGCGCTTGCTGGTGACGTGCACCAAGCTGCCTTCGGTCAGGCTGAGTCGCGCCATGTCGTCGGGGTGCAACTGCACCACGGGTTCAGCCACATGGCCAAAGAGTTTGCCGACCAAGCCGGTGCGCGTCATGCCGTGCCACTGGTCGCGCAGGCGGCCTGTGTTGAGCGAGAACGGAAAACGTGACTCGCGTGCTTCCGCTGTGGGCACGTAGGGCAGTGCCGCAAATTTGGCGCGGCCGTTGGCGGTGGCGAACACGCTGTCTTCGTACAAACGTGCTTGACCTTGGGCTGCACCTTCACGCATGGGCCATTGCTCGGGTGTGTTTTCTAAGTGCGCGTAGCTCAGGCCCGTGATGTCGAGGTCACGGCCACGGGTGGATTCGCGGTGCTCCACCCAAATTTCTTCGGGCGAGGTGTAGGCCATATGCAGGCCGTCTTTGTGTTGTGCCACACCCGGCTCTTCGGCTAAACGCGCAGCCAAGTCCACCACGATTTGCCAGTCATGCCGTGCTTGCCCGGGCGCGGGCACGGCTGCACGCACGCGGGTGATGCGGCGTTCGCTGTTGGTGACTGTGCCTTCTTTTTCGCCCCATGTGGTGGCGGGCAGCAGCAGGTCGGCGAAGTCGCAGGTCTCGGCGGTGGCAAAGGCTTCTTGCACCACCACAAATTCAGCGCGTTCTAAAGCGCGGCGCACGGTGGCTTGGTCGGGCATGGATTGCGCGGGGTTGGTGCAGGCAATCCACAGCGCTTTGATTTCGCCGTCGGCGGCGGCTTCAAACATTTCCACCGCGGTTTTGCCAGGCTTGGACGGCACATCGTCAATGCCCCAAAGGGCTGCGACTTCGGCGCGGTGTTCGGGCTTGCTCATGTCGCGGTGGGCGCTGATGAGGTTGGCCAAGCCGCCCACCTCGCGACCGCCCATGGCGTTGGGTTGACCGGTGAGTGAGAAAGGTCCTGCCCCGGCTTTACCAATTTGCGCGGTTGCCAAATGCAGGTTGATGAGCGAAGCGTTTTTGGCCGTGCCGCTGCTGGATTGGTTCAAGCCTTGGCAATACAGGCTGAGCGTGCGCCAAGTTGGGTCAGGTGCGTTGTTGGCGCTGTTCGGCGGCACGCCCGCAAACCAGCGGGTCGCTTGCAGCAGTTGTTCGGGGGTGATGCCGCACACCTCATGCACGCGTGCGGGCGTGTAGTCGGCCACTAAATTTTGCAGTGCTTCAAAGCCCTCGGTGTGCGCGGCGATGTAGGCCGTGTCGACCCAGCCCTCGGCCAACATCACATGCAACATGCCGTGAAACAGGGTCACATCGGTGCCGGGTTGCAGCTGCAAATGCAGGTCGGCGCTGCTGGCGGTGTCGGTGCGGCGCGGGTCGGCGACGATGATTTTGAGGTTGGGGTTTTTCGCCCGTGCGTCCTCGATGCGCCTGAACAAAATCGGGTGCGCATAGGCCGCGTTGCTGCCCGCGATGAACAGGCAGTTGGCGTGCATCACGTCGTCATAGCAAGCGGGTGGGGCGTCGGCGCCGAGGGTGAGCTTGTAGCCCGCCACCGCGCTGCTCATGCACAGGCGCGAGTTGGTGTCGATGTTGTTGGTGCCCAGCAGGCCTTTGGCCAATTTGTTGAACACGTAATAGTCTTCGGTCAGCAACTGGCCCGACACATAAAACCCAAGCGCATCGGCCCCGTGCGCACGCACGATGCTGGCCAGTGTTTGGCTGGCCAATTGCATGGCGTTGTCCCACGCCATGGGTTGCAAACTACCGCCACGCACCAAGCGGCGCATGGGTTGCAGCAAACGCGTTTGTTCGGCCATCACGGGGCTGGCTGTGAGGTGCAGCGTTGAACCTTTGCTGCACAAGCGGCCAAAGTTGGCAGGGTGCGCGGGGTCGCCACGCACGCCCGTGATGTGCCCACCCTTGGATTCAATGATGACGCCGCAGCCCACACCGCAGTAGGGGCAGGTTGAACGCGTTTCTTTCATGGCGGCTTTCGGGCAGTGGGTGACGGGGTGTGAGGCGGTGGGTGTGTGTTTTAGTGTGGGGCGTCGTCAATGGCGAGCGTGTTGAGCTCGTTCACATCCAAGGCCACATCGCCGTTTTCCACCCGCACCGCAAAGCGGGTGGTGCAGCCTTCATCGGGCGCGTGGGCGCAGCCGTCGACCAAACCAATGTGCCAGTTGTGCAACGGGCACACCACGGTTTCGCCAAACACCAAGCCTTGGCTCAAAGGACCGCGCTTGTGCGGGCATTGGTCGAGCAAGGCAAACACTTTGTCTTCGGCGTTGCGAAACACCGCCACTTCAAACCCCTTGGCGCGCTGCACGCGGCGTGCGCCCAGCACGGGGATGTCGTCAACTTTGCAAATGACTTTCCATTCGGTCATGGTGTGTGTCCTTAAACGGTGATGGCTTCAAACTGGCGCGTGTCGACTTGTGCTTTGTCGAACTCAAACCAGGGGTCGGGTTCGCCGTCGAGCGCAAATTGCAAACGTGCCCACAAGGCTTTGCGGCCTGCTTCGTCGTCCAAGATTTTTTTCTTCACGTAGTCCATGCCCACGCGGTTCACGTAGTGCACCGTGCGCTCTAAGTACCAGCCTTCTTCGCGGTAAAGCTGCATGAAGGCACCGGTGTACTCCATCACTTCTTCCGAGGTTTTCACCTTCACGAAGAACTCGGCCACTTCGGTTTTGATGCCGCCGTTGCCTGCGATGTACATCTCCCAGCCGCTGTCCACGCCGATGATGCCCACGTCTTTGATGCCGGCCTCAGCGCAGTTGCGCGGGCAGCCTGACACAGCAAACTTCACCTTGTGTGGGGCGTACATGCGCCACATGGCTTTTTCAAGGTCTTTGCCCATTTGTGTGCTGTCTTGCGTGCCCATGCGGCACCACTCGCTGCCCACGCAGGTCTTGACGGTGCGCAAAGCTTTGGCGTAGGCGTGGCCGCAAGGCATGCCAATGTCTTTCCACACATTGACCAAGTCTTCTTTCTTCACACCGAGCAAGTCAATGCGTTGACCGCCCGTGACCTTGACGGTGGGGATGTTGTACTTGTCCACCACGTCGGCAATGCGGCGCAATTCGTCGGCGGTGGTCTCGCCACCCCACATGCGTGGGATGACGCTGTAGGTGCCATCCTTTTGGATGTTGGCGTGGCTGCGCTCATTGATGAGGCGGCTTTGCGGGTCGTCCAAGGCTTCTTTGGGCCAGCTGCTCATGCGGTAATAGTTGATGGCTGGGCGGCAGGTGGCGCAGCCTGTGGCTTTGGTGTCTGCGCTTGGTTTTTTCCACTCTAAGAACTCAAACACTGCATCGTTGGTCAACAGCTTGTGGTCACGAATCGCGTCGCGCACTTCTTGGTGGCTGTGGTCGGTGCAGCCGCAGATGGCTTTTTTCTTCGGCGTGGCCGAGTAGTCGCCGCCTGCGGTGAACATCAAAATTTGCTCGACCAAGCCCGTGCACGAGCCACATGAAGCGCTGGCCTTGGTGTGCTTGCGCACCTCATCCAAGGTGAACAAACCTTTGTCTTTGATGGCTTTGCAGATCGCGCCTTTTTTCACGCCGTTGCAACCGCACACCTCGGCATCGTCGGGCATGCTGGCGGCTTTGCTGTGGCCTTCATGGCCCACGTCACCGATGTTGGATTCGCCAAACATCAGCTTCTCGCGGATGTCGGCCACGCTGCGGCCATCGCGCAGCAGCTTGAAGTACCAGCTGCCGTCCACGGTGTCGCCGTACAAACAGGCGCCCACCAATTGGTCGTTGCGGATGACGAGTTTCTTGTACACGCCTTCGTGCGGGTCGCTCAACACAATCTCTTCGGTGCTGCCGTCATCGCTTCCCATGAAGTCGCCCGCGCTGAACAAATCAATGCCGGTGACTTTGAGCTTGGTCGAGGTGAGCGATCCGGTGTAGCGGCCAATGCCGAACTCGGCCAGATGGTTGGCCAACACTTTGCCTTGTTCAAACAAAGGCGCCACCAAACCATAGGCAATGCCACGGTGCGCCGCGCATTCGCCTACGGCATAGATACGCGGGTCAGTCACGGTTTGCAGCGTGTCACTCACGACAATGCCGCGCTCACAATGCAGGTGCATTTTTTCGGCCAACGCCGTGTTGGGGCGAATGCCCACGGCCATCACCACCAACTCGGCGGGGACGTGTGAGCCGTCTTTGAACAACACCGATACCACACGGCCGTTTTTGTCGGCTTGTAATTCTTGGGTGTGCGCCTGCATGCGGAATTGCATGCCGCGTTCTTCGAGTGAGCGTTGCAACAAACCGCCCGCGACTTTGTCGAGCTGACGCTCCATCAGCCATTCGCCGACGTGCACCACGGTCACGCTCATGCCGCGTTTCATCAAACCGTTGGCCGCTTCGAGGCCTAGCAAACCGCCGCCGATCACCACTGCATGTTTGTATTTCGTGGCCGCATCAATCATGGCCTGTGTGTCGGCAATGTCGCGGTAGGCCAGCACGCCGTCCAACTCACGGCCCGGCACGGGCAGCATGAAGGGGTTAGAGCCCGTGGCCAAAATCAAGCGGTCATAAGGCGCGCTCTTGACTTCACCTGCCGCGTTGGTGGCGTGCGCGATGCGCTTGACACGGTCCACCTCGGTCACCGTCCAGCTGGTGTGCAGGGTGATGTGGTTGTCGCTGTACCAGTCGCGTGGGTTGAGGATGATTTCATCCAAGGTTTGTTCACCCGCCAACACCGGCGACAACAAGATGCGGTTGTAGTTGGGGTGTGGTTCCGAGCCGAAGACGGTGATGTCGTACAGGTCGGGCGTGAGCTTGATGAGTTCTTCCAAGGTGCGCACACCGGCCATGCCGTTGCCCACCATCACGAGTTTGAGTTTGTTGGTCATGTCCAACTCCTTAGTGTTTTTCCACGTGCGCTTGGCGCGTGTACAAAAAGTCAATCACGGCTTTGCGGTAGTGCAAATAGGCAGGGTCGTCGGCCAGCGTCACGCGTGAGCGCGGGCGAGGCAGGTCCACATGCAGCACTTCGCCGATGGTGGCAGCGGGGCCGTTGGTCATCATCACAATCTTGTCGGACAGCAACACGGCTTCGTCCACATCGTGCGTCACCATCACCACGGTGCTTTGGGTGTTGGCCACGATGGCCAGCAACTCGTCTTGCAACTTGGCGCGGGTCAATGCATCCAAAGCACCAAAGGGTTCGTCCATCAACAACACTTGCGGCTCCATCGCCAAGGCGCGTGCAATGCCCACGCGTTGCTTCATGCCACCCGAAATTTCGCCGGGGCGCTTTTGTGCCGCGTGGCTCAAACCCACCATGTCGAGTGCAGCGTGGGTGCGTGCGGTGAGTTGGGCTTTGTCTTCTTTGGGCTTGCCGTCCACGATGCCGCTTTGGCCGAACACGCGTTCCACGCCGAGGTAAACGTTTTCAAAGCAGGTCAGCCAAGGCAAGAGTGAATGGTTTTGAAACACCACCGCACGTTCGGGGCCTGGGCCTGCGATTTCGCGGTTGGCGCAAATCAGGGTGCCTTCGGTTGGCGTGGTCAAACCTGCAATCAGGTTGAGCAAGGTGGACTTGCCACAACCCGAGTGACCAATGAGGGCGACGAACTCGCCTTTGCCCACGGTCAGGTCAATGTCGCGCAGCGCAGGAAAATTGCCTTTGGCTGTTTTGAAGGTTTGGGCCACGCCCTGAATTTGCAAATATTTGCTGGTCAACGATGCGTTCATGACTGCACCTCCTCAAAGGTGAATGCGGTGGCGAGTTTGATGAGGGCGTACTCCAACACCAAGCCCACAATGCCAATCACGAAGATGGCGATGATGATGTTTTTCACATTCAGGTTGTTCCATTCGTCCCACACCCAAAAGCCAATGCCCACGCCGCCGGTCAGCATCTCCGCAGCGACGATGACCAACCAAGCTGTGCCCACCGCGAGGCGCACGCCGGTCAACATATACGGCAGCACCGCAGGGAACAAAATCTTGCTGACGATCTTCCATTCCGAGAGGTTGAGCACACGTGCCACGTTCATGTAGTCTTGCGGCACACGTTGCACACCTACCGCGGTGTTGATGACCATGGGCCAAATGGAGCAAATGAAGATGGTCCAAATGGCCGCAGGGTTGGCGCCTTTGAACACCAACAAACCAATGGGCAACCAAGCCAGTGGCGAGACAGGGCGCAACAAACTGATGAGCGGGTTGAACATGCGCGACAAGAACTCGAAGCGCCCAATCAAGAAGCCCAAAGGAATGCCCACCAACGCGGCCAAGCCAAAGCCCAGTGCCACGCGCTTGAGAGAACTCCACACGTTCCAGCCCACGCCTTGGTCGTTGGGGCCGTTGCTGTAGAACGGGTTGCTGAACACATCCACGGCTTGCCAGAAGGTGTCGGTTGGGTTGGGAAAGTTGTTGGTGCTGGTGACAGACACCAGCGACCAAATGCCCACCAGCAGTGCCAAGCCCATGAAGGGCGGCACCACGCGTGACAACAGGTGTTTCAAAGTCATGAGATGTGTCCTTGTGCGAGAGCGTTCGTGGGTGCTTTAAGCGTGAACTTTGAAGCTGTCGGCGTATTTCTTTGGGTCAGAGCCGTCCCACACCACACCGTCCATCAGTTTGCTGCTGCGCATCGCGCTCTTGGGCACGGGGGTGTTGCTGGCGGCTGCCGCTTGTTTGAAGATATCGATTTGGTTGATCTCTTTGGCCACCTTCAAATAGTCAGGGTGGTCTTTGAGCAAACCCCAACGCTTGTGTTGTGTGAGGAACCACATGCCGTCTGAGAGGTAAGGGAAGTTGGCCGTGCCGTCGTTGAAGAACTTCATGTGGTTGGGGTCGTCCCAGGTTTTGCCCAAACCGTTTTGGTAGCGGCCCAAGATGCGTTGGTTGATCACGTCCACGCTGGTGTTGACATACGACTTGTCGGCGATGGTTTCGGCCATCTTCATTTTGTTTTGCAAGCCTGCGTCAATCCACTTGCCCGCTTCCAAAATCGCGGCGGTCACGGCGCGTGCGGTGTTGGGATATTTCTTCACGAAGTCGCCGGTGGTGCCCAACACTTTTTCGGGGTGGTCACGCCAGATGTCTTGCGTGGTGGCTGCGGTGATGCCAATGCCATCGGCAATCGCGCGGTGGCCCCAAGGCTCGCCCACGCAGTAGCCGTCCATGTTGCCCACGCGCATGTTGGCCACCATTTGGGGCGGCGGCACGGTGATGACCTTGGCATCTTTGAGTGGGTTCACGCCCACGCTGGCCAACCAGTAATACAGCCACATGGCGTGTGTGCCGGTGGGGAAGGTTTGGGCGAAGGTGTATTCGCGTTTGTCGGTGGCCATCAACTTGGCGAGGCTGGCTGCATCGACCGCGCCTTTGTCGGCGAGCTTTTTGGACAGCGTGATGGCTTGGCCGTTTTGGTTCAAATTCATCAACACAGCCATGTCTTTTTTAGGACCGGCGGTACCCATGTGCACGCCATAAATCAAGCCGTACAAGGCGTGGGCAAAGTCGAGCTCGCCGTTGACCAGTTTGTCGCGCACACCGGCCCAGCTGGACTCTTTGGTGGGGATGATCTTGACGCCGTATTTTTTGTCGATGCCTAGCACGGAGGCCATCACCACGCTGGCGCAATCGGTGAGAGGAATGAAGCCAATGCGCACTTCTTCTTTTTCAGGTTTGTCTGAACCTTGGGCGTACACCGCGGCACGCAAGGCGGGGGCGATGGTGAGTGCGCCTGCGGTGGCGGCTTGCAAAATGTTGCGGCGGCTCATCGGGGTCTCCAAAAGTTTCGTCATGACATCACTCCTATTTAAAAACTGGGGCAGAAACGACAAAGGCGTCCACACCGCACGCACCTTGGGTGCATGGGTGGGGACGCCTTTGTCCTTGAACCGTCATTGGTTCTTGCTGTGAACTGATTGCAATTGCTGTGCCAGCTGCCTAGGGTTCTCCCGAATTAAAAAAGCCCCAAACTGGGGCTTTTGGCGCGGCTGCGATGTTGGGTTGGCACCGATTTGGTGATTTTGTTACTTTGGTGCACTCAGGACAGCAAATCGGCCATGTCCAAGGTGCGTTGCGCGATGTCGGACAGTTTCAGACCTTTGTCCATGGCGATTTTGCGCAGTTTGGTGAAGGCTTCTTTTTCGCTGAGGCCTTGTCGCTCCATCAGCAGCGCTTTGGCCCGGTCGACCACGGTGCGTTCTTGCAAGGCGCTGCGGGCGTCGTCTCGTTCGAAGCGCAGGCGCTCTTCGTAGTCGAAGCGGGCCATGGCCACGTCCAAGATGGGGCGGATGCGTGTGCTCGACAAGCCGTCCACGATGTAGGCCGACACGCCCACAGCCACGGCGTCGCGCACATGGGTGGTGTCGTTGTCGTCGGTGAACAGCACGATGGGGCGACGGGCATCGCGGGTGGCGAACACCACGTGCTCCAACGCGTCACGCGCCTCAGATTCGGCATCCACGATGATCAGATCGGGTTGCAATTGGTGGATGCGGTCGGCCAAGAACACATCGGCGGGCAGGGTGGCAATCAGGTTGAAGCCGCTTTCTAGCAGCCCAATGCGCAAGGCGCGTGAACGCTCAGCTTGGTTGCGGGCGTGGTCGTCGCTGGGGTCTTCCACCACCAAGTCAGGCGCGACCACGACGATGCGCAGGGCCGCCTGTGGCTGATTTTTGTGAGATTTGGCTTTCAACAGCATGGCTTTCGGGACGGAATCATTCCTCTAACTTGCAAGTTATGCGCCAAGTGATGTGCCAAGTTGTGACACAGCATTGCGTAAGGCTAGCGCTGGCTCAGTTGTTGTAAAGTTGCGGGCTTAGAACTGGCGCAAGCAGCGGTTGATCCCGATGTTTTGTTGGAGGTTCGAGTCTGAATTTCTTTTCTCACAATCCACTAAAAGAATGAGTGCACACATGGCTGCTGAAAAATCAAAAATCATTTACACCTTGACGGACGAAGCGCCTTTGTTGGCCACGCGTGCGTTTTTGCCTATCGTTCGCACATTTGCAGCGCCTGCCGGTATCGAAGTAGCCGAGAGCGACATCTCGGTGGCGGCCCGTGTTTTGGGTGAGTTCTCGGACTTGTTGCCGCCTGAACAGCGCGTGACCAACAACTTGGCCGAACTGGGCAAGCTCACGCTGGACCCTTCTGCCAACATCATCAAGTTGCCCAACATCAGCGCGTCTGTGGGTCAGTTGACTGCTGCGATCAAAGAGTTGCAAGCCAAGGGTTACGCACTGCCTGACTACCCTGAGAACGCCAAGACCGACGAAGAAAAAGCCATCAAGGCTCGCTACGCCAAGTGCATCGGTAGCTCGGTGAACCCCGTTTTGCGTGAAGGTAACTCTGACCGCCGCGCCCCTCGTGCTGTGAAAGAGTTCGCTCGCAAGAACCCACACAGCATGGCCGATTGGAGCCAAGCCTCTCGCTCGCACGTGTCACACATGCACCACGGCGATTTCTACCACGGCGAAAAGTCTTTGACTTTGGACAAAGCCCGTGACGTGAAGATGGAGCTCATCACCAAGAGCGGCAAAACCATTCTGTTGAAGCCTAAAGTTTCTTTGCTCGACAAAGAGATCATCGACAGCATGTTCATGAGCAAAAAAGCGCTGGTCGAGTTCTATGAAAAAGAAATCGAAGACGCACACAAAACAGGCGTGATGTTCTCCTTGCACGTGAAAGCCACCATGATGAAGGTGTCTCACCCCATCGTGTTCGGCCACTGTGTGAAGATTTTCTACAAAGAAGCGTTTGCTAAGCACGCCAAACTGTTTGATGAACTGGGCGTGAACGTGAACAACGGCATGGCCGATCTGTACAACAAGATCGCCGCTTTGCCACAAAGCCAACAAGACGAAATCAAGCGTGATTTGCACGCTTGCCACGAGCACCGCCCAGAGTTGGCGATGGTGGACTCTGCCAAAGGCATCACCAACTTCCATTCGCCCAACGACATCATCGTGGACGCTTCCATGCCCGCCATGATCCGTAACGGCGGCAAGATGTGGGGCGCCGATGGCCGCTTGAAGGACGCCAAGGCCGTGATGCCTGAGTCGACCTTTGCCCGTATCTACCAAGAGATGATCAACTTCTGCAAGTGGCACGGCAACTTCGACCCCAAGACCATGGGCACTGTGCCTAACGTGGGCTTGATGGCTCAGCAAGCTGAAGAATACGGTTCACACGACAAGACGTTCGAGATTCAAGAAGACGGCGTGGCCAACATCACCGACTTGGCCACAGGCGAAGTTTTGTTGAGCCAAAACGTGGAAGAAGGCGACATCTGGCGCATGTGCCAAGTCAAAGACGCTGCCATCCGTGACTGGGTGAAGCTGGCTGTGACTCGCGCACGCAACTCTGGCATGCCTGCCATCTTCTGGTTGGACCCCTACCGTCCCCACGAGAACGAGTTGATCAAGAAGGTCGACCTCTACTTGAAAGACCACGACACCCAAGGCCTGCACATCGAGCACATGTCTCAAGTGCGCGCCATGCGTTACACCTTGGAGCGCGTGAGCCGTGGTTTGGACACCATCTCGGTGACCGGCAACATCTTGCGTGACTACTTGACCGACTTGTTCCCCATCATGGAACTTGGCACCTCGGCCAAGATGCTCTCGATCGTGCCTTTGATGGCCGGTGGCGGCATGTACGAAACAGGCGCGGGCGGTTCAGCGCCTAAGCATGTGCAACAGCTGGTGGAAGAAAACCACTTGCGTTGGGATTCATTGGGTGAGTTCTTGGCTTTGGCCGTGAGCTTTGAAGACTTGGGCCTGAAAACGGGCAACACCAAGGCGACCGTTTTGGCCAAAACTTTGGACGCAGCGACCGGCAAATTGTTGGACACCAACAAGAACCCATCGCCCAAAACCGGTCAGCTCGACAACCGTGGCAGCCAGTTCTACTTGGCCATGTACTGGGCCCAAGAGTTGGCCGCGCAAACTGAAGACCAAGACTTGGCTGCCAAGTTTGCATCTTTGGCCAAAACGCTGACAGACAACGAAAGCAAGATCGTGGACGAGCTCAACAGCGTTCAAGGCAAGGCTGTCGACATCGGCGGTTACTACTTGCCTGATGTGGCCAAAGTCACAGCGGTGATGCGCCCAAGCGCTACGTTGAACGCCGCCATGGACGCTGCACAGAAGTAACCTGCGCGTTCACCGGTTCAAGCGACCATTCAGGCTGTTTCAGTCTGAATGGTCGCTTTGCATTGCGCGTCGATCTTTGATCAGAATGTGCAGTGAACTGGCCGCATAAACTCTCCCCCTATGTTGATCCTCGGTATTGAATCTTCCTGCGATGAAACGGGTGTAGCGCTCGTTGAGGCCGACCTGCGCGCGGATGGCCAAGCGGTGTTGCCCAAGTTGCTGTCACATGCCTTGTACAGCCAAATTGCCATGCACCAAGCCTATGGCGGTGTGGTGCCTGAGTTGGCCAGCCGTGACCACATTCGTCGCGTGATTCCGCTGGCGCGTGAGGTGATGGCCGAGGCTCAAAAAAGTTTGCAAGAAATTGATGTCGTGGCCTATACCCGAGGCCCAGGTTTGGCCGGCGCGTTGTTGGTTGGTGCGGGCGTGGCGTGTGCATTGGGCGCCGCTTTGCAAAAACCCGTGCTGGGCGTGCATCACTTGGAAGGGCACTTGTTGTCGCCATTTTTGAGCGTCGACCCGCCAGAGTTTCCGTTTGTGGCGTTGTTGGTGTCGGGTGGGCACACGCAATTGATGCGGGTGGATGGCGTGGGGCGTTACGAATTGTTGGGTGAAACCATTGACGATGCAGCCGGTGAGGCGTTTGACAAGTCTGCCAAGCTGATGGGTTTGGGGTATCCGGGCGGGCCTGCTTTGTCCAAATTGGCGGAGCAGGGTGATCCGGCCGCTTTCAAGTTGCCGCGTCCGTTGTTACACAGCGGGAATTTGGATTTTTCTTTTGCCGGTTTGAAAACGGCTGTGATGACCCAAGCTAAAAAGTTGGGCGATGACTTAGAAGCCCGTAAGGCAGATTTGGCGGCGTCCACCGAGGCCGCCATTGTGGATGTGCTGTTGAAAAAATCACTGACAGCATTGCGCGAAACAGGCTTGAAGCGCTTGGTGGTGGCCGGTGGCGTGGGGGCTAACCGTCACTTGCGTGAGCAGCTCAATGCGGCGTGTAAGCGCCAAGGTGTGCGCGTGCATTACCCCGAGTTGCATTTGTGTACGGACAACGGCGCCATGATCGCCATGGCCGCAGCCATGCGCTTGCAAAGCGGCGAGGGCGGTCAAGCCCAAGCGCTTCATCATTACGGTTTCGATATTCGACCCCGCTGGCCTTTGGCTGATTTGGCGTGACCTTCGGCGCCATGCCACCTTGGCATGCGTAGTTCTCGATGGTTGATTTTTTAAATGAGAGAGTTTGTCATGGGTGCGTGTTTTCGTGTTGTTTTGAAATGGTCTGCCGTTTTGGCGTGTGGGGCCGTATTGGCTTCGGTCGCGTGTGCCACGACGCCTAAAGCTTCACCGTCTGTGGTGCAGGTGAAGACGGCGTTGCCGCCCATTAAATTGGCCCTGATTGAGGGTTTGAGTGGCCCGTTTGCCAACACGGGCGAGGCGGTGTATCGCAATTTGTTGTGGGCCGTAGAGCGGGTGAACCAGCGCGGCGGGGTCAAGTTACCCGGCGGCTCGCGTGAGTTGGTCTTGGTGCGTCATGACAGCAAGGGGCAAACCGAAGAGGCGCTTTCTGCATTTCGTGCAGCTGTGGACGAGGGGGCTGGTTTTGTGCTTCAAGGCAACAGTTCGGCGGTCGCTGCCGGATTGATTGAAGCTGTCAATAAGCAAAACGAACGTGAGCCTGAGCGCCGCGTCTTGTTTTTGAACTACTCCGCGGTTGATCCCGCGTTGACCAATGAGCGCTGCAGCTTCTGGCATTTCCGCTTTGATGCGCATGCCGACATGCGCATGGCCGCGCTGATGCAGGTGATTCAGCAAGACAAAAACACCAAGCGCGTGTATTTGATGGGGCAAGATTACAGCTTCGGCCAAGCGGTCTCGCGCGAGGCGCGTCGGCAGTTGACGGCGCAGCGCCCAGACGTGCAGATCGTGGGTGATGAGTTGCATCCCGTCGGGCGGGTGAAAGACTTTTTGCCTTACGCCGCCAAAATCAAGGCCAGTGGCGCCCAGGCGGTGATCACCGGTAACTGGGGCAATGACTTGACTTTGTTGGTCAAAGCAGCCCGTGAGGTGGGGTTTGACGGTAAGTTTTACACGTTTTACGGCAACGCTTTAGGGGCGCCTGCCGCGATTGGTCAGTCGGGCGTGGGTCGTGTGGTGGCTGTGGCCGATTGGTTGCCTAACGTTGAGGGCAAGCCTTCGGCAGATTTTTACAAGACATTTCGCCAGCGCTTCCCGCAACCCGCCGATGACTACGTGCACATGCGCATGCAGCTGATGGTGGAGTCATTGGTGCAGGCCGTTGAAAAAGCAGGCACAGCTGATGCGGTGCCAGTGGCGCGTGCTTTAGAACAGGTGCGCGTGACTAAATTTGGTCAAAAAGGGTTCATGCGTGCGGCGGATCACCAGTTTCAACAAGCCTTGGTGGTCGGACAAATGGATCATCAGGGGGAGCCTGGTGTGGCTTTTGACGTGGAAGGGTCCAGTTACGGCTTTCGCGTGATCAAGTCCTTGTCACCCGAGGCCGCCCAAATGCCCACCAGTTGCCAAATGCAGCGCTATTGAAGCGATGCCAAGCGTCCTGCTATACTTAGCAGGCTTTACTTTCGGGTAAAGCACCAGCACGTTGCACCAACTTCCACGGTGCAACGCAAGTCAAATATTTAAGGAAAAAACCATGTTGACAGCAAAAATTGCTGAAGTCGTCAAAGACAACGCACGCGCCGCAGGCGATACAGGCAGTCCCGAAGTCCAAGTGGCTTTGTTGACCGCTCGTATCAACGAACTCACACCTCACTTCAAATTGCACGCCAAAGACCACCACGGTCGTCGCGGTTTGTTGCGCATGGTGAGCCGCCGTCGTAAATTGCTCGACTACCTCAAGTCGAAAAACTTTGACCGTTACGCTGCTCTGATCGCCAAGCTTGGCCTGCGCAAGTAATCGTTAAATTTCTCGCGAAAAACGCCTGAGTTTTCAACAAGCTCAGGCGTTTTGCACTTTCAACAACGAACTTTTAACCCACGGCAAGACAACGAGGCGCAGATTCGAAAGCTGTGTCATTCCAAAAAAGCCCCCACTTTTCTGGAATGGCATCGTGTGCTGCACCGGGGCCTGCCAAATTTCATTAGGAAAAACACATGTCAATTTTTAACAAAGTTACCAAAACCTTCCAATGGGGCCAACACACGGTCACCATGGAAACCGGCGAAATGGCTCGCCAAGCTGGCGGCGCCGTGCTCGTCAACATGGATGACACCGTGGTGTTGGCCACTGTCGTGGGTTCGAAGATTGCCAAAGCTGGCCAAGACTTCTTCCCCTTGACTGTCGATTACATCGAGAAAACATACGCCGCAGGCAAGATCCCCGGCAGCTTTTTCAAGCGCGAAGCCAAGCCCAGCGAACACGAGACATTGACCAGCCGTCTGATCGACCGCCCCATCCGTCCTTTGTTCCCAGAAGGTTTCTACAACGACGTGCACGTGGTGATTCACACCGTGTCGTTGAACCCAGAAGTCGATGCTGACATCGCTGCCTTGATCGCTGTGTCTGCTGCTTTGAGCATTTCTGGTATTCCTTTCAACGGCCCCATCGGTGCCGCTCGCGTGGGTTACATCAACGGCGAATACGTCTTGAACCCAGGCCAAACACAACGCAAAGACAGCCAGATGGACCTCGTGGTCGCTGGTACCGAAGCCGCTGTGTTGATGGTGGAATCTGAAGCCCAACAGCTGTCAGAAGAAATCATGTTGGGTGCTGTGGTGTTCGGCCACGAGCAAGGCAACATCGCGATCAACGCCATTCACGAATTGGTGCGCGACGCTGGCAAACCAGCCTGGGATTGGTCTGCACCTGCCAAGGACGAGCCACTGATCGCCAAGGTCGTTGCTCAAGCGGAAGACAAGCTGCGCGCTGCCTACCAAATTCGTAACAAACAAGCCCGTACACACGCTTGCCGTGAAGCTTACGGCGCTGTGATGGCTGGTTTGAAGGCCGACGGCGTTGAGTTTGACTCGGTCAAAGTCGAAAACATGTTGTTCGACATCGAAGCCCGCATTGTTCGCAGCCAAATTTTGGCAGGCGAGCCACGCATTGACGGCCGCGACACACGCACTGTGCGTCCTATCGAAATTCGCAACAGCGTGTTGCCACGCACCCACGGTTCTGCTTTGTTCACACGCGGCGAAACCCAAGCTTTGGTGGTCACTACTTTGGGTACCGAGCGCGACGCACAACGCATCGACGCCTTGGCTGGTGAGTACGAAGACCGTTTCATGATGCACTACAACATGCCTCCGTTCGCCACTGGCGAAGTGGGCCGCATGGGCTCTACAAAACGCCGTGAAATCGGCCACGGCCGTTTGGCCAAGCGTGCTTTGGTGGCTGTGTTGCCAACCAAAGAAGAGTTCCCATACACCATGCGCGTGGTGTCTGAAATCACGGAATCCAACGGTTCTTCATCGATGGCTTCGGTCTGCGGTGGCTGCTTATCCATGATGGATGCAGGCGTGCCTATGAAAGCACACGTGGCCGGTATCGCCATGGGCTTGATCAAAGACGGCAACCGTTTTGCTGTGTTGACCGACATCTTGGGTGACGAAGATCACTTGGGCGATATGGACTTCAAAGTGGCCGGTACCACCAACGGTATTACTGCTTTGCAAATGGACATCAAGATCCAAGGCATCACCAAAGAAATCATGCAAGTCGCATTGGCTCAAGCCAAAGAAGCGCGCATGCACATCTTGGACAAGATGCAAGCCGCCATGGGCGAAGCCAAGACCGAAGTGTCTGACTTTGCACCTAAGTTGTTCACCATGAAGATCAACCCCGAGAAGATCCGTGACGTGATCGGCAAAGGTGGCGCCACCATCCGTGCGTTGACCGAAGAAACCGGTTGCCAAATCAACATCGAAGAAGACGGCACGATCACCATCGCTGCCACCGATGGCGAGAAGGCTGAAATCGCCAAGCGTCGCATCACCGAAATCACGGCTGAAGTCGAAATTGGCAAAGTCTACGAAGGCCCGATCACCAAGATCTTGGACTTCGGTGCTTTGGTCAACTTGCTGCCAGGCAAAGACGGTTTGTTGCACATCAGCCAGATCAGCCACGAGCGCATTGCGAAGGTGACTGACGTGTTGGCTGAAGGTCAAATCGTGCGCGTGAAAGTGCTCGAAACAGACGAAAAAGGTCGTGTGAAGTTGTCGATGAAAGCCTTGATGGAGCGTCCTGCGGGCGAGCAGCATCATGGCGATCGTCACGACGCACAGTCTTAATCCAACGTTCAAGGTTTGCACATGATGCACATCGTCGAAATCTCTAGTCCAGGCGCCCCTGAGGTGCTGCGTCCTGCTCAGCGGCCTGTGCCGCAAGCCGGTGTGGGTGAGTTGCTGATTCGTGTCAGCGCCAGTGGCATCAACCGCCCTGACGTGCTGCAACGTACTGGTAACTATCCTGTGCCCGCGGGCGCATCGGATGTGCCGGGTTTAGAGGTGGCGGGTGTGATCGAGTCAGGCGATGTTTCGGCCATGGCTGAGGCGGGCTTGAAAGTCGGTGACCGTGTGTGTGCCTTGGTGGCCGGTGGTGGTTACGCGCAATATTGCGTGGCCCCTGTTGGCCAGTGTTTGCCTGTACCCAAGGGCTTGAGCGATGTGGAAGCGGCGTCATTGCCGGAGACCTTCTTCACCGTCTGGAGCAATGTGTTTGACCGTGCGCGTTTGCAAACGGGTGAAACCTTGTTGGTACAGGGCGGTTCAAGTGGTATCGGGGTGACGGCCATTCAAATGGCCAAAGCCTTGGGTGCCACCGTGATCGTCACCGCAGGAAGCGACGACAAGTGCGCAGCCTGTGTGGCTCTCGGCGCTGATCACGCCATCAATTACAAGACCCATGACTTTGTGGCCGAGGCGATGCGCCTGACGGGTGACAAAGGTGTGGATGTCGTGCTCGACATGGTCGCGGGCGACTATGTGGCGCGCGAAGTGGCCTGCATGGCCGAAGATGGTCGATTGGTCATCATCGCGGTGCAGGGCGGCGTCAAGAGTGAATTCAACGCGGGTTTGGTGTTGCGTCGTCGCTTGACCATCACGGGGTCGACCTTGCGTCCTCGCCCTGTGTCGTTCAAGGCGGCGATTGCGCGCAATTTGCGTGAGCATGTGTGGCCTTTGATTGAAGCGGGTCGTATTCGTCCCGTGATTCATTCCACCTTCGATGCCGCGTCTGCTGACGGTGCTGCCAGTGCACACCGTTTGATGGAGTCCAACCAGCATGTGGGCAAAATCGTTTTGACTTGGAGTTTGTGATGAAGCAAAAACTCATTGCAGGAAATTGGAAGATGAATGGCAGCTTGGCTGCCAACGAAGCTTTGGTGCAAGGTGTGCAACAAGGTTTGGCGCAAGCTTTGGGCGGTAAGCAAGCGCAAGTCGCTGTGTGTGTGCCGATGGGTTACTTGTCGCAAGTGCAGCAATTGGTCAAAGGCTCAGGCATTGACTTGGGTTCGCAAGATGTGTCTGCCCATGAGCAGGGCGCATACACCGGTGAAACATCGGCTGCCATGCTCAAAGACTTTGCGGTGCGTTATTGCCTCGTGGGTCATTCCGAGCGTCGTCAATACCATGGCGAAACGGATGAGCAAGTGGCCTCGAAAGCGCAACGCGCACTGTCTGCCGGTATCACGCCCGTCGTGTGCGTGGGTGAGACTTTGGCTGAGCGTGAAGCGGGCAAAACCGAAGAGGTGGTCAAGCGTCAATTGGCGGCGGTGATTCACGCCAATGGTCATTGCATCAGTGAAATCGTGGTGGCGTATGAGCCTGTTTGGGCCATCGGCACCGGCAAGACCGCGACGCCTGAAGAGGCGCAAGCGGTGCATGCGGTGTTACGCGCGCAATTGCATGCGGCAACAGAGCATGCCGATCGTGTTCAGATTTTGTACGGCGGCAGCATGAATGCCGCCAATGCCTCGCAACTGTTGAGTCAGCCTGATATTGACGGTGGCTTGATTGGCGGCGCGGCACTGAAGTCTGCTGACTTCCTCACCATCATTGCCGCTGCGGCGCGCTGAAATCTATATTTTTCGGAGTTTTTATGAGTTTGATTCTTAACATCGTGCAAGTGGTTCAGTTGTTGGCAGCCTTGGGCATGATTGGCCTGATCTTGGTTCAGCACGGCAAAGGTGCAGACATGGGCGCTGCGTTTGGCAGTGGCAGTTCTGGCAGCTTGTTTGGTGCGACCGGTGGCGCCAACTTTTTGTCGCGCACGACAGGTGTGTTGGCTGCGGTCTTCTTTGTGTGTACTTTAGGTTTGGCTTATTTTGGTAATTTGCGTCCTGCCAGTTCTGGCAGCGTGCTGGAAGGTTCGGCTGTTGCGCCTGCTGTCACTGAAGCAAATGGTGCTGTGCCTGCACCTGCTGTTGTGCCTGCTTCAGGTGCCGCACAAATTCCAACAAAGTAAGGTAAAAACCTTTCGCTTTTAGAGTGATTGGGGCCCTTTTCAGGGTAAACTCTAAAGCTGTTCAGGAAGCGTTATCCCTCTTCGTTTTCCTTGAGCAATCAACCCAAAGCCGTCGTGGTGAAATTGGTAGACACGCTATCTTGAGGTGGTAGTGGCGAAAGCTGTGCGAGTTCGAGTCTCGCCGACGGCACCATCCAAAAAAAGTTTGCTGTAACTCTGGTGTCAACCAGTTACGGCAAACTTCGCTGACTAAAACAGATAGTCATACTGCGAGATTGAGATGAGCTTAGAACAATACCTTCCCGTCCTCCTGTTTATCCTTGTGGGCCTTGGCGTGGGGGTTGCCCCCCAGGTTCTGGGTTACCTCTTAGGTCCGAATCGTCCTGATCCGGCCAAAAACTCCCCTTACGAATGTGGTTTCGAAGCGTTTGAAGACGCGCGCATGAAGTTCGATGTGCGTTATTACTTGATCGCCATCCTCTTCATCTTGTTTGATTTGGAAATCGCATTTTTGTTCCCTTGGGCCGTGGCGCTCAAGGAAATTGGTTTCATTGGCTTCATCGACATGATGATCTTCCTTGCCATCCTCGTTGCAGGCTTTGCCTACATGTGGATCAAGGGTGCCATCGATTGGGAATAAGGATCAACTATGTCACTTGAAGGCGTTTTCAAAGAAGGCTTCATCACCACGTCGTATGACTCGGTGGTGAATTGGGCCAAAACGGGCTCGTTGTGGCCCATGACATTCGGCTTGGCTTGCTGCGCGGTCGAGATGATGCATGCGGGTGCTGCCCGTTATGACATCGACCGCTTCGGCATGTTGTTTCGTCCAAGCCCACGTCAGTCCGATTTGATGATCGTGGCTGGTACGTTGTGCAACAAGATGGCACCCGCTTTGCGCAAGGTCTACGACCAAATGTCGGAGCCACGTTGGGTGTTGTCCATGGGATCATGTGCCAACGGTGGTGGTTACTACCACTACAGCTACTCGGTGGTGCGCGGTTGTGACCGTGTGGTGCCCGTGGATGTGTATGTGCCAGGCTGTCCACCCACGGCTGAGGCTTTGTTGTACGGCATCTTGCAGTTGCAAAGCAAGATTCGCCGCGAAAACACCATTGCCCGCTGAGCAGGAAGTTCAAGATGAGTCATTCCATTCAAACGCTTGAGGCGGCTTTGCACGATGTGCTGGGCGGTCAAGTCAAGCAACTCGATTCGGCCTTGGGCGAATTGACGCTCACAGTTTCTGCTGCGGATTACCACGATGTTTGCCAAACCTTGCGCGATAACGCGCGTTTAGGCTTTGAGCAATTGATCGATGTGTGTGGCATGGACTATTCCAGCTACAAAGACGGCGCCCATTCCAAATTCACGGATGCTCCCCGTTTCGCTGTGACCATTCATTTGCTGTCCATCAGCCACAACTGGCGCCTTCGCGTGCGCGTGTTTGCGGTGAGTGATGACGTGCCGGTCGTGGCTTCTGTCAATGACCTGTGGAGCTCTGCCAACTGGTTTGAGCGCGAAGCCTTTGATCTGTTTGGCATCGTGTTCGAAGGCCATTTGGACTTGCGCCGCTTGTTGACCGATTACGGTTTCATCGGCCATCCCTTCCGCAAAGATTTCCCAACCTCGGGTCACGTGGAAATGCGTTATGACGCCGAACAAAAACGTGTGGTGTACCAACCCGTCACCATCGAGCCGCGCGAAATCACGCCGCGCATCATTCGTGAAGACAACTACGGCGGTACGCACTGACCATGGCTGATATCAAGAACTACACCCTGAACTTGGGCCCTCAGCATCCTGCAGCACACGGCGTGTTGCGTTTGGTGTTGGAGCTCGATGGCGAAGTGGTCCAACGCGCTGACCCCCATATCGGCTTGTTGCACCGCGCCACTGAAAAGTTGGCCGAGAGCAAAACCTACATCCAATCGTTGCCCTACATGGACCGTCTCGACTACGTGTCCATGATGTGCAACGAGCATGCTTACTGTTTGGCCATCGAAAAAATGATGGGCATCGAAGTGCCAGAGCGTGCGCAGTACATCCGTGTGATGTATTCCGAAATCACCCGTTTGCTCAACCACTTGTTGTGGCTGGGCTGCCATGGTTTCGACTGCGGCGCGATGAATATCTTGATTTATTGCTTCCGCGAACGTGAAGACTTGTTCGACATGTACGAAGCGGTGTCGGGTGCGCGCATGCACGCGGCTTACTTCCGTCCAGGCGGCGTGTACCGCGACTTGCCTGACACCATGCCGCAGTACAAAGTCAGCAAGATCAAAAATGCCAAAGCCATTGCGCGTTTGAACGAAAACCGCCAAGGCTCATTGCTCGATTTCATCGATGATTTCACGCAGCGCTTCCCCAAATTGGTCGACGAGTACGAAACGCTGTTGACTGATAACCGCATTTGGAAGCAACGCACCGTGGGTATCGGCGTGGTCACGCCAGAGCGTGCCAAAAACCTGGGTTTCACAGGCGCCATGTTGCGTGGCTCAGGCATCGCTTGGGACTTGCGCAAGCACCAGCCCTACGACGTGTACGACCGCATGGACTTCGACATTCCTGTGGGCAAAACCGGCGATTGCTACGACCGTTATTTGGTGCGTGTGGAAGAAATGCGTCAGTCCAACCGCATCATCAAACAGTGCGTCGATTGGTTGCGCGTCAACCCCGGTCCTGTCATCACGGACAACCACAAAGTGGCCGCACCTAGCCGTGAAGGTATGAAGTCGAACATGGAGGAGTTGATCCACCATTTCAAACTTTTCACCGAAGGTTTCCATGTGCCCGAAGGCGAAGCGTATGCCGCCGTTGAGCATCCCAAAGGTGAGTTTGGTATCTATCTCGTGAGCGATGGTGCCAACAAGCCTTACCGTCTAAAGATTCGCGCCCCAGGGTTTGCCCATTTGGCAGCCATGGATGAAATGGCGCGTGGCCACATGATCGCTGACACCGTTGCGGTGATTGGCACCATGGACATTGTGTTCGGGGAAATTGACCGATGAGTTCTGAAGCTATCCACCACAGCGCACCGCTGTCGGCCGAGGTCTTTGCGCGTTTCGAGCGCGAAGTTGCCAAATACCCTGCAGATCAAAAACAGTCGGCCGTCATGGCCTGCTTGTCGATTGCTCAACAAGAGCAGGGCTACGTGAGCGCAGAAAGCGAGCGCGCCATTGCCAAGATCTTGGACATGGCGCCGATGGCTGTGCACGAAGTGACCACGTTCTACAACATGTACAACCAACAACCGGTTGGCAAGTTCAAGATCAACGTGTGTACCAACCTGCCTTGCCAGTTGCGCAACGGGCAGGGCGCTTTGATGCACTTGGCGCAAAAGCTGGGCATTGAAGTTGGCGGCACCACCGCTGACGGCGTGTTCACCTTGCAACCTGGCGAATGTATGGGTGCTTGCGCCGATGCGCCCGTGTTGTTGGTCAACGACCGCACCATGTGCAGCTATATGAGCAATGACAAGCTGGACCAATTGGTCGATGGCCTGCGTGCTGCAAAGGAATGAGCATGAACGTCCAACAAGTGCTTTCTCAATTCCAAACCACGGCTGAAGAGACGTGTTTTCACGACCGTCACCTTGGCCCTCAAATCTTGGCAGAGTTGAACGGTCATAACTGGTCGCTGCAAGATTACGTGGCGCGCGGTGGTTACCAAGCTTTGCGCAAAATTTTGGGTCAAGACGGCAGTGCGCCTAATCCCGAAACTGGCGTTGCGGGCATGACCCAAGACCAAGTGATTGCGACGGTCAAAGAGTCGGGTTTGCGTGGTCGCGGCGGTGCGGGCTTCCCCACCGGTTTGAAGTGGAGCTTCATGCCGCGCCAGTTCCCCGGTCAAAAGTATTTGGTCTGTAACTCCGACGAAGGTGAGCCTGGGACTTGCAAAGACCGCGAAATTTTGCAACACAACCCGCACATCGTGATCGAAGGCATGGCCATTGCTGCGTATGCCATGGGCATCAGCGTGGGTTACAACTACATCCACGGCGAGATTTTTCAAAGCTACGAACGCTTTGAAGCTGCCCTTGAAGAAGCCCGCGCAGCTGGCTTCTTGGGCGACAACATCATGGGCTCGAAGTTCAGCTTTCAGTTGCACGCTGCCCACGGTTTTGGCGCTTACATCTGCGGCGAAGAAACAGCATTGCTCGAATCGCTCGAAGGCAAAAAAGGCCAACCGCGTTTCAAGCCACCGTTCCCTGCGAGCTTTGGTTTGTACGGCAAGCCCACGACCATCAACAACACCGAAACATTCGCGGCCGTGCCTTGGATCATCCGCAATGGTGGTCAGGCTTACCTCGAATGCGGCAAGCCCAACAACGGCGGCACCAAGATCTTCTCGGTCAGCGGTGACGTCGAGCGCCCCGGCAACTACGAAATCCCGATGGGCACACCGTTCTCCAAACTGTTGGAGTTGGCTGGTGGCGTGCGCAAAGGCCGCACCCTGAAGGCTGTGATTCCTGGCGGTTCTTCATCGCCTGTGTTGCCTGCCGATGTCATCATGCAGTGCACCATGGATTACGACTCCATCGCCAAAGCGGGCTCCATGTTGGGCTCAGGCGCTGTGATCGTGTTGGACGACTCACGCTGCATGGTCAAGAGCCTGCAACGTTTGAGCTACTTCTACATGCACGAATCATGTGGCCAGTGCACACCTTGCCGCGAAGGTACAGGTTGGTTGTGGCGCATGGTTGACCGCATCGAACGTGGCGAAGGCCGCGAAAGCGACTTGGCTTTGCTGGACAACGTGGCCGAGAACATCATGGGGCGCACCATTTGCGCCTTGGGCGATGCAGCCGCCATGCCCGTGCGCGGCATGATCAAGCATTTCCGCCACGAATTTGAACACCACATCACGCAAAAGACCTGCATGGTCCCGGCGTACGTTTGACGGATAAGCACCATGGTTGAAATCGAACTCGACGGAAAAAAAGTTGAAGTCCAAGAGGGCTGCATGGTCATGCATGCCGCTGAAAAGGCTGGCACTTACATTCCGCATTTTTGTTACCACAAGAAGCTCAGCATCGCGGCCAACTGCCGCATGTGTTTGGTGGATGTGGAGAAGGCGCCTAAGCCTATGCCCGCTTGCGCCACGCCCGTGACGCAAGGCATGGTGGTTCGCACCAAAACGGACCGTGCCGTCAAAGCGCAAAAGTCGGTGATGGAGTTTTTGCTCATCAATCACCCACTCGATTGTCCTATTTGTGACCAAGGCGGTGAGTGCCAGTTGCAAGACTTGGCGGTGGGTTACGGTGGTTCTACCTCGCGTTACGAAGAAGAAAAACGTGTGGTGCACCCTAAGGACGTCGGTCCTTTGGTGAGCATGCAAGAGATGAGCCGTTGTATCGCATGCACACGTTGCGTGCGATTTGGCCAAGAAGTGGCCGGCGTCATGGAGTTGGGCATGTCCAACCGTGGTGAGCACGCTGAGATTGAAACCTTTGTGGGTCAATCGGTGGACTCCGAGTTGTCGGGCAACATGATCGACATCTGCCCCGTGGGCGCGTTGACCAGCAAGCCATTCCGTTACAGCGCACGTACTTGGGAATTGAGCCGTCGCAAGTCGGTCAGTCCGCATGATGCGACTGGTGCCAACTTGATCGTTCAAGTTAAAAACAACAAAGTCATGCGTGTTGTGCCTTTGGAGAACGAAGACGTCAACGAATGCTGGATTGCTGACCGCGACCGTTTCAGCTACGAAGCTTTGGATAGCGCAGACCGCTTGACCAAGCCCATGCTCAAGCAAGGCGGCGAGTGGAAAGAAGTCGATTGGCAAACTGCACTCGAATACGTGGCCAATGGCTTGCAAGGCGTCAAAGCCCAGCACGGCCCACAAGCCATCGGCACTTTGGCCAGCCCACACAGCACGGCTGAAGAGTTGTTCTTGGCCGCTAGCCTGACACGCGGCTTGGGTAGCCAAAACATCGACACACGTTTGCGCGCTGCAGACTTTCAGCACGACGACAAAGCCCGTTGGTTGGGGACTTCTGTGGCGTCTCTCACCACGCTGCAACGCGTCTTGGTGATTGGCTCGAACGTGCGTAAAGACCAACCTTTGTTGGCTCAACGTCTGCGCCAAGCGGTGCGCAACGGTGGCAAGGTCAACGCCTTGAACGCACAAGCCTATGACTGGGCCATGCCTGTGGCCAACACCTTGGTGGCAGATGCCGCCAACTGGGTGCAAGCCTTGGCAGACATCGCAGCGGCTGTGGGCGCCATCACCGGTGCTGCTGCACCTGTGGCGGGCAACGGCAACAGCGCTGAAGCACAAGCCATCGCCAAGTCATTGACAGGCGGTGAGCGCAAAGCCATTTTGTTGGGCAACGCAGCGGCGCATCACGCCAAAGCATCGAGCTTGCTCAGCTTGGCCAACTGGATCGGCGCACAAACCGGCGCAACTGTGGGTTACCTTGGTGAAGCCGCCAACACCGTTGGCGCTCAAGTGGTGGGTGCCTTGCCAAAAGCAGGCGGTCAAAATGCAGGCCAAATGTTGGCAGGTGGTTTGAAGGCCGTGGTGTTGCTGAACACCGAACCCGCCTTTGACGCTGCCAACGGCGCTGCTGCAGCACAAGCCATTGGCCAAGCCGAAATGGTCGTCACCTTGTCTCCTTTCAAGGCCAACATGGACATCAGCGATGTGCTGCTGCCCATCTCGCCTTTCACTGAGACTGCTGGCACGTTCATCAACACCGAAGGTCGCGCACAAAGCTTCCACGGTGTGGTCAAGCCTTTGGGCGAGACGCGTCCTGCCTGGAAAGTCTTGCGCGTGTTGGGCTCCATGCTCCACGTGCCTGGCTTCGAGTTCGAGACCATCGAAGAAGTCCGCGCTCAAGCCATCCCTGCTGATGTGCAAGCCTTGTTGTCCAACGCATGCACGGCACCAGTGGACGTGAGCCCAGCGGCCGGTCAGCCTGCCACTGCGGCGATTTACCAACTCGACAGCTTGGTGCGTCGCGCACCATCGCTGCAACTCACGGCTGATGCGAAGCAACCTGCGGATGAATCGAAGCAACCTGTGGTTGATGCGAAGGGAGGCCTGTGATGGTTGACAACATTTACAACGCAGGCTTTGGCTTGTGCACGGATGTGTGGTGGACCACACTGGCTTGGCCTGTTCTGTGGGCTTTGCTCAAGATCGTGGCAGTGCTGTTGCCTTTGCTCGGTTGCGTGGCGTACTTGACCTTGTGGGAACGCAAGGCCATTGGCTACACCCAAATTCGCAAGGGCCCGAACCGTACCGGTCCATTTGGTTTGTTGCAACCGATCGCTGACGCGCTCAAGTTGTTGACCAAAGAGATCATCATCCCCACCAAAGCTTCCACAGGTTTGTTCTTGTTGGGCCCCATCATGACCATCATGCCGGCTCTGGCTGCGTGGGCTGTGATTCCATTTGGTCCTGATGTGGCATTGGCCAACGTCAATGCAGGTTTGCTGTTCTTGATGGCCATCACATCGTTAGAGGTGTATGGCGTGATCATTGCGGGTTGGGCTTCCAACTCCAAATATGCATTCTTGGGTGCCATGCGTGCTTCGGCGCAAATGGTGAGCTACGAAATCGCGATGGGCTTTTGTTTTGTGATCGTCTTGATGGTGTCTTCGAGTCTCAACATGAGCGACATCGTCATGGGCCAAGCCAAAGGCATGATGGCTGACAAGGGCTTGGGCTTCTTGTCGTGGAACTGGTTGCCTTTGTTCCCCGTGTTCATCATTTACTTCATCTCCGGTTTGGCTGAAACCAACCGCCACCCGTTTGACGTGGTGGAAGGTGAGTCTGAAATCGTGGCCGGTCACATGATCGAGTACTCGGGCATGTCGTTCGCGATGTTCTTCTTGGCCGAATACGCCAACATGATCTTGGTGTCGATGTTGACCGTCGTGATGTTCTTGGGCGGCTGGTTGTCACCCTTTGACAATGCGTTGTTCAACATGATCCCCGGCTGGATTTGGCTCGGGCTTAAGACCTTCGTGGTCGTGACCATGTTCTTGTGGGTGCGCGCCACGTTCCCACGTTACCGCTATGACCAGATCATGCGTTTGGGCTGGAAGATCTTCATTCCTCTGACGTTGGTTTGGTTGCTGGTGGTGGGTATCTGGATGCAGACCCCTTGGAACATCTGGAACTGAGGCGGCAAACACCATGACAACAACTACACAATCTGTTCCCTTCTCGTTGCGCGACTTTTTGTCGAGCTTCTTGCTGACCGAGCTGTTCAAAGGCATGGCCCTCACCGGCAAATACATGTTCTCGCGCAGCATCACGATTCAGTTCCCAGAAGAAAAAACCCCTGCATCGCCACGTTTCCGCGGCTTGCATGCGCTGCGTCGTTATGAAAACGGCGAAGAGCGTTGCATCGCTTGCAAATTGTGCGAAGCCGTGTGCCCCGCGATGGCGATCACCATCGAGTCCGACCAACGTGCGGACGGCAGCCGCCGCACCACGCGTTACGACATCGACTTGACCAAGTGCATCTTCTGCGGCTTCTGCGAAGAAAGCTGCCCTGTCGACTCCATCGTTGAAACCCACATCTTTGAGTACCACGGCGAAAAACGCGGTGACCTGTACTTCACCAAAGAGATGTTGTTGGCTGTCGGCGACCGTTATGAACCCGAGATCGCAGCCAACAAGGCTGCGGACGCCAAATACCGTTGAAAGATTTCATGATGGACGTTCAATCGGCTCTTTTTTATGTGTTCTCAGCCACCATGCTGTTTGCAGCGTTTCGCGTCATCACGGCGCGTAACCCTGTGCATGCTGCGCTGTATTTGGTACTCGCCTTCTTCCAAGCCTCTGGCGTTTGGATGCTCTTGCGCGCTGAGTTCTTGTCTATCGCTTTGGTGCTGGTGTATGTCGGCGCGGTGATGGTCTTGTTCTTGTTTGTGGTGATGATGCTTGACATCAACATTGACAGCATTCGCCAAGGTTTTTGGAAGCATTTCCCCTTGGCGGCCACCATGGGCGCTGTGATTGCGCTTGAATTGGCGGCTGTGCTGTTGGGTGGTTTCCGCATCAGCGAACCCCAAGTGCATGCTGCGGCGACCATCGCGGTGCCTGCTGCCGTGGTGGCTTCGACGCCCGTTGACGCTGCATCGGCTGCTGTGGATGCCGCTTCTGCTGCGCCAGCGTCTGCCGCCGAGGTGGGACATGTGGTGGTGGCTCAAGTCTCCAACACCAAAGAATTGGGTGTGTTGCTCTATACCGAGTACCTCTACCCCGTGCAAATTGCTGCGCTCATTTTGTTGGTGGCTTTGATCGCTGCCATCGCCTTGACCTTGCGTGCACGCAAAGACAGCAAATACCAAAACCCGGCTGACCAAGTTCGCGTGAAAGCGCGTGACCGTGTCGCGCTGGTGAAGATGGATGCGGTCAAACCGCCCGTCGCACCCGCAGCCGAAGAGGAGAAATCAGCATGAGCATCACCTTAGGCCATTACCTGACGTTGGGCGCGATTTTGTTCGCACTCTCCGTGACCGGCATTTTCTTGAACCGCAAAAACTTGATCGTCTTGTTGATGGCGATTGAGTTGATGCTGTTGGCTGTCAACATGAACTTTGTGGCGTTCTCGCACTACTTGGGCGACTTGAACGGACAAATCTTCGTGTTCTTCATCTTGACCGTGGCGGCCGCTGAGTCCGCCATCGGTTTGGCGATTCTGGTGCAGTTGTTCCGCAACAAGTCCAGCATCAACGTCGACGAACTCAACACGCTCAAGGGTTAATCGATCATGTCTCAAACCCTTCAAGCTTCTACGCTTTTGGCCGTGCCATTGGCACCCCTCGTGGGTTCCACCTTGGCCGGTTTGTTCGGTACACGCTTTGGCGGTAACTGGATCGGTCGTCGCCTGACCCACACCTTGACCATCTTGGGCGTGCTGTTGGCCTTCGTGTTGTCTGCCATGACCTTGAACAGCGTGGCCAACGATGGTGCGCGCTTCAATGAAACCCTCTACACCTGGATGGTGGTCGGTGGTCTGAAAATGGAAGTCGGCTTCATGGTCGACGGCCTGACCGCTATGATGATGTGTGTGGTGACCTTTGTGTCGCTGATGGTGCACATCTACACCATTGGTTACATGGAAGAAGACGAGGGCTACAACCGTTTCTTCTCGTACATCTCCTTGTTCACCTTCTCCATGTTGATGCTCGTCATGAGCAACAACATGCTGCAACTGTTCTTCGGTTGGGAAGCGGTGGGTTTGGTGTCTTATCTGTTGATTGGCTTCTGGTTCAACAAACCTACGGCCATCTTCGCCAACATGAAAGCCTTCTTGGTGAACCGTGTGGGCGACTTTGGCTTCATCATGGGTATTGGTTTGATCGCTGCCTACGCAGGCACCTTGAACTACACCGAAGCGTTTGCCAAAGCGGGTGAGCTGGGCGCGTTGACTTTGCCTGGCACCGACTGGATGTTGGTGACCGTGATCTGTATCTGCTTGTTCATCGGTGCGATGGGCAAGTCGGCACAGTTCCCGCTGCACGTTTGGTTGCCTGACTCCATGGAAGGCCCCACGCCTATCTCTGCCTTGATTCACGCGGCCACGATGGTGACGGCGGGCATTTTCATGGTCACGCGCATGTCGCCCTTCTTTGAAATGTCAGACACCGCGCTGAACTTCATCTTGGTGATCGGTGCCATCACAGCCTTGTTCATGGGCTTCTTGGGTTTGATCCAAAACGACATCAAGCGCGTTGTGGCTTATTCCACGCTGTCGCAACTCGGTTATATGACCGTGGCCTTGGGCGCTTCTGCTTACTCAGTGGCCGTGTTCCACTTGATGACTCACGCGTTCTTCAAAGCTTTGCTGTTCTTGGGTGCCGGTTCCGTCATCATGGGCATGCACCACAACCAAGACATCCGCTGGATGGGTGGCGTGCGCAAGTACATGCCTATCACTTGGATCACCTCGTTGCTCGGTTCGTTGGCCTTGATTGGTACGCCGTTCTTCTCTGGTTTCTATTCGAAAGATAGCATCATCGAAGCCGTGGCTGAGAGCCACTTGCCCGGTGCAGGCTTTGCGCACTTCGCCGTCTTGGCCGGTGTGTTTGTGACGGCGTTCTACTCGTTCCGCATGTACTTCCTCGTGTTCCACGGCGAAGAGCGTTACGACCAAAACCCTGATGCACACCACGACGATCACCACGGTCATGACGACCATGGTCACGATCACAGCCCCCATGAGTCTCCTTGGGTGGTGACCGTGCCGTTGCTGTTGTTGGCCATTCCTTCGGTGGTGATCGGCTACTTGACGATCGACCCGATGCTGTACGGTGAGTTCTTCAAAGACGCCATCTTCATCAACGCGGACAAGCACCCCGTGATGCACGAGTTGGCCCATGAGTACCACGGTGCTGTGGCCATGGCGATTCATGCCTTGAGCACCGCGCCGTTCTGGTTGGCCTTGGCAGGTGTGGCGAGCTCGTACTACATGTACATGATCAACCCCGCTGTGCCTGCTGCGATCAAGCGTGCCTTCCAGCCCGTCTACACCTTGTTGGAAAACAAGTACTACTTGGACTGGATCAACGAAAACATCTTGGCCCGTGGCGCACGCCTCTTGGGCACCGGACTGTGGAAGGGCGGCGACCAAGCCATCATCGAAGGTGGCATCGTCAACGCTTCTTGGAAATTGGTGGGTTGGGTGTCGACTGCCTCGCGTCAGCTGCAGTCGGGTTACCTGTATCACTACGCCTTGGTGATGATTCTGGGCGTGTTCTTGCTGATGACGTGGTTCGTCTGGCTCAAATAAGGAGAATAAAAAATGGGTTTATTGAGCCTTGCCATTTGGACACCAATTTTCTTTGGTGCCGTGTTGTTGGCCTTCGGTCGTGACGAATACGCAAAAACAGTTCGTTGGGTGGCCTTGATTGGCGCCTTGGTCAGCCTGTTGGTGACGTTGCCGATCTATGCAGGGTTTGACACCGCGTCTTCTGCCATGCAGATGGTCGAGAAAGCGCCTTGGATTGAACGCTTCAATGTGTTCTACCACTTGGGCGTAGACGGTTTGTCGATGTGGTTTGTGTTGCTGACCGCTTTCATCACGGTGATCGTGGTGCTCGCAGGTTGGGAGGTCATCACCGACCGCGTGAACCAGTACATGGGCGCCTTCTTGATCTTGAGCGGTTTGATGATTGGCGTGTTCACGGCTGTAGACGGCATGCTGTTTTACGTGTTCTTCGAAGCCACGTTGATTCCTATGTACTTGATCATTGGTATCTGGGGTGGCCCGAACAAGATTTACGCCGCGTTCAAGTTCTTCTTGTATACCTTGCTCGGCTCTTTGCTGATGCTGATCGCCTTGATTTATCTGTACACCCAATCGGGCGGCAGCTTTGACTTGGCGACTTGGCATAAATTGCCTTTGGGCGCGACGGCGCAAACTTATCTGTTCTTCGCCTTCTTTGCTGCCTTCGCGGTGAAGGTGCCGATGTGGCCTGTGCACACTTGGTTGCCAGACGTGCACGTGGAAGCGCCCACCGGTGGTTCTGCGGTGCTGGCGGCGATCATGTTGAAGTTGGGTGCCTACGGTTTCTTGCGCTTCTCCTTGCCCATCGCTCCCGATGCCGCACGTGAATTTGCTTGGCTCATGATTGCTTTGTCGCTCGTGGCCGTGATCTACGTGGGCTTGGTGGCCATGGTCCAAGAAGACATGAAAAAGTTGGTGGCTTATTCGTCTGTGGCACACATGGGCTTTGTGAGCTTGGGTTTCTTCATCTTCAATGACATTGGTGTGTCGGGTGCCTTGGTGCAAATGATCGCCCACGGCTTCGTGTCTGCTGCCATGTTCTTGTCGATTGGTGTGTTGTACGACCGCATGCACTCGCGCGAGATTGCCAGTTACGGCGGTGTGGTCAACACCATGCCTAAGTTTGCGGCGTTTGCCTTGTTGTTTGCCATGGCGAACTGCGGCTTGCCAGGTACAGCCGGTTTCGTGGGCGAGTGGATGGTCATCTTGGGTGCCATCAAGTTCAACTTCTGGATCGGTCTGGCCGCAGCGTCTGCCTTGATTTTTGGTGCGGCTTACACCTTGTGGATGGTCAAGCGCGTGTACCTAGGTCCTATCGCCAACGATCACGTCAAAGAGTTGACGGACATCAATGCGCGTGAGTTCTTGGTCATGAGCTTGCTGGCCATTGCGGTGTTGGCCATGGGCCTGTACCCCAAGCCTTTTACCGATGTGATGGATGCCTCGGTGGCCGACTTGCTCAAGCACGTTGCCCTGTCGAAGTTGCCCCAATAAAAGGGATAGAAGAATATGTTTGAAAAACTGAGCATTGCTGCGGTTTATCCCGAAGTCTTGTTGGCTGTGATGGCCATCGTGATCGCCTTGGTCGATTTGTTTGTCAAGTCGCCCCGTCGCACGCTGACCTACGCTTTGTCCATGGCCACCATCGGTGTGGTCGCTTACTTGGAGGCTTCTGCGGCTTCTCAAGGCCAAACCGTTTACAGCTTTGGCAACATGGTGGTGTCCGACCCCATGGGCGGTTGGCTCAAGTGCTTTGCTGCTTTGGCGGTGATGGTCACGTTGGTTTATGGCCGTCCTTATGCGGCTGACCGCGACATGTTGCGCGGTGGCGAAATGTTCACCTTGGGTTTGTTTGCGCTCTTGGGCATGTTCGTCATGATCTCGGGCAACAACTTCCTCGTGCTGTACCTCGGCTTGGAACTCTTGACCTTGTCCAGCTACGCCTTGGTGGCCTTGCGCCGTGACAATGCAACCGCCAGCGAAGCCGCCATGAAGTACTTTGTGCTCGGCGCTTTGGCCAGTGGCTTCTTGCTCTACGGCTTGTCCATGCTCTACGGTGCCACGGGTTCGTTGGACATCAGCACCGTCTTCAAAGCGGTGGCCTCCGGCCAAATCAAGCACCAAGTGTTGGTGTTGGGCTTGGTGTTTGTGGTGTGCGGTTTGGCGTTCAAATTCGGTGTGGTGCCTTTCCACATGTGGATTCCTGACGTGTACCAAGGCGCACCGACGGTTGTGACGTTGATGATTGGTGGCGCGCCTAAATTGGCAGCCTTCGCCATGACCATCCGTTTGTTGGTGGAAGGCTTGTTGCCTTTGGCGGTGGACTGGCAGCAAATGTTGATGGTCTTGTCCATCGGCTCCTTGTTGATTGGTAACTTGGCTGCTGTGGCGCAAACCAACCTCAAGCGCATGTTGGCGTTCTCCACCATTTCGCAAATGGGCTTTGTCTTGATTGGTTTGCTCTCGGGTGTGGTCAACGGCAACACCGCTGCTGCGGCCAATGCCTACAGCTCATCCATGTTCTACGTCATCACTTACGTGCTGACCACCTTGGCGACCTTCGGCATCATCTTGCTGTTGGCCCGCGAAGGCTTTGAGAGCGAAGAGATCACCGACCTCGCTGGTTTGAACCAACGCAGTCCGTTGTATGCGGGCGTGATGGCCGTGTGTATGTTCTCGTTGGCTGGCGTGCCACCTTTGGTGGGTTTCTACGCCAAGCTGTCGGTGTTGCAATCGCTCATCGCATCGGGTCAAGCGGGTGCCATTGCTTTGGCCGTGTTTGCCGTGATGATGTCTTTGATTGGTGCCTTCTACTACCTGCGCGTGGTCAAAGTCATGTACTTTGATGCGCCGATCACAGCCACCACCGTGTCTGCAGGTTCTGATGTGCGCGTCGTGTTGACGATCAATGGTGCCTTGATTTTGATCTTGGGCATGTTGCCCGGCGGTTTAATGGCCTTGTGTGCACGCGCCATCGTCTCAACGCTCGGCACCTGATCCACAACCTTCCTACCAAGCCAGCCTCTGCGCTGGCTTTTTTCATGTCTGAACCTATGTCTTTACCCAGCAACCATTTGGTTGAACACACGCTCGATCACGTGGAGTTGCTCAAAGGCCACTTTTTGCACGCCTTTCGTGACACCGTGCGGCTGCCCAATGGCGAGCAAGCGACACGCGAATTTGTCATTCACCCAGGGGCCGTCATGGTGATTGCCCTTCTTGACGATGGCCGTTTGGTCATGGAGCGTCAGTACCGTTATCCCGTGCAACAGGTGATGATCGAATTTCCGGCGGGCAAGTTGGACCCCGGTGAAGACCGTCTCGCCTGCGCACAGCGTGAGTTGTTGGAAGAAACGGGTTACCGCGCCACCGAATGGGCGCACGCCGGCGTGTTGCACCCCGTGATCAGCTACTCCACCGAGTTCATTGACATTTGGTTTGCGCGTGGCTTGAGCCTTGGCGAGCGCCAGTTGGATGAGGGTGAGTTTTTAGACGTGTTCACGGCCAGCCTCGACGAGCTGCTGGCGTGGTCGCGCGATGGGCAGCTGACCGACGCCAAAACCCTCACGGGCTTGTTGTGGCTGCAAAACCACCTCAGCGGCGCTTGGCCACTGACGTGGCAAAGCGTTTGAGCCTGTGCGCGTGGTTTTCACGTTGTGTGGCTTAATTTGCGCTTATGAAAGTTCTTGACCTCCATTGCAGCCAGCAGCACAGCTTTGAGGGCTGGTTCGCCTCTGAGGACGACTTTCAGCGTCAACTTGCACGAGGCTTGGTCACTTGCCCGCTCTGTGCGGATGCGGCCATCACCAAAAAACTCAGCGCCCCTCGGTTGAACCTGACGACATCGCGTGGCGAGCGTTCTGCTGGAATTGCACGTCAAATCGAGTCTGAGCCGATGCAAACAGAATCTGCGTCAACCGTTTCTGAGGCTGCGATCACTCACGCACAAGAACCTCATGCGCTTGAACCTGCGCAATTGCAAGCTGCGTTATTGAAAATGGTGCGCCAAGTGGTGGCCAATACCGAAGATGTGGGCAGCAGTTTTCCTGAAGAGGCGCGAAAAATGCATTACGGTGAAACCGAGCACCGCAACATCCGTGGTCAAGCCAGCCCGCAAGAAACCGAGGCTTTGTTGGACGAGGGCATTGCGGTGCTGCCTTTGCCCATGCCCGAGTCGCTCAAAGAGACCCTGCAGTAAGCCGCTTCACCAAGGTTTGCGTTTGGGCCAGTGCATCAGGCGCATCGCAAGGCACGATCAAACGTTCATCCATGCCGCGCAGCCAAGTGAGTTGGCGCTTGGCCAATTGGCGTGTGGCGGCGGTGCCCAACTCGCGCAACTGCGGCAAGAGGGTGTCGATGGGCACGTTGAAATCTGCTGCGCGTTCTAGCAATTCCCAGGCTTGTCGGTAGCCCACACAGCGCATGCTGGGCAAGTCGATGTGCAGATCGCCACGCGCACGCAAGGCGAGCATTTCATCGATAAAACCAGCCTTCAGCATGGTGTCAAAGCGCTGGCCTACGCGTTCGTGCAACCAAGCGCGGTTGTTCGGCTCCAAAGAGATCAGCGGCATATTCAGCGCAGTTTGCTGCGCGCGCGTGCTGGCGGCTTCAGCAAACCATTGCGACAGCGCTTTACCGCTGACGCGCCAGACCTCTAGGGCCCGAGAGATGCGTTGGGCATCGTTGGGCGCCAAGCGAGCCGCCGTGACGGGGTCGACCTTGGCCAATTCGGCGTGCATGGCGGGCCAGCCGATGTCGATGGCTTGGTCTTCGATGTGGGCACGCAATTCGGGTTGTGCTGTTGGCAAATCATCGATGCCGTCACGCAGTGCCTTGAGGTAGAGCATGGTGCCGCCCACAACCAAAGGCAGCTTGCCGCGTGCACGAATGTCGGTCATCAAGCGGGCCGCATCGCGTGCGAATTCGGCAGCGCTGTAGGCCTGCAAAGGGTCGCGAATGTCAATCAGGTGGTGAGGCACTTGGGCCAGTTCTTGCGCGCTGGGTTTGGCGGTGCCAATGTCCATGCCGCGATAGACCAAGGCCGAGTCGAGGCTGATGATTTCGATGGGCAGCCATTGCGCAATGGCCAAGGCGGCGGCTGTTTTGCCGCTGGCGGTAGGTCCCAACAAGGCGATGGCGTCTAAGGGGCGGGCGGTCATGTTTTCGCTCCAGGCTGTCGCAGCACCAAGCCCCATGCCGACAGTGCGGTGAGCAGGCTCCAAAATCCCAAGGTGTTGACCATGGGAAAGACGCTGCCGTTCGCTTGCGTCCCCAGCCACAGGCCTGTGGCGAACGCGGCCACCATCATTAAGAAACCACCCAAAGCAGACGCGGCACCGGCAGCTTGTGGGAACGGGCCAATGGCACCGCTTTGTCCACAAGGCTGGTGAATGCCATGACCCAAGATGAAGACGTAATACGGCAGCATGATGCTGGGCACGCTGAACCATCCCAGCCACGCGTTCAACACCATCCAACCGCCGCCAAACAAGCTCAAGCCGCCGCCGATGGCCACGGTGTGTCGCACCCCAAAACGCTGCAACAAACGTCGACACAGCAGCGTGCCATTCAGATAAACGAAGGCCATGGAAAACAGCAGCAGCCCATATTCCCAGCGCGCCAATTTCAACAGACCAATGAACACAAAAGAAGACGACGCCAAGAAGGTGAACAGCCCCACGTAAGAGCACAGCGACACCGCTGTGAACGCCACAAACGTCGGGTGACGCACGATGTGCCACCACGTTTGCACCAGCACTTGACCGCGCAGCGCTTGCAGATTTTTGACTTGAACCGTTTCTTTAAATTTCCAAGCGACCAGCACCCAAGAGAGCAAACCAAATGCCGCGACCAAGGCGAGCGCCGCATGCCAATTCCAGAGGTCTGTGAGCAGACCTCCCAGCGGCGCACAGATGGCGGCCATCACGCCCAAACCTGTGAGCGCTTTGGACATCACGCGCGCGCCCACTTCGGGCATGTACAAATCGCGCACGATGGCACGGCCACACATCACCACCGCGCCCATCGCCGCGCCTTGCAGCGCACGCCACAGGATGAGTTGCGGCATGGCTGTCGATAACACACAACCCACACCGGCGAGGGTGAAGGCTGCCAAGCCGCACAGCAAAATCGGTTTGCGTCCAAAGCGATCAGACAGCGGGCCCCACACCAATTGCGAGCTGCCAAACGCCAGCAGCAACGCACTCAGCGTCAGGTGGGCTTGCGCGACCGATGCCCCAAGCTCGGCAGTGATGGCGGGCAGGGCCGGTAAATACAAGTCCGTGGCGACGGGCTGAATGCCCAACAACAACGACAGCAGGGCAACAATGAGTGGGGGTGACATCAACGGCCGCGCAAAAAGAGAGCGTCAAGTTCGCGCATGGTGAGTTGACGCCAAGTGGGGCGGCCGTGGTTGCATTGGTCGGAGCGTTCGGTGACTTCCATTTGGCGCAGCAGCGCGTTCATTTCGTCGAGGGTCAGGCGTCGGTTGGCGCGCACCGCGCCGTGGCAGGCCATGGTGGCCAGCAGCTCGTTGCGGGCGCGTTGCACCACGGTGCTGGCATCGTGTTGCGAGAGCTCGGCCAAAACGCTGCGGGCCAGCGCGACGGCATCACCTTGCGCCAAGCTGCTGGGCACGGCTCGGACGGCCAAGGTTTTGGCGGACAGGGCCGAGATTTCCAAACCCAATTCGTGCAGGGTTTGCACATTGGCTT
This sequence comes from Limnohabitans sp. TS-CS-82, assembly GCF_002943475.1. Lineage (NCBI taxonomy): Bacteria > Pseudomonadati > Pseudomonadota > Betaproteobacteria > Burkholderiales > Comamonadaceae > Limnohabitans > Limnohabitans sp. TS-CS-82. Next base: position 314,730 of record NZ_PTQX01000004.1, on the reverse strand, counting down.
CAGCCGTGGCGATTTCTTGTGCAGTGGCCGGAAAGCTGGCGGGAATCAACAGCGGCTGGCTGGCCATGTGTTGCGTGTCTACTTGGGTTTTAAGTTGCTCGTAGACGATGCGCTCGTGCGCCGCGTGCATGTCGACCAAGATCAAGCCTTGGGCGTTTTCCGCCAAGATGTACACGCCATGCAGTTGTGCCAACGCTTTGCCCAAAGGCCAAGATTCGGGCGAAGGCGCGCTTGCGGCGCTCAACGATGCGTGACTGGCGCTGGTCGTGAGGGGCGAGGTGGCACCGGTGCCTGCGAACGTGGTGTCGTTGAAAAAAGTAGAACCCGCATCGCGACCGCTAATCGCTGTTGCATCAAATGGGGTGTGTGCAGCCTCTTGTGCTGGCAAGCCTTTGGGTGCGGTGGATTGCCACAAGGCGCTGAGGTCGGACACGCGGTTGCCCGCGAGTGGCATAGCCGCTTGTTGCCAATGCGCTTGTGGCCAGGCGCTGGGGCTGGGCTTGAGTTGCGCAGCATCGTCAACTGCCAAATTCGCATCCGTAGCGGTCAATGCCGCCGCCGCCAGCAAGTTAGCCCGAGGCACGGCCAAGGCGTTTTCAACCGCGTGGCGCACGGCTTGGTGTACTTCTCGGCTGTCACGAAAACGCACCTCAATCTTGGTGGGGTGCACGTTGACATCCACGCGAGTTGGGTCGATCTCCACATACAAGGCATAGACCGGCTGACGGTGACCGTGCAACACATCTTCGTAGGCACTGCGGGCCGCGTGGGTCACCACTTTGTCGCGCACATAGCGGCCGTTGACGTACGAGAACTGGTGGTCGCCACGCGAACGCGCGGCGTCGGGCACGCCAGCGCGACCGATCACGGTCACGTTGCCTGAGCGGTAATTCACGGCGACCGAGTTGTCTAAGAAATCATCGCCCAAGACATCGGCGAGACGGCGATCCAAGGCAAGGCGTTGGGCGCGTTGAAGGGCGTCTCCTGGTGTGCTGTCAATGCCCGTGTCAACTTGGGCTTGCGCATCGGCGGCATGCACCGTGGTGGACTGAGCACGCCACTGCTCCACCAATTTACCTTCATGCCAAATCGCAAAGCCCACTTCAGGGCGCGTCAAGGCGTGACGGCGAACGGCCTCCACGCAGTGGGCCAGTTCGGTGTTGTCTGTTTTTAAGAATTTGCGACGTGCGGGCGTGCTGTAAAAGAGTTCTTTCACTTCGATGGTGGTGCCTTGCGCGCGGGCTGCCGCTTGCAACTCGCCACTGCGCGCGTCGAGCAGCATGGCCATGTCTTGTGCGGCGGTGCGCGACAACACGGACAACTCAGACACCGATTGAATGGCGGCCAAGGCCTCGCCCCTGAAACCCATGGTCCCCACCGACTCCAGCTCACTCAGGCTGGTGATCTTGCTCGTGGCATGACGCTTCAACGCGATGGGCAGTTCCTCGGCAGGAATGCCCACGCCGTTGTCTTCCACGCTGATCAGCCGCACACCGCCCGCTAACAAACGCACCGTGATGTGGGTGGCGCCAGCGTCTAAGGCGTTGTCGACCAACTCACGCACCACGGAAGCGGGGCGTTCCACCACCTCGCCGGCGGCGATTTGGCTGATGAGTTCGTCGGGGAGTTCGCGGATCGCGCGTGGAGGTTGGGTAGCAGGTTGCACAGAGCGATTTTAGAGGCAGGGATAATCAAGCCTATGGAACCCATCACACTCTTGCTCGACTTCATTTTGCACATCGACCGCTACATCGAGGGCTTCGTGCAAGCCTACGGCGTTTGGGTGTATGCCCTTCTGTTTCTCATCATCTTTGTGGAGACAGGCTTGGTGGTCATGCCATTTCTGCCGGGCGACTCGCTGTTGTTCGTTGTCGGGGCGATGTGCGGCGTGGGCTTGATGGACTATGGTTTGTCAGTCGCGCTGCTACTCACCGCGGCGGTGGCGGGTAACCAAACCAACTACACGATTGGCCGCTTCTTTGGCCCCAAGGTTTTTGCGTGGGAAGACTCCAAATTTTTCAACCGTCGCGCTTTTGACCAAGCCCATGCGTTTTACGAGCGTTATGGCGGCGTGACTTTGGTGGCTGCCCGTTTTATGCCTTTTGTGCGCACGTTTGCGCCGTTTGTGGCGGGTGTGGCGCAAATGTCGCGTCGTAAGTTCAGTTTTTTTGATGTGGCGGGCGGTGCTTTGTGGGTGGGCGGCATCGTCACAGCGGGTTATTTCTTTGGCAACATTCCTTGGGTGAAGTTGCATCTCGACAAAATCATTTGGTCCATGATTTTGATTCCAGGCGCTTTGGCCATTTATGGCTCTTGGAAAGCTTCACGCCAAGCGCTGTAAAGGCGTGGGGCAGGCGTGAGTCAGACGTTTTTATTGGACAGATTGAATTTAGGCACCATGATTTTGAGGACGAACAACACAATCAAGGTGCCTGATAAATCGCCCACCATCATCACCAAAGCGCTGGCAATGAAGTCATCTGTTTTTCCGTTCCAGAAATACCAGAGCTGATGGACCAAGGCGCTGATAAAAGCGAATAAAACAGATATTTTTAATATGCCAATGGCTTTGAGATTTTTTAAATTCTCGTCCAACTGCAAATGATGAATGGCAACGTGCCGCGCCAAATAAGGGGCGATGCCGGCCATGGACCCGTTCAACAGCATGGACGTGTAGCTGCCGTCGAAATAAAACAAATAGGTGATCAGCGTGGACGCTAAAGCGATGCCAATGGCACCGTCTGCGAGAAATAACAAGACAAATGCCAGTCGCAAACCGCTGGGTAAAAATATCCAATCGACGCGGTGAGAAAAATTCAAAGAGCCAAACAAGGTCATATTCAATCGGTACAGCAAGTAATAGCTGATCGATGTGATCACGATGATGGCAAAACGTTGTCTGTGGGACACGGTATCTTGAATATATTCTGTGGGCAGTAATATCAATGTATCACGATAATGAATGATTTATTACAGCAGATACGCCTTGAATTTGCTTATTCATTTGTATGAATAACTATTAATATCAAAATTAAGTTTTAATTTGAGTTGTTTTGAGATTCTTCGCGCCGTATATCGCGCAGCATGAACAAATACAGGCTTTCCACTTTCTCACGCGCCCAAGGTGTTTTGCGCAAAAACTTGAGACTGGAGCCCACGCTTGGGTCGTGTGTGAAGCACCGAATGGCAATGCGCTGGCCTAGATCTTCCCAGCCGTAATGGTCAGCCAGTTCGGTGATGATTTTTTCCAAGGTCATCCCGTGCAAGGGGTTGCGAGGTTGGTGCGTGGGCTGTAAGGGAGTCATGAGGTATTTAAACGCTAGCAGCGATCTGTGAGGCCGCATCGATGAAGCGCGCGATGTCGGTCTGTGTTGTTGTGGTGTGCGCACTCGCGCGAAGAATGTCTGTGAGGCCTCGGGCTTGCATGTCGAGAGGCGTGAAAGCTATGCCGTTCAAAGCGACTTCAATACCCTTTGCATTGAGCCGTGCTTGCGCCGTTTTGGCTGTGCAGCGATCGAACGTGAATGACAACAAGCCAGACTGATGAACACCCAGATCGTGCAATTGCACGCCAGCGATGCCAGACAACGCTTGTCGAATGCTTTGGCTTTTTGTAAAGATGTCTTGCTTAATGCGGTCAATGCCCAAAGCGAGCACATCTTCAAGCGCTTGCCCTAGTCCCAGGCGTGCGGCGATGCATGCTTCGGAGGTTTCAAACCGGCGTGCATCGTCACGCAGTGTGTAGCCGCCGTGTAAAAAAGGCGCGGTGAAGTGGTCCACGACGGGTGGTGTCAGCGTCGAGAGAAAAGCCCGTCGGATATACAGCAAACCAGTGCCACGCGGCCCGCGTAACCACTTGCGTCCAGGCGCGGTGAGCACGTCGCACTCCAGCGTGCGCACATCAATGGGCAGCTGTCCCATCGCCTGCGACGCATCGAGAAAGAACGGTACACCTGCTGCGCGAGTCAATGCGCCTACGTGTGCCGCTGGTTGTATAAGTCCACCATTGGCGGGCAACCAAGTTAGGGACACTAAGCGAACGCGGTGATCCATCATGCGGGCCAGAGCGTCCAAGCACACCTCACCCGTGTCCGTGGTGGGGATAACTTCGAGTGAGGCACCGCTGCGTTGGGCCATGTGCGTGAGTGCGGCGTAGTTGCCGCCCCATTCGCTGCGGGCTACCAAAATGCGGTCGCCTTGCGAAAACTGCAGACAAGACAGCACGTCGCGCCAACCCCTCGAATGGCTGTCCGTCAGCGCTACTTCATCTGCGTCACAGCCTAGTAGCGCAGCGGCATTGCTGTAAATACGGTCCAGTGAAGTTTGCATTTGCATTGCTGCTGCGTAGCCGCCAATGCGACTTTCCAGTTGCAAATGCGATGTCATGGTGTTGACCACGGCGTCGGACATCAACGATGCGCCTGCGTGATTGAAGTAAGCCAAGTGCGACGAAGTCATCTGCGTTTCAGGTGTTGCGCGTGCGTGCCAGCGGCGGGTTGCGTGAGAAGTAGCGCTCGATGCTTTTCATCAATGCGTTGGCGAGTTCGTTTTGGTAACTCTCGCTGGTCAAGCGGGCTTCTTCGTCGGGGTTGCTGATGAAGGCGGTTTCGACCAAGACGCTGGGAATGTCGGGGGCTTTGAGAACCGCAAAACCGGCTTGCTCGACTTGTGGTTTGTGCAGTTTGCCAATGCGTCGAATTTGTCCCAGCATTTCGCTGCCGAGTTTGAGGCTGTCGTTGATTTGAGCGGTGGTGCTCATGTCCAACAGGGCGCGTTGCACGGTGGCATCTTGGGTTTTGATGTTCAGTCCGCCCACCAAGTCGGCGCGGTTTTCTTGGGTGGCCATCCAACGTGCGGCCGCGCTGGAGGCGGCGCCTTGACTGAGCGCGAACACGCTGGCGCCTTTGGCTTGTGGCGTCAAAAACGCATCGGCGTGCAGGCTGACAAACAAATCGGCCTGTACGCGTCGTGCTTTATCGACGCGCACTTGCAAGGGCACAAAGAAGTCGGCGTCGCGCGTGAGGTAGGCGCGCATGGGCAAATTGCCGTACTTGGTTTTGATGACGGTGTTGTTGATGCGCTCGCGCATGCGATGGGCAATTTGCAGCACCACGTCTTTTTCTTTGGTGCCGCGTGGGCCAATCGCGCCTGGGTCTTCGCCGCCGTGTCCTGGGTCGAGCGCCACGATGATGAAACGCTCGCCGCCTTTGTCGGTGTTGTTCGCGACCGACGCTGCCGATGTGAACGGCGCTGACGTGCCCGATGCGCTGGCGGCGGGCGTCTGCGCAGCCAAGGGCTGGGGTTGTCGGTTTTGGCTGGCCATCAAATCCCCCAAAGGGTCAGAGGGGGTGCCCAAGGTCGAGGCCGAGACAGAGGGCGTGGCCGTCATGGAGGGTACGTGGGTGTGCGTGCCGTTGAGTCGGTCCACGATCAGCGCTTCCAGCGGATCGGCCACTTTGGTGGGGTAGAGGTCCAGCACCAGTCGGTGTTGGTAGCGCGCGCCGCCCACGCTGACGGGTTGCAGGTTGAACACCTGGGGCTGCACCATTTGTCGCAAGTCCAGCACCAAGCGCACCGTGGTGGGGGTGTATTGGCCCACGCGAACGCCGGTGATGTAGGGGTCATCCGAGCGCACTTTGCCGACCAATTCGCGCAACGCGGGGTTGAGTTCAATGCCGTCAATGTCCACCGCCAAGCGGGGTGGGTTGGCCACAAACAGCGGCGTCGTTTTGAGGGCGGTGTCGCTCTCAATCGTCACGCGGGTGTAGTCGGCAGCGGGCCATACACGCACGGCCACGATGGTGGCGCCCAGCGCAATGTCGGCCCTGCCCAGCAGCAGGGCGAGGGTGCCGCCTTTGAGCAAGGTGCGTCGGTGCAAGGGTTTGCTCATGCCAAGAGGGCCTGTCCGCGAGGGGTGTTGGCTTCCAAGGTGACGCTGCGTTGTTCGTCGTCACTGACCTGAATGTGCAAATCCAAATCGGGCGTGGGCATGACGCCTTGTGCGTTTTGTGGCCACTCGCATAGCGTGAGTCCTGGGCTGGCGAAGATGTCGCGAAAACCGGCGTCTTCCCACTCGCGTGGGTCGCTGAATCGGTAAAAGTCAAAATGCCAAATGTGGCCTGCATCCACTTGGTAAGGCTCAACCACCGCGTACGTGGGGCTCTTGATGCGGCCTTGCACGCCGAGTGCCCGCAAGAGGTGGCGCACAAACGTGGTCTTGCCCGCCCCCAAGTCGCCATGCAAGGTGATGCAGGCGTGCAGCCCTTCGGGCGCGCGCGTCAAGGCGGCTGCCAGCTGTTGTGCAAAGGCAGCGGTGGCGGCTTCATCGGGCCAGGCAAGGGTTTTTACAATGGCGGAATTCTTCAAGGATGTCGGTTGTCCAGTTATCACCAATTATTGCTATCGGAAATACAAAATTTGGGGAAATCCCTAGGATTTTCCCAAATTGCGGTGGCGCCTTTGGATTTGTCGTCTGCCGAGCCGCATTTGCAAGCGTGGTTGGCTCAAAATTTCCATGGCGAGATGGACTACATGGCCCGCCACGGCATGAAGCGCGCCCGTCCTGCCGAGTTGGTGCCGGGCACTTTGAGCGTGCTGACCGCACGCATGAATTATTTACCACGCGATACCCCGCCCGATTGGCAAGATCGAGAGTGGCAGCGATTGCGCGAGCCACATGAGGCGGTGGTGTCGGTCTACGCACGAGGGCGCGATTACCACAAGGTGTTGCGCCAGCGCTTAGACACCTTGGCGCGTCAGATTGACGCACACATGACCACGCATGCCGCAACGCTTTGTGACGAGCTGGGTGACGAGGGGTTTCAATACCGTGCCTTCACCGATTCGGCACCTGTTTTGGAGGCCGAGTTGGCCGCCCGCAGCGGGCAAGGCTGGCGCGGCAAACACACCTTGGTGCTCAACCGCGAGGCGGGCTCGATGTTTTTCTTGGGCGAGATTTTTCTCAACATGGCCCTGCCGGCCTCCGAGCCCACCAGCGCGCATTGCGGCCAATGCACCGCGTGCATAGACGTGTGCCCCACCCAAGCCATCGTGGCGCCGGGCGTGGTGGATGCGCGGCGCTGCATTTCGTATTTGACGATTGAGCACGCGGGTGCCATTGACGAAGCCCTGCGCCCCTTGATGGGCAACCACATTTACGGCTGCGACGACTGCCAGTTGATTTGCCCTTGGAACAAGTTTGCCCAAACCTCCAGCCTGCCCGACTTTGACGCACGCTCTGGGCTGGTGGGGCAAGACATCGCCCGCTTGTTAACGTGGACCGAAGACGAGTTTTTGCGCTACACCGAGGGCAGCCCGATTCGCCGCATTGGCCATGCGCGTTGGGTGCGTAACCTAGCCGTGGCTGCTGGCAATGCGCTAAGTCAGTCTGACGATGGCGCTTTGCGACAAGCATTGCAAACGCATCTCACGCATGCGAGTGAGGTGGTGCGTGAGCATGTGCAGTGGGCTTTGGCGCAGTAATATCAAACCATGGCATTTTTCACCCGTTTGATCTTCGCGCTGATTGGCATGGCATTCGCCGTTTTGTTTGCCGTCGGTGTGTTGTGCTGGTTGGCCTTGTATGTGGCATTTGCCAGTTTGCGTTGGCTCGTGACGGGGCAAAAGCCGCAAGTGCTGATGATGTGGCAACAGATCAAAGCGATGCGCAAAGGCATGCAGTCGGGGCAGGGCTCAAGCTGGTCCAGTTGGTCGCGTACCAGCGATGGGCAATGGCATGAAGCGCATGGACACGCTCAGAGCAAGGCGCTCAAAGTGGATGTGGTGGAAGACGTCGTGGTGCGTGAAGTCCACGAACAGCGTCAGTTGCCCAAAGACTGATCACAGCGCTCGGTCAAACCCAACCTTGCAGCCAAACGCTGTCGTCTTGTAAATCGCGCCACGGAATGATCTGCGTGGCCTTCGAAAAAACGGCTTCAATTTCTACCGACTCAATGGGGTCGGTGGGCAACTCGGGTTGAATCACTCGGCTGACCAAGAAATGCTTTTGTTTGGCCACAGGTGTGACTGCTGTCCATTTGGTCAGGTGCAGTTTTTTGGGGTTCAACGGGTTCATGGTGGCAGTTCTGCTCAGGACTTGCTTCAACGCGCCGCGCTGGTGGCGTTACCCGCATTGGGCAGCGCCGCTTTGACTGCTTGCCCCAACTCAATCACTGCCAGCGCGTAATAACTGCTCCAGTTGTAGCGCGTCACCACGTAGAAGTTTTCGGTGCCCGCCACGTAGCTGGGCGCATCGTCCCCGTTGAACACTTCGACCAAGGCCAAAGGCCCTGCGTGCTGTATCGCGTCACCATCGAGCAACGCGCCTTTGGCCAAGAAGCTGCTGACGCTGAACGAGGGCACGATGTCGGGGGCGAGCAGGGTGGGTTTGTCGAGGCGGGTTTCGTCAAAGCGCACGGGGTAGTGCGTGGGCATGCCGGTTTGCCAGCCAAAGGCTTTGAAATAGTTGGCCACCGAGCCAATGGCATCGATGGGGCTGTTGCGCAGGTCGATGGTGCCATCGCCATCAAAGTCCACCGCAAATTTGTGGATGCTCGATGGCATGAATTGGGGCCAGCCCATGGCGCCCGCAAAGCTGCCGGTGATGGGGGCGGTGTTGCCGTTACGCGATTGCTGGCGCAGTTGCACCAAAAAATGGCCCAACTCCGATTTGAAAAACGCTTGTCGTTCGGCGGCGCGTGGGTGCGCGGCGGGGAAGTCGAGGGTCAAGGTGGTCAAGGCATCGAGCACGCGGTAGTTGCCCATGTTTTGACCGTAAAACGTTTCTACCCCAATGATGCCCACCACCATTTCGGCAGGCACGCCATAAGTCTGCTCGGCTCGCGTGAGGGCGCTGCGGTAGGTTTGCCAAAACTGAACGCCAGCGTCGATGCGTCTGGGTTCAATGAAGCGCTCGCGGTAGGCCCGCCAATTTTTAGGCACGCTGACGGGAGGTGGCAACACCAGTTGCGGCACGCCATTCAAGCGACGTGCTTCGCTGAGTTGCTGGCGCACCCACGCGACCGGCAAGGCGTGTTGTTGAGCCAATTCGTCAGCCAAGCCGGTCACTTGCGGTGTGAGGCCATAGCTGGGGCCGTTGACTTTGGCTTTTTGAACGGCTTTGTGTTGGGTAGGGCGCGGCGTGGCTTTGCCCGCATGTTTGGAGGTGGCATGGTGGGCCGCGTGAGCGGTGGTTGCCAAGAGGGTTGCAAGGAGTGCAACGCAGGTAAAAGTACGCAGGGTAGAGAAGGTCACGCGGGTTTGCCAAGGGCTAAATGCAAGGCCTGCATGGTAAGCTGAGTCGGAGAGAAATCGAGACACACACGATGCGTAAAACTGGTTATTACACCCATCCCGAATGTTGGTTGCACGAGATGGGCGCTGGCCATCCTGAATGCCCTGATCGCTTGAGCGCGATCCAAGACCGCCTCCTGATCAGCGGGGTGGATTTAGGCCTCACGCAACTGCAAGCCCCCGAAGCCCCCTTGGCAGACATTGAGTTGGCCCACGACCGCATGTACATCGCGGCCTTGCGTGGCACCAGCGACCGCTTGCAAGAAGACATCGAAGCCGGTGGCCCCGCTTATTCGCACTTAGATGCCGACACCGCCATCAATGCGCACACTTGGAAAGCCGCGCTCAGCTCGGCAGGTGCGGCCATTGCGGCCACCGATGCCGTGCTGGCTGGTGAGCTCGAAAACGCGTTTTGCGCCGTGCGCCCGCCTGGGCACCACGCCACCCGCAAGCAAGCCATGGGTTTTTGCTTTTTCAACAACGTGGCAATTGCGGCGAAATATGCGCTGGAGCGTCACGGCTTGAAGCGCGTGGCCGTGGTCGACTTTGACGTGCACCACGGCAACGGCACCGAAGACATCTTGGCGGGCGACGACCGCGTGCTGATGGTGAGCTTTTTTCAGCATCCTTTCTACCCTTACACCGGGGCAGAAAATCCAGCTGAGAACATGGTCAACATTCCCGTGCCGGCCTACACCAAAGGCATGGATGTGCGTGAGCTGATTGAAACGTATTGGGTGCCACGCTTGGAAGAGTTCAAGCCCGAGATGATTTTCATCAGCGCTGGGTTTGACGCCCACCGCGAAGACGACATGGGCCAACTGGGCTTGACCGAGCAAGATTACAGCTGGATCACCCACCGTGTGCGTCAAATCGCTTTGCGTCATGCCCAAGGTCGCATCGTGTCTTGTTTGGAGGGTGGCTATGACTTGAGCGCCCTGAGCCGCAGCGTGGAAGCCCATTTGCGTGTTTTGGCTGATATTTGATGAAAACGGATCTTCATGAGTGATTTGCAAGAGTTGTGGCTGGACTTACAAAGCCCAGCCATCGTGTTGGAGCTGCTGGGCTTGTTGGCGTGCTTAGGCGTCGCTTGGTTGATCAGCTGGGGCTTGGGGCGAGGTGCGTCGGCACGAGGCTCGATTCTGTTTGGCCGTCGTGTGGTGGACGGTTTGTTGTTTCCCACGCTGTCGCTGGTGTTCACCTTCGGCTTGAAGCTTGGGCTTCTCAAAGTGCAACATGTGCCGGTGCTCAAAGTGGTGCTGCCCATCTTGGTGTCGCTGGTCATCATCCGGTTAATTGCGCGTGTGTTGACTGCCGTTTTTCCGGCTTCTCAAGGCGCACGGGCTATTGAACGTGTGGTGTCTTGGTTGGCGTGGGGCTTGGCGGTGTTGTGGATCACAGGGCTGCTGGCACCCGCCATCGAGGAGCTAGATAGCCTCACCTTTACTTTGGGCAAGACGCGCATCAGCGTGATGCACGTCATCGATGTGGTGATGACGTCGAGCTTTGTGCTGGTGCTCAGTTTGTGGCTGTCTGCGGCCATTGAAAATCGGTTGTTGAATCGCGCCGTGTCTGATTTGTCGATGCGCCGCGTGGCCTCCAATGCCTTGCGCGCCATTTTGTTGGTGATTGGCGCGTTGTTTGCGCTGTCTTCTCTAGGCGTTGACTTGACCGCGCTGTCGGTTTTGGGTGGTGCGTTGGGCGTGGGTATTGGTTTTGGCTTGCAAAAGTTGGCCGCCAACTACGTCAGCGGTTTTGTGATTTTGTTAGAGCGTTCCTTGCGCATTGGCGATTACGTGCGCGTGGATGGCTTTGAGGGGCGTGTGACCGACATCAAAACCCGTTACACCTTGGTGCGCGCCAACAACGGCAGTGAGTCGGTGGTGCCCAACGAACTGCTGATCACGCAACGCGTGGAAAACCTCTCTTTAGAGAGTTCCAACATGCTCCAAACTTGCACGTTTTGGGTGGGCTTGGAAAGCGATGTGGCGCAAGTGCAAGCCTTGTTGGTCGGCGCTGCTTTGAGCGCGCCGCGCGTCATGCCCGAGCCTGTGCCCGTGACTTTGTTGGCCGAAGTGGCGCCGCAAGGGTTGCGCTTCACCCTCAATTTTTGGATGGATGACCCCGCCAATGGCCAATCTTCAGCACGCTCCGGCGTCAACATTGCCGCGCTCGCTGCGCTGCGTGGTGCGGGTGTGCTGTTGGTGAAGTCGCCACAGGAAGTGGTGCTTCGGTCTTGAGGCCTCAATTTTTTGTGCACAATAGCCAAAAAAGCACGGTCGTTCTAAAAAATCCCGTTCCTAAACCCTACAATGTGACGTTTACGTAAACGTCAATCTGTTTTCACTTAAAACTTGGAGCTTTTGCCATGAAGGTATTGGTCGCTGTCAAACGCGTTGTGGACTACAACGTGAAGGTTCGTGTCAAGTCGGACAACTCGGGCGTGGACATCGCCAACGTCAAAATGAGCATGAACCCTTTTGATGAAATTGCCATCGAAGAAGCGGTTCGCCTGAAAGAAAAGGGCGTGGTGACCGAGGTCATCGCCGTGTCTTGCGGTGTGACCCAATGCCAAGAAACCTTGCGCACAGCCATGGCCATCGGTGCGGACCGCGGCATTTTGGTGGAAACCGCTGAAGAATTGCAGCCCTTGGCCGTGGCCAAGTTGCTCAAAGCACTGGTGGACAAAGAGCAGCCCGGTTTGGTGATCTTGGGCAAGCAAGCGATTGACGACGACTGCAACCAAACGGGCCAAATGTTGGCCGCTTTGGCAGACTTGCCTCAAGCCACGTTCGCTTCCAAAGTCGAAGTGGCCGATGGCAAAGCCAGCGTGACCCGTGAAGTTGACGGCGGTTTGGAAACCCTCTCGGTCAGCTTGCCTGCGGTCATCACCACCGATCTGCGCTTGAACGAGCCACGCTATGTGACCTTGCCCAACATCATGAAGGCCAAGAAAAAGCAACTCGATGTGTTCAAGCCCGAAGACCTCGGCGTCGACGTGACCTCGCGCATCAAGACCTTGAAGGTCAGCGAGCCACCCAAGCGCAGCGCTGGTATCAAAGTGCCCGATGTGGCCACCTTGGTCGACAAGCTCAAAAACGTCGCCAAAGTCATCTAATTAGAACTACGCAGGAGAAACACCATGACATCTCTCGTGATTGCTGAACACGACAACGCTTCCATCAAGCCTTCCACCCTCAACACCGTGACCGCTGCTGCCGCTTTGGGCGGTGAAGTGCATGTGTTGGTGGCGGGGCTCAACGCCGCCGCCGCCGCCGCTGCCGCTGCACAAATTGCAGGCGTTACCAAAGTGCTGCACGCCGATGGCGCCACCTTGGCTGACGGCTTGGCCGAAAACGTGGCCGCCCAAGTGCTGGCCGTGGCCGCGGGTTACAGCCACTTGCTGTTCCCTGCCACCGCAGGCGGCAAAAACGTGGCCCCACGCGTGGCGGCCAAATTGGATGTCGCGCAAATCAGCGACATCACCCGCGTTGACAGCGCCGACACGTTTGAGCGCCCCATCTATGCCGGCAACGCCATGGCGACGGTGCAATCTTTGGATGCCGTCAAAGTCATCACCGTGCGTACCACGGGCTTTGATGCCGCTGCCGCCTCCGGTGGCTCGGCCGCTGTGGAGAGCGTGGCCGCTGTGGCCGATTCTGGCAAGAGCAGTTTTGTGGGCCGCGAAGTCACCAAGAGCGACCGTCCTGAATTGACAGCCGCCAAGATCATCGTGTCAGGTGGTCGTGCTTTGGGCTCTGCTGAAAAGTTCGCCGAAGTCATGACGCCCTTGGCCGACAAGCTCGGTGCTGCGATGGGTGCCAGCCGCGCTGCGGTCGATGCGGGCTATGCCCCCAACGACTGGCAAGTGGGGCAAACCGGCAAGATCGTGGCGCCTCAGTTGTATGTCGCCTGCGGTATCAGCGGCGCCATTCAGCATTTGGCCGGTATGAAAGACAGCAAAGTGATCGTGGCGATCAACAAAGACCCTGAAGCCCCGATCTTCTCAGTGGCCGATTTCGGCTTGGAGGCTGATCTCTTCACGGCTGTGCCAGAGTTGGTTTCGGCGCTTTAAGCCTGTTGTTCAAAAGGCACTCTGCGGGGTGCCTTTTTTCTTGTTTGCCTTGATTTTTGGAGACTCACCGTGAGCTACATCGCCCCCGTCAAAGACATGTTGTTCAACATGCAGCACCTGGCCGGACTCGACCAGATCGCCCAACTGCCCAGTTTTGAAGATGCCGGTTTAGAAACTGCGCAAGCTGTGCTGGAAGAGTGCGCCAAGTTGAACGAGTCGGTGCTGGTGCCTTTGAACTGGGAGGGCGACAAGAACCCTTCGTTCTTCAAAGATGGCAACGTCACCACCACGCCTGGTTTCAAAGAGGCCTACGCCCAATTCACCGAAGGCGGCTGGCAAAGCCTGCAGCACCCTGCAGAATTCGGTGGCCAAGGCTTACCCAAAACCATCGGCGCGGCTTGCGGCGAAATGCTCAACTCGGCCAACATGAGTTTTGCTTTGTGCCCCATGTTGACCGACGGCGCGATTGAAGCTTTGTTGACCGCAGGCTCTGACGACCTCAAAGCCACCTACCTTGAGAAGCTCATCTCCGGCGAGTGGACCGGCACCATGAACTTGACGGAGCCACAAGCTGGCTCTGATTTGGCGGCGGTGCGCACCCGTGCTGAGCCTTTGGCAGATGGCACTTACAAGGTCTTTGGCACCAAGATTTTCATCACCTACGGCGAACACGACATGGCCGAGAACATCGTCCACCTCGTGCTGGCGCGTGTGCAAGGCGCCCCTGAAGGCGTAAAGGGCATCAGTTTGTTTGTGGTGCCCAAATTTATGGTGAACAAAGATGGCTCATTGGGCGCACGCAACGATGTGCACTGCGTGAGCATCGAGCACAAGATGGGCATCAAAGCCAGCCCTACAGCGGTGTTGCAGTATGGCGACCACGGCGGTGCGATTGGTTTCCTCGTTGGCGAAGAAAACCGTGGCTTGGAGTACATGTTCATCATGATGAACGCGGCGCGTTACGCCGTGGGCGTGCAAGGCATTTCTATTGCCGAGCGTGCGTACCAAAAGGCTGTGACTTTCTCGCGCGACCGCGTGCAAAGCCGCCCTGTGGACGGCAGCATGAAGACCAGCGCGCCCATCATTCACCACCCCGACGTTCGCCGTATGTTGATGACCATGCGCGCCTACACCGAAGGCTGCCGTGCGATGGCCTCTGTGGCTGCCGCCGCGTACGACGCATCGCACCATCACCCCGATGCTGAGGCGCGCAAAGAAAACTTGGCTTTCTACGAATTTTTGGTGCCCTTGGTCAAAGGCTTCAGCACCGAGATGAGTTTGGAAGTCACCAGCTTGGGCGTGCAAGTGCACGGCGGCATGGGCTTCATCGAAGAAACCGGTGCGGCGCAGTACTACCGTGACGCCAAGATTTTGACCATCTACGAAGGCACCACGGCCATTCAGGCGAATGACTTGGTGGGCCGCAAAACTGGTCGCGATGGTGGCCAAACGGCCAAAGGCATTGCGGCACAAATCGCGAAGACAGAAGCTGATCTTCTGAACAGCGGCAGTGCCAATGCCAAGTCCGTTGCTGCCCGTTTGCAAGCGGCTCGCGAAGCTTTCTTGAACGTGGTCGATTTTGTGGTGTCGGGTGCCAAAACCAGTCCCAATGCTGTGTTTGCTGGCAGCGTGCCTTACCTCATGCTCACCGGCAACTTGGTGGCCGGTTGGCAAATGGCGCGTGCTTTGTTGGTCGCTGAAGCGCAGTTGGCCAAAGGCGAAGAGGCGGTCTTCATGCAAGCCAAAATCACCACGGCACGTTTTTACGCGGACCACATCCTGACCAAAGTGCCAGGCATGCGTGACAGCATCGTGGAAGGTGCGGACAGCGTGACTGAGTTGGCTTTAGACGCTTTTTAAACCCCCTCACGTTTTTACTTCACCTCCCCTGATCTGCGTTCCCTTCATCTTTGAAAGTCCACGACATGTCTCAATTGCCAGCAGTATTTCAGCAGCTCAAATTCCCCGTCATCGCTTCGCCCTTGTTCATCATCAGCAACCCCAAGTTGGTGATTGCGCAGTGCAAAGCGGGTGTTGTTGGTTCTATGCCGGCGCTGAATGCGCGTCCTGCAGAACAACTTGAAGAGTGGTTGATCGAAATCACCGAGGCCTTGGCTGCGCACAACCGTGAGCATCCAGACCAACCGGCTGCGCCTTTTGCGATCAATCAAATCGTGCACAAAAGCAACGACCGCTTAGAGCACGACATGGCCTTGTGTGTGAAGTACAAAGTGCCGATCATCATCACCTCGTTGGGTGCGCGTGAAGATGTGAACGAGGCGGCGCACAGCTATGGCGGCATCGTGATGCACGACGTGATCAACAACAAGTTTGCGAAAAAAGCGATCGAGAAGGGCGCCGATGGCCTGATTGCCGTGGCCTCCGGCGCGGGCGGACATGCTGGCGTGAAAAGCCCATTTGCTTTGATTCAAGAGATTCGCGAGTGGTTCGACGGCCCTGTCGCGCTGAGCGGCTCCATTGCCACGGGCGGCGCCGTGTTGGCTGCGCAAGCCATGGGGGCAGATTTCGCCTACATCGGTTCTGCGTTCATTGCGACAGAAGAGGCCCGTGCGGCAGAGGACTACAAACAAGCCGTGGTTGACAGCACCTCAGACGACATTGTGTTGAGCAACTTGTTCACCGGCGTGCACGGCAATTACTTGGCCCCGTCCATCCGCAACGCCGGCTTGGACCCCGAGAACTTGCCAGAGAGTGACCCCAGCAAAATGAATTTTGGTGGGGATGCCAAAAAAGCCTGGAAAGACATCTGGGGCTGCGGTCAAGGCATTGGCGCGATCAAAGCAGTGGTGCCGGCTGCCGAGTTGGTGGCACGTTTGAAGCGTGAGTACCAAGCGGCCAAGTCACGCATCACCGCCTGATCGCGAAGGTTTAGCGCAAGACCAACACAGGCACGCTGGCGTGTGTCAGCACTTGGTTGGTTTCGCTGCCCAACAACAAGCGCTTGATGCCGCGGCGGCCGTGCGAGGCCATCACGATCAAGTCGGCTTTTTGCTTTTTAGCCGTGGCGATGATGGCGTCTGACACGATGTCGGATTTCACCACTACAGGCTTGACGCTCACGCCTTTGGCCTTGCCCGCTTTGACCACGGTGTCGAGCATTTTTTGTGCGTCATCGGCCCACTGCTTTTCAATTTTTGCGACTTCGGTAGGGTTCAGTGGCAAAGAGCCTTCGAAATAACTTTGTGGGTAACGCGGCGTCACTTTGACAGCGACCAACTCAGCGCCACTCAAGGCGGCCAAGGCAATAGCGCTGGTGATGGCTTTTTTTGACAACGTGGATCCGTCGGTGGCGACCAAAATTCGTGTGTACATCAGTGACTCCTAAGTTATGAACAAGTTCAGCTTAGCGCTTGGGTTTTGCTGTGTCTTGACGTAAGTCAAGCTTAAGCAAGATGGACGCGCTAGGCTACAGCATATATGCATTCAGATTCATCGACGGCCCATTTGTTGGATGACCGCCACGAGTGGTTACGTTTTAGTCAAGCCCACGCGTCCACATCACTTCAAACCGCTGCCCAAGTGTGGGACTCGCATGTCGTGATTCAAGGCATGCACTGCGCCGCTTGTTCTTTTGCGATTGAAGATGCTTTGTTGGCGGTGCCTGGCGTGCAGTCGGCAGAGGTCAATGCCACGACGCACCGCGCAAAGATTGTCTGGTCGGAAGCGCTTGTCTCACCGTCGGTGTGGATGGCGGCCATTGCCAAAGCCGGCTACGGTGCTTTGCCTGCGGCTGACAGCACCTTGCGCCAAGCGCGGCAACTTGAAACGCGGCGCGCCTTGTGGCGTTGGTTGGTGGCTGGTTTTTGCATGATGCAAGTGATGATGTATGCCTATCCGGCCTATGTGTCAGGTGAGGGTGACATCACGCCAGACATGGTGTTTTTGTTGCGCTGGGCATCGTGGGTGTTGACCTTGCCGGTGGTGCTTTTTTCATGCGGGCCGTTTTTCAGCAATGCCTTGAGGGATATTCGCCAGCGTCGCATCAGCATGGACTTTCCAGTCGCTTTGGGCATGGTGATCACGTTTGCACTGAGTTCTGCGGCCACGTTCGAGCCTAACGGCATGTTTGGTGGCGAGGTGTATTACGACTCGTTGACCATGTTTGTGTTTTTCCTGTTGACCGGCCGCTGGCTGGAGTTGCGCCTGCGTGATCGCACCGCGGGCGCGCTTGAAGTTTTGATGAACCGCCTGCCCGACAGCGTGGAGCGTCAACAAGCCAATGGCAGCTTTGAGCGTGTTGCGGTGCGTCGCGTGTTGGTGAACGATGTGATTCGTGTGTTGGCTGGTGAAAGTTTCCCTGCGGATGGCATCGTCTTGCAAGGCCAAACCTTGGCGGACGAGGCCCTGCTCACGGGCGAGTCTCGCCCACAGTCTCGCGCTGTCAGTGACACCGTGGTGGCCGGTAGCCATAACTTGACCGCGACGGTGATGGTGCGCGTGACCCAAGTGGGGGAGGGCACGCAGTTCTCCAAAATTGTGGCCTTGATGGAAGATGCCTCGCTGCAAAAACCGCGTTTGGCGCAACTTGCCGACCGAGTGGCCAAGCCATTTTTAATCGGTGTTTTGGTCATGGCCACGCTGGCAGCGGTGGCCTGGTGGCCAAGCAACCCGAGCCACGCGCTGATGGTGGCGGTGGCGGTGTTGGTGGTGACGTGTCCATGCGCCTTGTCTTTGGCCACGCCTGCGGCCATGTTGGCTGCAGCGGGTACCTTGGCGCGTCACGGCGTGCTGGTGCGACGCATGCAGGCCTTGGAGTCATTGGCCAAGATTGACACCTTGATTTTTGACAAGACCGGCACCTTGACGCGTGACGGTCAGCGCATCACCCAAGTTTGGACGGCCGACGGCACAACGCCAGAACAGGCGCTCGCAACTGCCGTTGCTTTGGCACAGCATTCGGTGCATCCTTTGTCGCGTGCTTTGGTGGCAGCTCAGCATGACGTGGGCATTGCAGCTTCGCCCAACGTGGGCGATGTGCGCGAAGTGATGGGGCAAGGTCTGCAAGGTGGCGTTGGGCATACCTTCAAATTGGGGTCAGCCTCGTTTTGTGCGCCCAAGACCAAGGGAATACCCGAATACGCGCGAGCTTGCCAAGTACACTTGTGCGACGAAGACGCATGGATGGCCAGTTGGCAATTGTCAGAAGATGTGCGCGATGATGCGGCACAAACCATACAAGAACTTCAGGCCTTGGGCATGACGGTGTGGTTGTTGTCAGGCGATCAAGTTGAGGCTGTACAACGTGTGGCGCAGAGTGTGGGTATTTCGCATGCTGTGGGCGCGTGTTCACCGCAAGACAAATTGGCCCGCATGCAAGAGGCGCAAGCCCGAGGTGCGCAGGTGGCGATGGTCGGTGACGGGCTCAATGACGGACCGGTGTTGGCGGGGGCACATGTTTCCATGGCGTTTGGCAATGCGGTGCCTTTGGCGCAGTCGAAGTCAGATTTGGTCTTGATGGGCGGCAGCCTGCTGGTTGTGGCACGCAGTGTCAAGTTGGCGCGTCACATGTTGCGGGTCGTGAAACAAAACTTGGCTTGGGCTGCGTTGTACAACGCGGTGTGTGTGCCACTCGCCGCGCTTGGGTTTTTGCCCGCATGGCTGGCAGGTTTGGGGATGGCCCTGAGTTCGCTTTGGGTTGTTTTGAACGCTTTAAGGCTCACGAAAGGGTTTTGATGGACATTTTGTATTTGTTAATCCCTTTGTCGGTGATTTTGGTCTTGTGCATCTTGGGTGGACTCTGGTGGGCCATCCATCAAGGCCAATTTGAAGGCGTGGAGCAAGAAGGCGAGCGTATTCTTCGCGACGATTGATTTGCATCAATACCCAGCTCTGCGGTTTTGGTGATACTGATAAAAAATGAAAGGTGACCGATGAACTCATCACAGCAGGCCGTTTACAGCGATAGCGTTGTACGGCAGTTTTCCATCATGGCGGTGGTTTGGGGCGTGGTTGGCATGTTGGTGGGGGTGATCATTGCCTCACAACTCGCTTGGCCCGAACTGAACTTTGGCATTCCTTGGCTGAGCTATGGCCGCTTGCGTCCCTTGCACACCAACGCCGTGATCTTTGCGTTTGGCGGCAGTGCCCTGTTTGCCACCAGCTACTACGTGGTGCAGCGCACTTGTCACACCACGTTGTTCTTGCCTAAGTTGGCGGCCTTCACCTTTTGGGGTTGGCAATTGGTCATCGTGGCCGCGGCCATCAGCTTGCCCATGGGCTTCACTCAGGGTAAGGAATATGCCGAACTCGAATGGCCGATTGACTTGCTGATTGCGGTGGTTTGGGTCTCGTATGCGGTGGTGTTCTTTGGCACTGTCGGCACGCGCAAGGTCAAGCATATTTACGTGGCCAACTGGTTTTACGGTGCCTTCATCATTGCGGTGGCGTTGTTGCACATCGTCAACAGCGCGGCAATTCCTGCTGGCTGGATGAAGTCGTACTCGGCTTACGCGGGTGCGCAAGACGCCATGATTCAATGGTGGTACGGCCACAATGCGGTGGGCTTCTTCTTGACGGCTGGCTTCTTGGGCATGATGTATTACTTCATTCCTAAGCAAGCAGGTCGCCCTGTGTACTCGTATCGCTTGTCGATCGTTCACTTCTGGGCTTTGATCTTCACGTACATGTGGGCGGGTCCTCACCACCTGCACTACACCGCGTTGCCTGATTGGACACAGTCTTTGGGCATGGTTTTCTCGCTCGTGTTGTTGGCACCTAGCTGGGGCGGCATGATCAACGGCATCATGACTTTGTCTGGCGCTTGGCACAAACTGCGCGATGACCCTATCTTGCGTTTCTTGATCGTGTCTTTGTCGTTCTACGGCATGTCCACCTTCGAAGGCCCCATGATGGCGATCAAGACCGTCAATGCTTTGTCGCACTACACAGATTGGACCGTGGGCCATGTGCACTCGGGCGCTTTAGGTTGGGTGGGTTTGGTGTCGATGGGCTCTATCTACTATTTGATTCCTAAGTTGTTCGGTCAAAAAGAGATGTTCAGCAAGAAGGCGATTGAGGTCCATTTCTGGATGGCCACCATCGGCATCGTGCTCTACATCGCTGCGATGTGGATTGCCGGTGTGATGCAAGGCCTGATGTGGCGCGCCATCAATGCAGACGGTACGTTGACCTACACCTTTGTGGAATCCGTCAAAGCGACTTACCCGTTCTATGTGATCCGTATGTTGGGTGGCTTGTTGTACTTGGCTGGCATGTTGATCATGCTCTGGAACGTGATCAAAACGGCTTTGAACGGCAACACGGTCAGCGTCGCTATTCCTGCACCTGCCCACGACTGAGGAGAACCACATGTCTGACAACAATTCCAAAGGTTTCTCCCACGCCCGTGTGGAGACCAACAACTTCTTGATGATCGTGCTGATTTTGATTTCGGTCGCCATTGGCGGCTTGGTTGAAATCGTGCCTTTGTTCTTCCAAAAATCGACCACCGAGCCGGTGACAGGCGTCAAGCCTTACACCGCGTTGCAATTGGCGGGCCGTGACATTTATGTGCGTGAAGGTTGCTACAACTGCCACTCGCAAATGATTCGTCCGTTCCGTGCTGAAACATTGCGCTACGGCCACTATTCAGTGGCAGGCGAGTCGGTGTATGACCACCCCTTCCAATGGGGCAGCAAGCGCACAGGTCCTGATTTGGCGCGTGTGGGTGGTAAGTACAGCGATGAATGGCACCGTGTGCACTTGAACAATCCACGTGATTTGGTGCCTGAGTCCAACATGCCTGAATACCCTTGGTTGAACAAGAACATGGTGGACGCCGCAGAAATGCCCGTGCACATGAAAGCCTTGCGCACGGTGGGCGTGCCTTACTCGGATGAAGAGATCGCCAAAGCGGCAGAAGACGTGAAGGGCAAATCCGAAATGGACGCCGTGATCTCGTATCTGCAAGTGCTGGGCTTGGCCTTGAAATAAGGAGCACACCATGGACGTGAACGATCTGCGCGCGGCCACCACGGTGATCTCATTTGCCGTCTTTATTGGCATCATCGTTTGGGCTTACTCCAAGCGCAACAAAGAAGATTTCGAGGAGGCCTCTAAGTTGCCCCTCGATCAGGACTGAGTGCCGTTAGGCGCTCTGTAAAGGAATCGAATCATGAGTGATTTCACAAGTAGTTTTTGGTCGGTCTTTGTGGCCGCTATTTCGATCATTGGCGTGTTGTATTGCGCTTTCTTGTTGTGGTTTTCCGCACAGGTCAAAGTGTCTGCACATCAAACCGAAGACGGCACCACCGGCCATGTGTGGGATGGCGATTTGCGCGAAATGAACAACCCCCTGCCACGTTGGTGGTTGTGGCTGTTCATCATCACCATTGTGTTTGCAGCGGTGTATAGCGTGGCATACCCCACGTTAGGCAGCTATGTGGGTAAGTTGGGTTGGACATCGCAGGGCCAGTACGACGCTGAAGTGGCCAAAGCCAATGCAGATTTGCAGCCCTTGTATGCAGCGTTTGACGCACAAACGCCCGAGCAACTGTCGAAAGACCCGAAAGCCATGGCCGTCGGTGAGCGTTTGTTCATGAACAACTGCGCCCAGTGCCACGGCTCTGATGCACATGGCTCCAAAGGCTTTCCGAACTTGACCGATGGTGATTGGCTGCATGGCGGCACACCCGACAAGATCAAAGAAACCTTGACCAAAGGTCGTATTGGTCAAATGCCTCCCATGGCGGCCGCTGTGGGTTCACCAGATGACATCCGCAATGTGTCTCACTATGTGTTGAGTCTGTCTGGCAGTCCACACGATTCCGTGCGTGCTGCTCTGGGCAAGTCGAAGTTTGGTGCTTGTGCCGCCTGTCACGGCATGGATGGCAAAGGCAACCAAGCCTTGGGCGCTGCCAATTTGAGCGACAAGATCTGGTTGCATGGCTGGGGCGAAGAAGCGATCACGGCCATGATCAATGCGGGTAAGGTCAATCAAATGCCTGCGCAAGAAGGTCGTTTGACGCCCTCGCAAATCCATGTGTTGACTGCTTATGTGTGGGGTTTTTCTAATCAATCTGCGGCAGCCGTCGCCACTGATACTGCGAAGTAATCACCTTGAACTCTGCTGACGAAGCGAAGCAGCGCAAGACCATCCCCATCGCGGCTGTGCCCTCGGGCGCTGACGACGAGGCGATGGTCTCGCTTTATGCGGCTGCCAAAAAAATCTATCCCCGATCTGTTCAGGGCGTGTTTGCGCAATGGCGTTGGTTTTTTGTTGCACTGACGCAGCTGGTCTTTTACGGCTTGCCTTGGTTGGAGTGGGGCACCCGTCAAGCGGTTTTGTTTGACCTGGCTTCACGTCGTTTTTATATTTTTGGTTTGGTCTTGTATCCGCAAGACTTCATTTACCTCACCGGCTTGTTGGTGATTTCAGCGTTGTCGCTGTTCTTGTTTACCGCTGTGGCTGGGCGTTTGTGGTGTGGCTTTGCCTGTCCGCAAACGGTGTACAGCGAAATTTTTCTGTGGATCGAACGCAAGATTGAAGGTGATCGTTCGGCGCGCATGCGTTTGGATGATGCTGACTTCTCCCTCGAAAAACTGGTGAAGAAGTGGTACAAGCATTTGATCTGGATCTTCTTGTCGATCTGGACTGGCTTTACCTTTGTGGGCTACTTCACGCCGATTCGTGAATTGGCCATGGAATTTTTCACCACGCACATGAGTTCGTGGGAGTTGTTCTGGGTCTTCTTTTACGCCTTTGCGACCTATGGCAACGCTGGTTTTATGCGCGAGCAGGTTTGCAAATACATGTGTCCCTATGCGCGCTTCCAAAGCGCCATGTTTGACCATGACACCCTCATCGTGACTTACGACAGCGAGCGGGGTGAGCCGCGTGGCCCGCGCGCGCGCAATGCCGATTTGACCAAGCCGCAATTGGGCGCTTGTGTCGATTGCACCATGTGTGTTCAGGTCTGCCCGACGGGCATCGACATTCGCAACGGCTTGCAGTATGAATGTATTTCGTGCGGTGCGTGCGCTGACGTGTGCGATTCGGTGATGGACAAAATGGGCTACGAGCGTGGCTTGGTGCGTTTTGCGACACAGAACGCGATGGGCCAAAAATGGTCATCGAAGCAGATGTTCCAACGCATGTTGCGACCACGCGTGCAGGTTTACGCCATGTTCTTGGTTGGGTTGATTGCATTTGTGTTGGTGTCGCTCAGTTTGCGTACGCCCTTCAAAGTGGATGTGGTGCGCGATCGTTCCACCTTGTCTCGCATCACGGAGGTGGGGACGTTGGAGAACGTGTATCGCTTGCAGATCATGAATGCTTCTGAGAATGCGCAGACGTACCATCTGTCGGTGCGTGGATTGCCCAACATTCGCATCGAAACAGAAACTGATGTGAAGGTCGATGCCGCACAAGCCCGTTGGGTGGTGTTGCGAGCAGACATTCCTTATGGTTCGTCGCAAGCTGGATCGCACAAAATCCTGTTTGAAATTCAAGCCGTGGGCACAGATGACTTTGCGGTCGAAAAATCTGTGTTTATCGTGCCCCGCTGAAAGTCACTATGAACGCAAGCGCTCAACTCGATACCAAGCCTTGGTGGACCCATGGCCACGTCTGGCTCATCATCGCGGGCCCTGCCGCGGTGGTGGTGGCTGGCTTTGTGACCTTGGCCATTGCCATTCGTATTCCTGACCCCGTGGTCGCCGAAGACTATTACCGCCGAGGTTTGGAGATCAACAAAACCTTGGCTGAACAAAAAGCATTGGCGCCTGCCATGCAAGCGCGCAACCATGCGGCTACGCCTGTTGTGTCTGAGGGCAGTGCAACATCTACCCCTGCCCAAAAACCGTGATGGTTAAAAGGCAAGGGGCTCAAATGACCAAAAATCTTTCCTTTGGGAGAACGTGATGTTGGCGCAACGAATGATGTGGATTATTTGGCCAGCCTTTTTGCTGGCTGGTGTTTTAGAAATCTTGGTTTTCGCGATGGTGGACCCTGAGGACATGCAATGGGCAGGGCAGCCCATTGATGTGTCAAGGCAAGGTATTTACACCTTGTCTTTCTTTGCCTTCTGGATCGTGTGCGCCGCGTCGAGTGCGTTGACCACCTTGTTGTCGGCTTCACCTTTTGAGGTGAATCGTTGCCCGATGGTGCCTACAGAGCGCCCCGATGGGTGCCCCAAGCAAGAGAGTTGCTGCGATTAAAGCGGACCGCAAGCAGGCGTGTTGACCAGCGCCTTGAGTGCATCGGTGTTCAAGATGCGCACATGGCGCTGTTTGACTTCAATGATCTTGTCATCTGCAAACTTTGAAAACGTGCGGCTGACGGTTTCTAGCTTGAGGCCTAAGTAGCTGCCAATTTCTTCGCGCGTCATGCGCAAGACCAATTCCGATTGCGAGAACCCGCGTGCATGCAAACGTTGCACCAAGTTCAACAAGAACGCGGCTAAACGTTCTTCTGCGCGCATGCTGCCCAACATCAGCATCACGCCGTGTTCGCGCACGATTTCGCGGCTCATGATTTTGTGCACATGGTGCTGCAGTGCATTCACCTCGCGCGACAGTTCTTCGATTCGGTCGAAGGGCATCACGCAGACTTCGGCATCTTCTAGGGCAACGGCATCGCAGGTGTGGCGGTCGCTGACGATGCCGTCGAGCCCGATCACTTCGCCTGCCATTTGAAATCCCGTGACTTGGTCGCGACCATCCTCGGACGACACACAGGTTTTAAAAAATCCGGTGCGGATTGCGTAGAGCGCGTTGAATTTTTCGCCGTTGTGGAAAAGGTTTTCCCCTTTAGGGACTTTGCGACGCGTGGCCACCACCTCGTCGATGCGCTTCATGTCTGCGTCTGTGAGACCCATCGGCATACACAATTCACGCAGATTGCAGTTAGAGCAGGCGACTTTGATACTGTGGGAATTCATACGTGAGGCAGACCGGTTTTTTGACTTGAGTCAAAACTAAAAAAGCAGATTCAAGTCACATTATGTTGTCTAAATATGATTGTGAACTTATGTCTTCCTCACGCTTGTTGTCTGCAGAAGTTGCACCCGTTGTGATCAGCCCTGAATTGCTGCAGCGTTATGACGTGGCGGGGCCGCGTTACACCTCCTATCCCACAGCCGATCGGTTTGTGGAGGCCTTTGGTGAAGCCGATTATGTGCAAGCGCTTGAGCAGCGACGTGCGGGCGTCGGGACCAAGATGTACCCCTTGTCGATCTATGTGCACATTCCGTTTTGTGAGTCACTGTGTTACTACTGTGCGTGCAACAAAATCATCACCAAACACCATGAGCGTGGTGCGGAGTATTTGCGATATTTGAGTCGCGAGGTCGAGCTTAATGTTGCGCACTTGGGGGCGGGGCAGACAGTTTCTCAATTGCATCTCGGTGGCGGTAGCCCCACGTTTTTGAGTGATGTTGAGTTGCAGGATTTGATGGCCATGCTGCGCCGTCATTTTGTGTTCACACCGGGCGGTGAATACTCTATGGAGGTTGACCCACGCACCGTCACGCCCGAGCGTTTGAAGCTATTGAGAGAGTTAGAGTTCAACCGCCTGAGTTTTGGTGTCCAAGATTTCGAGCCTGCCGTGCAAAAAGCCGTGCATCGCATTCAACCTGCCGCTCAGGTGTTTGATTTGGTCGCGGCCTCGCGTGAGTTGGGGTTTGAGTCCATCAACGTGGATTTGATTTACGGCTTGCCCATGCAAAGCCCCGAGACGTTTGAGCGCACCTTGGCGCAAGTGGTGAAGCTGCGGCCTGATCGCATTGCTTTGTACGCCTACGCGCATTTGCCTGAACGGTTTAAGCCACAACGTCGCATTCATGCGCAAGACCTGCCGCCCGCGGCCTCTAAGTTGGCCATGCTGGCCAGTGCCATGCGTGTGTTGATGGCTGCGGGTTACGTTTACGTGGGCATGGATCACTTTGCATTGGCCACCGATGCGCTGGCTGTCGCCAAACGCCAAGGGCGCTTGCACCGCAATTTTCAAGGCTACAGCACGCAGCCCGATTGTGATTTGGTGGCTTTGGGTGTGTCTTCGATTGGCCGTGTGGGCAGCACCTTCAGCCAAAACGTGAAGACCTTAGAGGCTTATTACGATTTGCTAGACCAAGGTCGCTTGCCGGTGGAGCGCGGCTTGGCCATGTCACGTGACGATTTGGTGAGGCAGTCGGTCATCATGGCGCTGATGTGTCAAGGGCATGTGCTGTTTGAGTCCATCGAGTTGGCGCATCTGATTGATTTTGAGCCGTATTTTGCGCAAGAGATAGAAGCCTTGTTACAGATGCAAACACAAGGGCTTGTGGTGCTCGATGCCACGGGTATTCAGGTGACGGAGTTGGGTTGGTTCTTTGTGCGTGGCGTTGCCATGGTGTTTGATAAGTATTTGCAAACAGACCGCAACCGCGCGAGGTTCTCTAAAATCATCTGATGGTGATGAATTCAACTTTGGCCCTCACAGCGTTGCTGATGGGGTTGGCAGGCGGTCCGCATTGTTTGGCAATGTGCGGCGCTGTCTGTGCTGGCATTGGCCGATCGGCGCAAAAGCAAGGCGCGGGTCAAGGCACGTCTGCGATGCTGTTGTTCCAACTTGGTCGCATCGCTGGCTACAGCACATTGGGCGCAATGGCTGCATCCACTATGCAAGGGGTGGGTTGGCTCAGCACGCAATCGGCCGTGTTTCGTCCTGTGTGGACTTTGCTGCATCTGTTTGCGTTTTTGGTGGGCTTGCTGCTGTTGTGGCGCGCAGAGCAACCCGTGTGGCTCGATGGCATGGGGCGCAGCATTTGGCGACGTGTGCAGGCCATGACCGCGCATCTCAAATTGCGCAACGGCGGCGCCGTTATTTTGGGTTTCTTGTGGGCACTGATGCCCTGTGGTTTGTTGTATGGCGCCTTGCTGGTGGCTGCTTTGAGCAACAGCCCTTTAGAAGGTGCAGGCGTGATGGCTTTGTTCGCCTTGGGCAGTGCCGTGGTGCTGA
Source organism: Limnohabitans sp. TS-CS-82 (assembly GCF_002943475.1). Lineage (NCBI taxonomy): Bacteria > Pseudomonadati > Pseudomonadota > Betaproteobacteria > Burkholderiales > Comamonadaceae > Limnohabitans > Limnohabitans sp. TS-CS-82. The sequence continues at coordinate 287,407 of NZ_PTQX01000004.1, read as the reverse complement.
CCGTCGGCCCTTGGTTATGGTTGCGTATGCGCGGCTTTAAGCCTTCTGGCGTTGCGGGCGCATCCAGCGGGGCATGGGGTGTGCGCTTGGCTGGCTTAGCTTTGGCTGTTAGTTCTGGCTGGGCCTTGTGGATGGGCTTGGTGGAGTACCAAGCGCCTTGGTGCGTGGTGCCGCAATAGCGTAAAAACGTTCGAAAGCCAGAACGGGCCTTGTCTTTCAGCTCGACAAGCCTTTGTAAAGCATGTAGGCCGCCAGCAAATACAACACGATGGCAAACACACGCTTGAGCTTTTTGACAGGCAGGCTGTGTGCAGCTTTGGCGCCCAAAGGCGCCGTGAATACGCTGCACAACGCGATCACCACCAATGCGGGCACCCAGATGTACCCAAAGGCGTCAGCGGGCAAGCCCTCGACCGAGCGGCCGCTGATGACATAGCCCAGCACGTTGGCCAACGCAATCGGAAAACCCAGTGCCGAGCTGGTGGCCACGGCATTGTGAATCGCCACGTTGCACCAAGCCATAAAGGGCACGCTGATAAAGCCGCCACCCGCACCGACCAAGCCTGACAAAAAGCCAATCGCACCGCCTGCACCGGCCAATCCCACGGGACCGGGCACTTGACGTGTGGGGGCAGGTTTTTTGTCCAAAAACATTTGTGTGGCTGAGAAGCCAACAAACAAGCCAAAGAATGTGGCTAAGTAAGAACCTTTGAGAATGGCAAACACGCCCAAGCTGCCAATCATGCTGCCCAGCACGATGCCGGGTGCCAAACCTTTGACCAAGTCCCAACGCACAGCGCCACGTTTGTGATGGGCGCGCACGCTAGAGATGGACGTGAAGATGATGGTGGCCATCGATGTGGCAATCGCCATCTTGACGGCTAAGTTGGCGTCAACGCCTCGCTGCGACAACAGGATGGTGATGAATGGCACCATCACCATGCCACCTCCGATGCCCAATAAGCCTGCCAGAAAACCTGTGCAAATGCCTAATGCGGCGAGTTCGAAGATCAGTTGGGGTTGGAGGTCCATGAGAGGGCGAGGCCTTAAGACAAAAGAAGAAGGTGTCTGCAAGGGCCTCGGGGCCGTCATCCTGAACCGGGGGTTCAGGTGGGCGAGGTCAGTTTGACGTTGGGTTCATCTGACGCGAGACGATCACGCTCATCAAACGATGTTCCAAGCCCGGGCTCATATGAGCATTGGTTCAAGGAAATATAAAGCCCCAAGGACTTGCAGACCGCGCCATTGTAGGCGCGCTTTAGAGCAACCGGTTGTCGCTGGCGAGCACGTTGTCGAGTCGTTGCAGCAGGGCTTGCATTTGCGCTGTGGATGCACTGAGATCGCTCTCGTTTGGCACCGAAGTGGGGCGGTCAGTCAAGTCAAACGCCAAGTTCAGTGCAGCTAAAACCGCGATACGGTCGCGCGCTTTGATCTTGCCGGCATCGCGAATCTTGCACATGGCCTCGTCCACTTTGCCCACCGCTTGGCCCAAACGTGTTTCGCCACCCTCGGGGCAACCCAACACATAGCCTTGACCCATGATTTGAACTTCGATTTGCTTCATGCTTTGTCTTTCTCGGTCGAGCTTTGCGGTAAGCGCTCAATCAATGCATCAATGCGATGACGCGCGGCACTCAGGCGCGACTTCATCAGATCGCGCTCGTGGGTGAGTTCTTGCACTTGTGCGGTCAGCAAGGCGTTGGTGCGCATCAGTTCTTCATGACGCAGCAGCAAACGCTCCACGCGTTCGGCGATTTGATCGATCAGGGGTGTGTTTGACATGGCCCGCACATTTTAAGGTGGCTGAAAGGTTAGCCGCTAAAATTTGAAATGTTGGTGCTCGCCGCGTGGTTCACACGCTGCAGTTCAACGGGAAGCAGGAAGGTCGCGTCGCTCGCTCGACAACACCCAACCTGCGCTGCCCCCGCAACGGTCAAGCGGACGAGCCCTTTGGCTCCGCTTCTGTCACACAAGCCACTGAGCGCCTTGAACAAGCGTTTGGGAAGGCGACAGAGGTAGTCTCCGCCAGCCCGGATACCGGCCAACAAGGTGGCGGTGCGTCTAAAAACGTGCTGCTTGAACGCTCAAGCACTGTCGGGGAAGGCGGTGAGGGCACACAACTGTTGGTTTTAAATCATGAAGAAATCTATTCGTCTCCGTGCGCGCGCGTTTGTGCCTGCGCTCTCTGTTTTGTCTTTGGCTGTCGCTGCGAGCGTTCAGGCGCAAGGCATTGAAATTAATCCTGTGGTGATTTCTGCTTCGCGCATGGAGCAGCCTTTGTCAGAGGTGTTGTCCTCTGTGTCGGTGATCACACGTCAAGACATTGAAAAGTCGCAGGCGCCCACGCTGGTTGATTTGTTGCAGGGCGAATCTGGCGTTGAATATGGCAGGAACGGTGGCCCAGGCTCACAAACATCCATTTTTTTGCGGGGACAGGAAAGTAAAAATTTGGTCGTCTTAATTGATGGGGTCAAGACGCAAGCCGATGGTGGTGGATTTTTGACAGTTACCGATATGCCTTTGTCACAAATTGAACGCATCGAAATTTTGCGTGGGAATGCAGGTGCTCTCTATGGTGATGCTGCGATTGGTGGTGTGATTAACATTTACACGCGCCAAGGTAAAGGAGCTCCAAAAGCTTACGGATCAATAGGTTATGGTTCAAAAAATACAGCAGACATGAATGTGGGTTTAGGCGGTACATCGTCAGACTATGGCTTTGATGTGAATGCCGGACAAAAGTCTTCGACGGGCTTTACATCCATGGACCCAGCCTTGAGCAACCGTGTTAATCCTGATCGTGACGGCTACAACGCCGAATATTTCAGTGCCAAGTTGAGCAAGAAATTGAATTCGGACACAGAGATTGGCATGCGCTTTAGAACGCAGACAACAGACGCTGATTACGACGCAAAATCGAACCCTGATTATTCAGCCTCGCTGCCGACCGATGTGCACCGTTCCTTGAAAAAAACCAACGTGGGCAGCGCGTATGTTCGACGACAAGTCAGTGATGCGTGGAGCACTACCGTTAATTTTTCGGATTCCGTGACAAGTTACGAAGAATTTAAAAATGGTCTAAATAACGGCCGTTACAACTCGCATCAAAGCGCTGTTAATTGGAGCAATCACTACCAAGCAAATCCCAATACAGCAGCAACGGCAGGGTTGGATTACGTTTCAGATAAGCACGAGGAATACAACAGCTTCGAGTTTGAAAAGCGCACAGTTGCGGGTTATGTTGGCATGACGCAGAAGATGGATAAGTTGACCCTTCAAGCCAATTTGCGACGCGATTTGATTAGCTCTGATTACCGAGATGCGTTGAGCGTCAGTTCATTGCAGCCCAATGCCACATCAACACTTCTTGGGGCGGGTTACCAACTGACCTCTACGTGGAAAGTTACAGGAACTGTATCAACGGGTTTTCGAGCACCCTCTGCGACTGAAATTTCAAATAGTCCAAGCTTGAAGCAAGAAGAGTTCAAGTCGAAAGAAACGGGACTTGTTTATGCTGATCAACAGACCTTGGGTCGCATCGCCTATTTCCACACGATGACCCACAATTCCATTGACTGGTTTGAAGATGCGCAAGGGCAATGGGCAGTTAGGAATGCTGGTGAAGTTGAAAACAAAGGGGTTGATGCATCATTGAGGACCCGTTGGATGGGACATAGTGTCAAGCTTTCAGCGGTAACGCAAGATCCAAAAAACATCACGGGTGGATATGCGCCAGGACGTCGTGCAAAAAATTATGGGTCGATAGACATTTCTAAAGTCTTTCTTGACTATGAGCTGGGCGTCAAGTTGTTTGCAACTGGTGCAAGACCAAACTTTAACGAAGTGAACTCTGACATGCTTGCGGGTTATTCCATTTGGTCGTTTTATGCCAGTCGGAAAATTGATACCGATTGGACAGCCCGCGTTCGCTTGGAAAATGCGTTTGATCGTCATTACGTGATCGCGGGGGGGTACAACACCCCAGGTCGCGGCATCTACGCCACCTTGCAATACCAACCCAAGTAACTTGCATGCTTGATCTTCTTCCCCAACGCATCGTCTGCCTCACCGAGGAAACGACAGAGTGGCTGTACATGCTGGGGGAAGAGGCGCGCATTGTGGGTATCTCGGGTTACACCGTGCGCCCACGTCGTGCGCGTGATGAGAAGCCTAAAGTGAGCGCGTTTTTGAGCGCCAAGATTGACAAGATCTTGGCGCTCAAGCCCGATTGCGTGTTTGGTTTTTCTGATTTGCAGGCGGATATTGCCGCCTTGCTCATCCGTGCGGGTGTGCAGGTCACGGTGTTCAACCAACGCAGCGTCGACGAGATTTTTTCTGTGCTGTACCAAGTGGCTGCGATGGTCGGCCAAGCCGAACAAGGCCTGCAGCGTTTGCAGCAAATGCGTGCGCAGTTGGACGGTATTCAAAAGACGGCGGCCACATTCAAGCGCCGACCCAAGGTGTATTTTGAAGAGTGGGACGAGCCGCACATCAGCGCGATTCGTTGGGTGTCTGAGCTGATTGGCATTGCCGGTGGCGACGATTGTTTTCCTGAGTTGGCACAAATGTCTATGGGCAAAGACCGCATCATTGCGAGTGGCCAAACCATCGTGGACCGTGCGCCCGACATCATCATTGGTTCGCTGTGTGGCAAGAAATTTCGCCCCGAAAAAGCAGCGGCACGCGAAGGCTGGCAAGGCGTGCCAGCAGTTCTAAATAACCAAATTTTTGAAATCAAATCGGCTGATATTTTGCAGCCAGGCCCTGCGGCCCTGACCGATGGCGTGACGCAGTTGCATCGCATCTTCCAGCAGTGGGAGGCCACTTATGCGTAAGCGCTCGCCTAACGGGCGCATGGCCGTGTGGTGCGTGCGGTGCGTGCGGTGGCTCTTGGCCGTCATCACCAGTTTCACCTGTCTCGTGCAAGCCGTGGTGCTCCGCGATGACCGCCAGATAGAGGTGACCATCGCGAAACCACCGCAACGCATCGTCAGCTTGTTACCTTCATTGACTGAGACCGTGTGTGCATTGGGCCAATGTCAAAAGCTGGTGGGTGTGGACCGTTATTCCAATTGGCCCGAGAGCATTGCCAAGGTGCCGCGTATGGGCGGCGGGATCGACCCCAATATTGAAAGCGTGGTGGCCCTCAAGCCCGACTTGGTGTTGATGGCGACCTCGGCGCGCGGTGCTGAGCGGTTTGCCGCGTTGGGTTTGACGGTGCTCGCTTTAGAGCCTCGTTCGCATGCCGATGTGCAGCGCGTGATGCGCATCGTGGCGCAGGCTTTGGATGTGCCAGTGGCTGAGAGTGATCGCGTGTGGCGCCACATCGATGCAGCGGTGAATGCAGCAGCACAGTCCATCCCTGCGCAAGCCCAAGGCCAACGCGTGTACTTTGAAGTCAGTCGTGCGCCGTATGGCGCCAGTGAGTCGTCGTTCATCGGTGAGACGTTACAGCGTTTGGGTGCGCGCAACATCTTGCCTGCATCGCTGGGCCCCTTTCCCAAAATCAATCCTGAGTTTGTGGTGCGTGCGCAGCCCGACATCATCATGGTGGGCGACAGCAACTTTGCCGACATGACCACGCGCCCTGGTTGGCAAAACATGCGGGCCATGCGCACGCAGCGTGTGTGTCATTTCAAGTCTGAAGAGTCCGATGTGTTGGTGCGTGCGGGCCCGCGCATGGCCGAGGCCGCACGCCTGATGGCCAAGTGTTTGACGGACAAAGCCAATGACAAGCCGAAAGGCCAACCATGACAACGCACGGCACACGTTGGTCGCCTGCGTTGGTGGCGTTGAGCTTGTTGGTGTTGTGCGTGCTTGGTATTGCGCTGGGTAGTGCCGTGGGCAGCACAGGGTTCGAGAGTTGGCTCAGTGCCCTGCATGACGACATTGCTTGGCAAATCGTGTGGGACATTCGTTTGCCACGCAGCGTGGGCGCTTGCGCCGCAGGTGCATTGCTGGGGCTTGCAGGCGCATTGGCACAAGGCTTGTTTCGCAATCCATTGGCTGATCCGTACTTGCTTGGTAGTGCATCCGGTGCTTCGCTGGGTGTCGCGGTGGCTTTGGCTCTGTTTGGTGGCAACCCGTTTGCCACAGAGTTTTTGGTGCGTTTAGGGTTAACAGGTGCTGCGTTTGTGGGCGCGGTGTTGGCCGTGATGCTCACCCTTGTGCTGGCGCGTGGTGTGCAGCACACGCTGCGTTTGTTGTTGGCCGGTGTGATTGTGGGCGTGGTGTTGGGTGCGCTGGCGTCGCTCATCACCCTCATGCGTCCTGATGTGTTGCAAGGCATGCAAGGTTTTTTGTTGGGCTCGACCAGTTTCATCGGTTGGAATGCATGCGTGTTGATGCTGGGCGTGTTGTTCGTTTGCGTGGTCTTGGCCTTTGCGCTAAGCCGCGTGCTGGATGCTTTGAGCTTGGGTGAGTCCACCGCGTTGAGTTTGGGTTTACCGCTTGCCCCTGTACGTGTGGCGCTGGTGTGTGTGTTGGCGTTGGCCACAGGCACAGCCGTGGCACAAACGGGTTTGGTGGCTTTTGTGGGTTTGGCTGCGCCGCACTTGGTACGCTCGCTGGTGAAGAGCAAACACAACTGGGTGGTGGTGTTGTCCACCTTGATGGGCGGCGTGTTGCTGTTGACGGCTGACTTGCTGGCCCGCATGCTGTTGTCGCCCCAAGAGATGCCCGTGGGCGTGCTCACTGCGGTGTTGGGCGGTGGTTATTTGCTCTGGCTGATGTACCGCAGTCAAAGTGCGCCCCATGGCGCAAGCGCAAGGGCGGGGCAATGACGATGCAATGCAATAACCGTCAAAGCATGTCCGTTCAAAGAATAGCCATGCGCCTGCAGGATGTACGAGTCTCTCTGGCGAGGCAAGAGGTGTTGCATGGCGTGGACCTCTCGTTTACAGCAGGCCGTTGGACCAGCATCGTTGGCCCGAATGGTGCGGGCAAGTCCACCTTGCTCAAAGCCATGGCTGGGCTGTTGCACGTCACAGGTCGCATCTTTTTGTTTGACCAAGAGTTGATGGCCATGGACCGCAAGCAGCGCGCGCAGCAACTGTCATGGTTAGGTCAAAACGAATCAACGTCTGATGATTTGCGTGTGTGGGATGTGGTCATGCTGGGCCGCATGCCGCACCAAGACTGGTTGGCAGCACCCAATGCCCATGACCATGCCGTGGTCGAAACCGCCTTGAAAGCCACACAGGCGTGGGACTGGCGCGAGCGTTCCTTAGGGCAGCTCTCAGGTGGCGAGCGTCAACGCGTGTTGTTGGCCCGTGCCATGGCCGTGCAAGCGCAAGTGATGTTGATGGACGAGCCACTTGCCAACTTAGACCCACCTCACCAAGTGGATTGGCTAGAGCAAGTGCGCTGCTTGACTGCGCAAAACACCACCGTCATCAGCGTGTTGCACGAGTTGGGCATGGCCCTGCATGCGGACGACATGGTGGTCATGCAAGCAGGCCGTGTGGTGCACCAAGGCGCGTGTGCAGATGCCGCCACACACCGCGCCGTCGAGGCGGTGTTTGACAAACGCATTGCCATTCATTCACTGGATGGCCAGTGGGTGGCGGTGCCCAAGCTGTAATTAAAGCGCAACGACATGGACATTGAGCAACCCCCAGTGAACTACGCGCGTGTCACGCTGCAAGCCGATCGACGCGGCTTGCTCATCGTCAACACGGGCGACGGCAAAGGCAAAAGTACCGCAGCGTTCGGCTTGGCCTTGCGTGCGCATGGGCGTGGCAAAGCTGTCAAGATTTATCAGTTCATGAAAGTGCCCACGGCACGCTTTGGCGAGCACCGCATGTTTGAACAACTCGGTATTCCCGTCGAAGGCTTGGGCGACGGCTTTAGCTGGAAAAGCAAAGACCTCGAACACTCCGCACAGCTCGCGCGTGATGGCTGGCAAAAAGCCAAAGCTGCCATTTTGAGTGGTGATTTTTTTCTGGTGGTGTTGGATGAAATCACCTACCCACTCATTTACGGTTGGTTGCCTTTGGACGAGGTGCTGGCAACGCTGCGTGCAAGACCGATAGACGTGCATGTGTGCATGACCGGCAGACGTTGCCCGCCAGAGCTGATTGAGCTGGCCGACACCGTGACTGAGATGACCAAAGTCAAACACGCCTTCAATGCAGGGATTCCCGCGCAACGCGGCATCGAAGACTAAATGGAAGACAAAAAGGATTTGCCATGACTGCCAAGTGTGTGATGGTGCTAGGCACTTCCAGCGGTGCTGGCAAAAGCTGGTTGACCACGGCCTTGTGTCGCTGGTATGCGCGCCAAGGCTTGAAAGTGGCGCCGTTCAAAGCGCAGAACATGAGCAACAACGCCCGTGTGGTGGCCTCGCACAATGGGCTGGGTGAAGTGGGCGCTGCCCAATACTTCCAAGCGCTGGCGGCCAAAGCCGAGCCCGATGTGCGCATGAACCCTTTGCTGCTCAAGCCCGAGGCCGACACACACAGCCAAGTGGTGTTGCTGGGCGAGGTGGACAACGCGCTAACGAACACTCCCTGGCGTGGCCGTAGCGAAAAAGTGTGGCCACAAATCGCTGCATCGCTTGACGCTTTGCGTGCTGAGAATGACGTGGTGGTGATCGAAGGTGCAGGCTCTCCCGCCGAGATCAACCTCATGGCCAACGACATCGTCAACCTGCGCGTGGCGCGTCATGCCGATGCCCGCTGCTTGTTGGTGACCGACATCGACAAGGGCGGTGCGTTTGCCCACCTCTACGGCACATGGGCCTTGTTGCCACCCGAAGACCAAGCGCGCATCAGCGGCTTTGTGCTCAACAAGTTTCGCGGTGATGCGTCGTTGCTCGCGCCTGCGCCCGAGATGCTGCAAGACCTCACCGGTGTGCCCACGGTCGCGGTGCTGCCCATGTGGTGGCAGCACGGTTTGCCCGAAGAAGATGGCGTGTTTGATGATCGCAGTCGCGCCACGGGGACCGTCACCCGCACAGTGGCCGTCATCGCCTACCCACGCATCAGCAACTTGGATGAGTTTCAGCCGCTCAAAAACGTGCCTGGCCTGCGCTTGCTGTGGGCGCGTAGCCCTGCTGATCTGGCAGGCTTGCAGGCTGGCACAGACTGGGTCATCTTGCCTGGCTCTAAAAATACCAGTGGCGATTTGGCGTGGTTGCGCGCCCAAGGTTTAGACGCTGCGGTGGCTGAGCACGCGCAGCGCGGTGGCGCGGTGTTGGGCATTTGTGGCGGATTGCAAATGTTGGGCGAAGCCTTGATTGACACGCACGGTATTGACGGCAATGCCCCCGGATTGGGGCTGTTGCCGCTGGTGACGGTGTTTGCCGAAGACAAAACCGTGTTGCGTACCGATGCGCTATTTACGCAAGTTCGGGGTGCTTGGGCCGCGTTGTCGGGCGTGTCCGTGCGTGGTTACGAAATCCACCATGGCCAAACCCAACAGCATGCAGCCATGGCTGCAGCAGGGCAGGTGGCGCATGAGGTGATGCCCGGTTTGTCGTGGCAAAACGAAGCTGGCAACGTCATGGGCTCGTACCTGCATGGTTTGTTTGAAGAGCCCGCCGTGTTGCACGCCTTGTTTGGCGCACAAACACCGACCCTAGAAACCGTGTTTGAGGGCTTGGCCGATTACCTCGACCAACATGTGGCCCCCGAGGTGTTGCAGGGCTTGATCGCTTGAGCTTCTTAAATGAGGGGCGATGCGTCTGTGGCTAGACCTTTGTTCGCCTGCGCATAGTGCGCACACAACAACGCGATCAACGACTGCGCATAGCCGGGCAGGGCCGCTTGGTCGCGTGTGAGGATGTAGCGCTCACGCACGCTCCATGGGTCACTGAGTTCCACCAAGGCCAAGTTCATGGCATCTTGGTTACGCCTAGCGGCTGATTCGGGCACGATGCCGACTCCCACGCCCGCTCCAATCATGCGGCACATGGCATCAAAGCTGGAGAGTTGAATGCGAAGCTTCAGGGGCTTGCCCAAACGCTCGGTCACTTGGCTCAAGAAATTTTGCAAGGTGCTGCCGTGGTGCATGCCCACCGCGTCTTCGTCAAGGGTGTCTACAAACGCCACTTTTTGGCGCTGCGCCAGTGGGTGATTTTTGGCGGTGGCCAGTACCAAGCGGTCGGTGCTGAAGTGCAAGCTTTGCAAACCCAGTGTGTCCACTTGGCCCGCCACGATGCCAATGTCTGCCCGGCCATCTTGCACGCCACGCGCAATGTCAGCATTCGGTTTTTCTTGAAGGTCGATGTTGACCTTGGGGTTATCGGCCAAAAACTCTGGCAAGATTTCAGGCAAGAAATCGGTCACTGCGGTGGTGTTGGCAAACACCCGCAAATGACCGCGCAAACCCCCACCGTATTCTTGTAAATCGCCGCGCATTTGGTCGACTTGGCGCAGCATCAAACGGGCGTGGTGCAAAAACGCTTGTCCCGGTGGCGACAGGCGTACGCCGCGTGCTTCTCGGTACAAAAGCGGCAAGTCGGTTTGGGCTTCGAGTGCTTTGATACGCGCACTGGCTGCGGCCAGAGACAGGTGCTGTTTGGCGGCCGCCTTGGTCAGGCTGCCTTCGTCGGCGGCCCATACAAAAAGCCGCAGGTCGTTGAGGTCGAAATGCATGGTCTGATGTTAATGCGCTTGAACGCGAGCCTTCGGTAAAACAAAAGGCTGGGTCAGGAAATGACCGATTGTGTTCACTTGGCAAACCGCCGATCATGCGCCAACTTATTTTGGAGATGCAGATGATCAACCCTTTATCTAGGTCACGTCGCATGGCTTTGCGTGCGCTTTGTGCTGCCAGCTTGTGTGTGGCGGCTGGCGCTGCCGTGGCGCAGTCGACTTACCCGAGTCGCCCGATTTTGATGATCGTCCCTCAAACGGCGGGTGGTACCAACGACATCGTGGGCCGCGTGGTGAGTCAAAAACTCTCCGAGGTGCTGGGCTCGCCTGTGGCGGTGGAAAACCGTCCCGGCGCAGGCGGCAACATCGGCACGCAGTTTGCGGCTAAGTCGGCCAAAGATGGTTACACCTTGCTGATGACCATCAGCAGCAGCCAAGCCATCAACCCTGCGTTGTACAAAAATCCGGGCTTCGATCCTGTCAAAGATTTCAAACCCATCGCTTTGATTGGCGCAGTGCCCAATGTGTTGTTGGCCAACGCCGACTTTCCCGCCAAGTCGATGAAAGAGCTCATCGCCCTGGCCAAAGCCAAACCTGGCCAGTACCAATACGCCTCGGCGGGCAACGGCACTTTGAACCATTTGTTGGGCGAAATGCTCAACAGCATGGCGGGCATCGATCTGCAGCATGTGCCCTACAAAGGCGTGGCACCGGCGCTCAACGATGTGCTGGGCGGTCAGTTGCCGCTGGTGTTTGCCAGCCTGCCATCGTCGCTGGCGCACATCAAATCGGGCAAGCTCAAGCCTCTGGCCGTTAGCAGCCCCAAGCGTTCGCCCGCTTTGCCCGATGTGCCCGCTTTGTCTGAAGTGGTACCGGGCTATACGGGCACTTTGTGGATTGGCCTCTTTGCGCCCGCAGGCGTACCCGCTGATGTGCAGGCCAAGCTGCAAGACGCCATGGGCAAAACTTTGTCGGCCAAAGACCTGCGCGACAAGTTGGAGTTGCAAGGCGTTGAAATGGCGGCACCCACCACGCCTGAACAATTCGCCACCTTGTTGAATGAAGACATCGCGCGCTGGGCGCAGATTGTCAAAACCTCTGGCGCCTCGATTGACTGAGCCATGACCACCCACCTCGACCCCCAAACCCTCGCGCACTTGCAAACCTGGCAAGGTCGCAGCGAAACTTTAGAAGACCTCATCACGCCTGCACCTTTGCGCGCCTTGAGCGCCACGCTCGACCGTGACGATCCGTTGCCTGCCGCTGGCACCGAGCTGCCTGCGTTGTGGCATTGGTTGTTCTTTTTGCCCCATCACCGCCAAAGCGAAATCGGCCCCGATGGCCATGCCAAGCGTGGCGGCTTTTTGCCACCCGTACCGCTGCCGCGTCGCATGTGGGCGGGCGGACGTTTGCAGTGGCATGCGCCTTTGAACGTGGGCGATGTGGTCAAGTGCGTCTCCACCATCCAATCGGTCACCCACAAATCGGGCCGCACGGGCGATTTGTTGTTTGTGCTCGTCAAGCACGAGGTGCACAACGCGCAAGGCCTGTGCCTCACGGAAGAGCACGACATCGTGTATCGCCCCGCAGCCCAGCCGGGCGACCCCGTGCCAGCACCCACGGCGGCAGCCAGCCTGATCGAGCAGGGGGATGCGGCTGATGAAGGCCAGGCCACGGCTGAGTTGTGGCAACGCGACATCGCCCCCGATGACGTGCTGTTGTTTCGCTATTCCGCGCTCACCTTCAATGGCCACCGCATTCACTACGACCGCAAATACGTCACCGACATTGAGGGCTATCCCGGCCTCATCGTGCATGGCCCGTTGATCGCCACTTTGTTGGTAGACCTCGTGCGCCGCCACACCGATCGTCCGATCAAGCGCTTTGAATTCAAAGCCTTGCGTCCCACGTTTGAGTGCGGTGACCAACGCATCTTGCGTGTCAACGGTCAACCGCAAGCCGACGGCAACCATGTGCGCCTTTGGGCGCAAGACCACGAAGGCTGGCTCACCATGCAAGCCACTGCCGAGCTCGGCTGACCTCATTTTTGAAAAGAAATTTCTATGTTGCACACCCCCGACCAATACCAAGACATTCGCGACGCAGTGCGCGACCTCTGCGCCCAGTTTCCTGACGAGTACCACCGCAAGATCGACGAAGCGCGAGGCTACCCCGAAGCGTTTGTCGATGCGCTCACCAAGGCCGGCTGGATGGCCGCACTCATTCCGCAAGAATACGGCGGCTCGGGCCTGTCCATGGCCGAAGCCTCGGTCATCATGGAAGAGATCAACCGCTCGGGGGGTAACTCGGGCGCCTGCCACGGCCAGATGTACGTGATGAACTCGATCGTGCGCAGCGGCTCCGAGGCGCAGAAAAACGCGCTGTTACCCAAGATCGCCACGGGCGAGTTGCGCATTCAGTCTATGGGCGTGACCGAGCCGACCACGGGCAGCGACACCACGAAATTGAAAACAACCGCCGTCAAAAAAGATGGCCGCTGGGTCATCAATGGCCAGAAGGTCTGGATCTCGCGCATTCAGCACAGCGACCTGATGATCCTGCTGGCCCGCACCACGCCCGCTGACCAAGTGAAGAAAAAGTCTGAAGGCTTGTCGTGCTTCTTGATCGACCTCAAGACCGCGATTGGCAACGGCCTGACCGTGCGCCCGATCTTGAACATGGTCAACCACGAAACCAACGAGCTGTTTTTTGACAACCTTGAAATTCCAGAAGACGCGCTGTTGGGCGAAGAGGGCAAGGGCTTCAAGACCCTGCTCGATGGCTTGAATGCCGAGCGCACCTTGATCGCGGCCGAGTGCATTGGCGACGGCTACTGGTTCATCGACCGTGCCAGCAAATACGCCAACGAGCGCGTGGTGTTCGGCCGCCCCATCGGCCAGAACCAGGGCGTGCAGTTCCCGATTGCCGATGCATTCATCGAACTCGAAGCCGCCAACCTCATGCGCTGGAAGGCCTGCGAAAAAATCGATGCCTTACAAAACGCCGGTGCCGAAGCCAACATGGCCAAGTACTTGGCGGCCAAGGCCAGCTGGGAAGCTGCCAACGTTTGTTTGCAAACGCACGGCGGTTTTGGCTTTGCGTGTGAGTACGACATCGAGCGCAAGTTCCGCGAGACCCGTCTGTATCAAGTGGCCCCGATCTCGACCAACATGATCTTTTCTTATGTCGCCGAGCATTTGCTGGGCCTGCCAAGGTCGTTCTGATGACACCCGCTGCTTCAAATTCCGCATCACCGTCTGCTGCAAATCCAAACGTGCGTCCGCTCGACCACATCACTGTGGTGTCTTTAGAGCACGCGATTGCCGCGCCGTTTTGCACGCGCCAGTTGGCCGACTTGGGCGCCCGCGTCATCAAGGTGGAACGCCCCGGTGCGGGCGATTTTGCGCGTGCTTATGACCAGCGCGCCAAGGGCCAGTCTTCACACTTTGTGTGGGTCAACCGCTCCAAAGAAAGTTTGGCGCTGGACCTGAAAGACCCGCAAGATTTGGCGGTGCTCAAACAGATCATCGCCAAGGCCGATGTGTTGGTGCAAAACCTCGCACCCGGTGCGACGGGGCGAATGGGCTTGGATGCCGCCACTCTGCGCGCCGAGAACCCACGCCTCATCGTGTGTGACATTTCGGGCTACGGCAACGACGGTCCGTACCGCGACAAAAAAGCCTACGACTTGCTCATCCAAAGCGAAGCTGGGTTCTTGAGCATCACCGGCACGCCCGATCAACCGAGCAAAAGCGGCAACTCGATTGCCGACATCGCTGCGGGCATGTACGCCTACACCAACATCTTGTCGGCGCTGATTCAGCGCGACAAAACAGGCGAGGGCTCACACATCGATGTGTCCATGCTCGAAGCCTTGGGCGAGTGGATGGGCTACCCCATGTACTACGCGATGGACAACGCGTCGCCCCCGCCACGCAGTGCCGCTGCGCACGCCACCATTTACCCTTACGGCCCCTTCGCTGCGGGCGATGGCGGCACGGTGATGTTGGGGCTGCAAAACGAACGCGAGTGGGTGCAGTTTTGTCAACATGTGTTGCAGCAACCCGCGCTGGCCACCGACGCACGTTTTGACAGCAATGCCCGTCGCAACGCCAACCGCAACGCGTTGGAAAAAATCATCCTCGACACCTTTGCCGCGTTGACGGCTGAGCAAGTGATTGCGCGTTTGGATGTGGCGCAAATCGCCAACGCGCGGATGAACACCATGGCCGAGCTGTGGGCCCATCCGCAACTCCAAGCGCGTGAGCGTTGGACCTCGGTCGATTCGCCTGCGGGCGACTTGCCTGCTTTGCTGCCACCGGGCAAACAAAGCGCGTTTGATTACCGCATGGGTGCCATTCCCAAAGTGGGTGAGCACACCGACGCTATTTTGAAAGAACTGGGAGTTCAACGATGAATGCCATTTCCACGACCGTGACCTCCAGCGCCACCGCCACGCTCGCTGCCTTTGCTGCGAACCTCAAGACCGCCGACATTCCTGAGCATGTGCTGCGCAAAATCGAAGACCTGTGGGTCGATTGGTTTGGCTCAGCCATCGCAGGCCACGGCTCGCGTCCCGTCGAAACCTTGACCAAATTCGCCTTGAGCATGGGGCCCACATCCGGCCCCAGCGAGGTGTTCACCAACCGCAGCACCAGCAGCCCTTATTGGGCCGCGATGGCCAATGCGGCCGCATCGCATGTGGCTGAGCAAGATGATGTGCACAACGGCTCGGTGTTCCACCCCGCCACAGTGGTCTTTTCGCCTGCGTTGGCTGTCGCGCAAGCCTTAGGAGCCACCGGTGCACAACTCATCACCGCAGCCGTGGCGGGTTACGAGGTGGGTATTCGTGTGGGCGAGTTTTTGGGGCGCTCGCATTACCGCGTGTTTCACACCACAGGCACGGCGGGCACCTTGGCGGCTGCGGCTGCTGTGGGGCATTTGCTGGGCTTGAATGCCACGCAGATGCAGCACGCGTTTGGTTCCGCAGGTACGCAGTCCGCGGGCTTGTGGGAGTTCTTGCGCACCGCTGCCGATTCCAAGCAATTGCACACGGCCCACGCGGCGGGCGCGGGTTTGATGGCGGCTTATTTGGCCAAAGACAACTTCACCGGTGCCGCACAAATTTTGGAAGGCCCACAAGGCATGGCCGCAGGCATGTCCAGCGATGCCGATGTGCGCAAACTTACCGATGGTTTGGGCAACCGTTGGGCCACGGCGGAAACGTCGTTCAAGTACCACGCCTCGTGCCGTCACACGCACCCAGCGGCCGACGCCTTGCTCAAGGTCATGCAAGACCACCAACTCCAAATTGCCGACTTGGCCCGCGTGGTGACCCATGTGCACCAAGGAGCGATCGATGTGTTGGGCCCCGTCACCCACCCCAGCACCGTGCACCAAAGCAAGTTCAGCATGGGCACCGTGTTGGCTTTGGTCGCACGGTTTGAGCATGCGGGCTTGAGCGAGTTTGACCAGCATTTCAAAGACGACATCACCCAAGCCTTGCGCGGCAAAGTCGAGATGGTGTTGGACGACGAGGTGGACACCGCTTACCCGCAGCGTTGGATTGGCAAGGTCACGGTTTACACGGTGGATGGTCGTGTGCTGAATGGTCGTGTGGATGAGCCCAAGGGCGACCCAGGCAACACCTTGAGTCGTGACGAAATCACAGCCAAAGCGCTGCGCCTCGCCGCCCACAGCGGCGGTGCAACGCCCGATGAAATGGCGGCCGCTGTGGCCCAGCTTTGGCAAGTCATGCAGTGGCCGAGCGTTCAGCGTGTGCTGCCCTTGCACGCTTGAGCGTGTCTAAGTTTGGTTGCCCACCTTATGTCTAACCTTCACCCCTTAGCCCGCGCCTGCACATTTTTGTTTGTGCCGGGTCATCGCCCCGACCGCTTTGACAAAGCCTTGCAAAGCGGCGCCGATGCCGTGATTCTGGATCTGGAAGATGCCGTGCCTTTGCCTGACAAAGCCAAGGCGCGTGAGGCCATTGGTCTGGCTTGGCACGCATGGTCTGCCGCGCAACGTGCGCGAGTACTCATTCGCATCAATGCCTTGAGTGGCACGGAGGCAACAGCTGATTTGGCTTGGTTGGGCACGCTCGACGGTTTGAGTGCCGTGATGGTGCCCAAAGCTGAATCGCTGGCAGAGCTCCAGCGCGTGGTGCAAGCGGGCCCCGCCCAGATGCAACTCATTCCTTTGATTGAAACAGCGCAAGGGGTGCAGGCCCTTGACGTGCTGGCGCGTGCGCCACAGGTCTTGCGCTTGGCCTTAGGACATTTGGATTTGCAAGCCGACCTCGGCATGGCCTGCGAGGCCGATGAGGCGGAGTTGGGCCCTGTGCGCTTTCAGTTGGTCTTGGCCTCGCGCTGTGCCGGTTTGCCGCCGCCCATCGATGGGGTGAGCACGAGTACACAAGACATGACCCTGGTGCAAGCCGATGCTGCGCGCAGCCGTCGGTTTGGTTTTTTTGCAAAGTTGTGCATTCATCCCGCGCAACTGCCTCCGGTGCGCCAAGCGTTCACCCCCACGGCCGCTCAGCAAGATTGGGCCCATCGCGTGTTGGCTGCAGAAGTGGCCGCAGGAGGAGGGGCGTTCAGTGTGGACGGCAAGATGGTCGATCCGCCTGTGTTGCTGCTGGCTCGGCAAATTTTGTCGCAGGCATGACAGCACGGGTTATCAAGGATTCACAGTGATAAGTGTCGTCAGCGATGATGTGCGCTGCTATTTTTAAAACGGAGATAACGATGAAACGACAACTGAAAACTTTGCTGCTGGCCTGCGCTGTGGCGTGTGGCGTGGTGAATGGTGCAGCGAATGCCCAAGCCCCTGCATTCCCCGACAAGCCCATTGTTTTGGTGGTGCCTTTTGCAGCCGGCGGCCCTACCGACGTGGTGGCGCGCATGATCGCCATTCCCATGGGCAAGTCTTTGGGACAAACCGTGTTGGTCGAAAACACAGTGGGCGCAGGTGGCACCATTGCTGCCACGCGTGTGGCGCGTGCTGCACCCAATGGCCACACGATCTTCATTCACCACATGGGTATGGCCACAGCGCCTGCTTTGTACAAAAAATTGTCGTTCGATCCGCTGAAAGACTTTGAATACATCGGTCAGGTGGTGGATGTGCCCATGACCATGTTGGCGCGCAAAGACTTTCCGGCCAATAACTTTGCAGAGCTGCAAACCTACATCAAGGCCAACAAAGAGAAGGTGTCCTTAGCCAACGCGGGTTTAGGCGCTGTGTCTCATTTGTGTGGTTTGTTGTTCATGACCGCCATGGAGACCGACCTCAACACCATTCCCTACAAAGGCACCGGCCCCGCGATGAACGATTTGCTAGGCGGGCAGGTGGATTTGTTGTGCGACCAAACCACGCAAACCGTACCCTTGATCAAAGAGGCACGCGTCAAAGTCTACGGTGTCACCACGCTCAAGCGTTTGAGTGCCTTGCCTAACGTGCCGACGCTGGATGAACAAGGCTTGAAGGGCTTTGAAGTCAAGGTCTGGCACGGCATGTACGCGCCCAAAGACACACCTGCTGCGGTGATCGACAAGATCAACGTGGCGCTGCGTGCGGCTTTGCAAGACCCGATGGTCAAGCAACGTTTGGCAGATTTGAGCTCTGACGTGCCGCCCATGGACAAAATCACGCCTGCTGGTTTGAAGACGCACTTGGAGGCGGAAATCAAGAAGTGGGGCCCCGTGATTCGCAAGGCCGGTATTTACGCGGACTGATCATTCATCACTCCCCCAGAAGAAAGGTCACCTTGCGTGGCCTTTTTTCATGGATGTGTGGTTTTTAAAACGGGCAATTAAGTTTCGTTTAGAGAAACTGATTTACCAATGTTAAACTTTTGAACATCAAAAATGCGCCGCCCAACCAGGAGACAAGCGCCATGGGTTCCTACACCTATCCAAAATTTAAATACGTCGCCCCCACCGACTTGATGACGCAACCGCCGCAGCGCAGGCCCCTCATCGTCATTGGCGCAGGGCCTGTGGGTTTGTCTGCGGCCATTGATGCGCGCTTGCAAGGTTTAGAGGTTTTGCTGTTCGATGAAGACGATTCCGTTTCCGTGGGCTCGCGTGCCGTGTGCTACGCCAAGCGCACCTTAGAAATCTTGGATCGTTTGGGGGTGGGCCAGCCCTTGTGTGAAAAAGGTGTGAGCTGGAACATCGGTCGCACCTTCAGGCAGCAAGAAGAGGTCTACCAATTCAACTTGGTGCCCGACCCTGGCCACAAGCGCCCAGGCATGATCAACCTGCAGCAGTACTACTTGGAAGAAGCCTTGGTCAACCGTGCCCTTGAGCTGGGCGTGGACATTCGTTGGAAATGCCAAGTGGCGGGCGTCACCTCGCATGACGATAACGCGTCTGTGCGCGTGTCTTCCCCCGATGGCGATTTCGATGTGGAAGCCGATTGGCTGGTTGTGGGCGATGGGGCACGCAGCCCCGTGCGCCGCATGCTGGGCTTGGACATCGAAGGCCATGTGTTCAAAGACCGCTTCTTGATCGCCGACGTGGTGATGAAAGCGGAGTTTCCTGCCGAGCGTTGGTTTTGGTTTGACCCGCCGTTTCACCCCGGTCAAAGCGTGCTGTTGCACAAGCAGGCTGACAACGTGTGGCGCATTGATTTTCAACTCGGCTGGGACGCTGACCCCGAAGAAGAGAAAAAGCCCGAGCGTGTGTTGCCCCGTTTGCAAGCCATGTTGGGCGACGAGCGTCCGTTTGAGTTGGAGTGGGTCAGCATCTACACCTTTCAGTGCCGGCGCATGAAAGACTTTCGTCACAAGCGCTTGCTGTTTGTGGGTGATTCGGCGCATCAGGTGTCGCCATTCGGCGCACGCGGCGCGAACTCTGGCATTCAAGATGCCGATGGTTTGATGTGGAAGCTGGCCTTGGTGTTGCGTGGACAGGCGCCGCAAGCGTTGCTCGACACGTACAACACCGAGCGTGGTTTTGCGGCCGATGAAAACATCTTGAACTCCACCCGTTCGACCGATTTCTTGACGCCTAAAACGGCCACTAGTCGCGTGTTTCGTGATGCGGCCTTGTCGTTGGCGCGGCATCATCCGTTTGCGCGCAAGTTGGTCAACTCGGGTCGCTTGTCGGTGCCGAGTTTTATCACCGAGTCGGTGCTCAACACGCCCGATACGGATGCGTTTGAGGGCACCATGTTGCCTGGCGCGCCGATGGACGATGCGCCCATTCACATCCATGGCCAAGACGCTTGGTTGCTCGACCAAATGGGCCACCGATTTCAATGTTTGGTGTTTGTCGATGAGGTGAGCCAGCTCGTCGCGGCGACACGTCAAGCCTTGATCGCCTTGGCGGATGGGCCTGTGCCTGTCCATGCCGCGGTGGTCAGCCGCCACGCTGGCGCGATCGATGGGTTGCCTGTTTATGTGGACACGCAAGGCTTGTTCGCCAAGCGCTACGACGCGCAAGTGGGCAGCGTGTGGTTGTTACGCCCCGATCAACATGTGTGCGCACGCTGGCGCCACTTCAACCCAGCGCAGCTGCAGGCCGCGTTGGCATTGGCCACTTGCAATGTTTGAGCACAAGGCACACCCCATGAATCATCTCAATTTAGCCCCGAATTTCAACGAGCCAGGCAAACGCTACTTTCGTGACTTCACACCGGGTGACGACTTTTACCAAGCCTTGATCGACACGCATCGCGATTTGAGTGATGCGCAAAGCGCCTTGGTGAACGCCAAGCTCATTTTGCTGCTGGCCAACCATGTGGGCGATATGCATGTGCTGCGTGAAGCTTTGGCTTTGGCGCGCGCTGACCTCATCCAAGAACCCAAGTTGTAAAAGGAGACACCCTGATGAAAATCGACCGCATGCACCACGTCGCCTACCGCTGCAAGGACGCCAAAGAAACCGTCGAGTGGTATGTCAAGCACCTGAACATGAACTTTGTATTGGCCATTGCCGAAGACTTGGTGCCCAGCACCAAAGCACCAGACCCTTACATGCATGTGTTTTTAGATGCAGGCAACGGCAACGTGTTGGCATTTTTTGAATTGCCCACCGCGCCCGCGATGGGGCGCGACCTCAACACGCCCGAGTGGGTTCAGCACATTGCCTTCAAAGTTGAGAGCATGGATGCCCTGGAAGCCGCCAAAGCGCAATTGCAAGCGGGCGGGGTGGAGGTGTTGGGCATCACCGATCACGCCATCTTCAAGTCGATTTATTTCTTCGACCCCAACGGTCACCGCTTAGAACTCGCCTGTGATGTGGGTACGCCTGAGATGTACCAAAAACTCGATGATGTGAAGTGGGCGATGCTCGAAGAGTGGAGCCAAACCAAGCAAGCCCCCAAGCATGCCGCTTGGATGCACGAGAGAGAGTTTCACTGATCAGGGCTTGGGTGTTTTGGGCTTGAAGCTACAAAACTCTGACACGCCACATTGCCAGCACAGCGGCTTGCGGGCTTGGCACACATAACGGCCATGCAAGATGAGCCAGTGGTGAGCGTCCACCAAGTACTGGGGTGGAATGCGTTTCATCAATTGCATCTCCACCGCCAGCGGTGTTTTGCCAGGGGCTAAACCGGTGCGATTGCCCACGCGAAAAATGTGTGTGTCTACTGCCATGGTGGGCTCGCCAAAAGCGACGTTCAACACCACGTTGGCGGTTTTTCGGCCCACGCCGGGTAGAGCCTCTAGCGCCTCGCGTGTGCGTGGAATCACCCCTTGGTGTTGCTCCACCAAGATGCGGCAGGTTTGCATCAAGTGTTTGGCTTTGCTGTGGTACAGACCAATCGTCTTGATGTAGCTCTCTAGACCGTCGAGGCCCAAATCTAAAATTTGTTGTGGCGTGTTGGCCACCGCAAACAGCTTGCGTGTGGCCTTGTTCACGCCCACATCGGTGGCTTGTGCGCTCAGCAGCACAGCGGCTAACAACTCAAACACGCTGGTATATTCCAACTCGGTATTGGGCTGCGGATTGGCTGCTTTCAGCGTCGCAAAAAAAGGCTCAATGTGCAGTGTTTTCATACGATCATTATTCCTCACCATGCCCTCAACCATGCAGTACGCTGACCGCCTCAACAACGTTGAAACCTCCGCCATTCGTGAACTGTTCAAACTGCTGGGCAAGCCCGGCATCATCAGCTTTGCAGGCGGCTTTCCCGACAGCGCCATGTTTGACGTGGAAGGCATTCGCGAAGCCAGCAGCCGCGCTTTGACCGAAGAACCAGGCGCAGCTCTGCAATACGGCGCCACCGAGGGCTATCAACCGTTGCGCGAACAACTCGCCGCCTTCATGGCCAGCAAAGGCGTGAAGGGCTTAGACGCCAGCGGCCTCATCGTCACCACCGGCAGCCAGCAAGCGCTGGACCTGATTGCCAAAACCTTGCTCAACCCCACCGATGTGGCGTTGGTCGAAGGCCCCACGTTCTTGGCCACCATTCAATGTTTCCGTTTGTACGGTCCGCAAGTGGTGGGTGTGCCCATCGACGCGCACGGCGTGCAAGTGGACAAGCTTGAAGAAATGATGGTGCAACACAAGCCCAAGCTGGTCTACCTCATCCCCACCTTTGGTAACCCCAGCGGTGCAACCCTCAGCTTAGAGCGCCGCTTGCGTGTGCTCGAACTCGCCGTGAAATACAAAACCGTGGTGGTCGAAGACGACCCCTATGGCGACCTGTACTTTGGCGAGGCGCCACCGCCTTCCTTGCTCGCTTTGAGCGACCAAGTGCCCGGCAGCCGTGAGTGGCTAATTCACTGCGGCTCACTCAGCAAAGTGTTGTCACCCGGCCTGCGCGTGGGCTGGATGATTGCCCCGCCCGAGCTGTTGGCACGCGCCACCATGTGCAAGCAGTTCAGCGATGCACACACCTCCACCTTTGCACAAGCCACGGCTGCCCACTACCTCAAAGCCGGCCGCATGCCTGCCACTTTGGCGCATGTGCGCAGCGTGTATGCCGAGCGCGCCCAAGCCATGGGCGAGGCTTTGAAGCGCGAACTGGGCGATGCCTTGACCTTCACTCAACCACAAGGCGGCTTGTTCTTCTGGGCCAACCTCACAGGTGCAGGCGGCAAAGTGAAAGACGGAGCGGAACTGGCCAAACGCGCCATTGAAAAAGGCGTGGCCTTTGTGCCGGGTGCACCGTTCTTTGCGAACGATCCCGACGCATCTGCGATTCGTTTGAGCTTTGCGACGGCGGATGTGGCGAAGATCAAAGAGGGGATTGCACGGTTAGGGCAAGCTTTGTAAATAATGGGTGCTGAGATTAAAAGTGGGATTCAATGAAATTAATTAAATTTTTCGGCGTATTTTGTCTGTTTTTGAACTTCAGCGGCTGTGGTGGGCTGAGCCAAAATGTTCAATACAGAAATCCAACCGTTGATGTAAAAAATAACAAATGGGATTATTACGATGGCTCATCCGTCGATTACACCTCCTTTTCATTGAGCGAATATGGCACCAATAAAGCTCTTTTGAAAAATGAAGAGACGGTTCAATATAACGCAACAGTCAATATTGATAAAAGCAGAGGTTTGGCTTTGATTCACTATGAGGGTGCTATTCTTAAATTAAAGAAAGTTAATTCTCAGGATAGGATAGATTTTCTGCTCGAAAGGGTTGCCGGTGATGCGCCCGATAAAACAGCTTACAAAGCTTGGAATGATTGGTTTGAGTCTGAAAATGGTAAATATGTTGTGGCTGCTGAGTACGAAAAGCAAATCGTTCTCATCAGTTATTACTCTGAAAAAAGCGTCAAAAATATTGCTTTTTATCCCAGCCGTTATTTGGCCTGCAAGCAGTTGGCAACGAGGCAGGTTGAATTAGATAAAAAAATGGTTTTTAACTTGTTTAAAAACCCCTTTGCATCTTCCGTTGAAAATGATGCAAATGTTTTATCGAAAGCAAGCGATTTGAGATTTGATGGTCCTAGAGACTACAGCTGGGCAGGTGATAAAGGCAATGATCGTATAAGTAAGGTTCTTTCAGTGAAAAACACCGAGCAAAAATACGATCAAGCATGGAATGGTCTTAATTGTTGGTGATTTTCTGAAATTGAAACGCTAGTGAAAAAGGCTGCTCATTGAGCAGCCTTTTCGTTTTGATGGATTGAAGTGATTAACCGGTAATGGACTGATAAGCCGAAGCATCCATCAACCCATCCAGCTCGGTAGGGGTGCTGAGCTTGACCTTATAAAACCAGCCTGCACCCTCTGGGTCGCTGTTTGCCAGTGAGGGGTCTGCGCGCAAGGCCTCGTTTTGTTCGAGGATTTCCACACTCGCGGGCATGTGCACGTCGGCGGCGGCTTTGACCGACTCGACCACACCAGCCACGGTGCCTTGTGCGAAGGTTTTGCCGACTTCTGCGAAGTCCACAAACACGATGTCGCCCAGCGTGTCTTGTGCGTGTTGGGTGATGCCCACCAAAGCGGTGTCGCCTTCGAGGCGCACCCAAGTGTGTTCTGCGTGATATTTGTTCATAGTCTTTACATGCCGCTGTAGTTGGGGCCGCCACCGCCTTCAGGCGTGACCCACACGATGTTTTGGGTGGGGTCTTTGATGTCGCAGGTTTTGCAGTGCACGCAGTTTTGCGCGTTGATTTGCAAGCGGTCGGTGTTGTCGTCGTTCTTTACAAACTCGTACACACCGGCAGGGCAATAGCGGCTTTCGGGGCCTGCGAACTTGGCGAGGTTGATGTTTACCGGCACAGACGCGTCTTTGAGCGTCAAGTGCGCGGGTTGGTTTTCTTCATGGTTGGTGTTGCTGATGAACACGCTGCTCAAGCGGTCAAAGGTGAGCTTGCCGTCGGGCTTGGGGTAGTTGATTTGGGCGTGCTGTGCCGCAGGTTCCAAGCTCACATGGTCAGGTTTGCTGCCATGCAATGTCCAAGGTGGGGTGTCGATGCCGAGCTTGGGCAATAGCCATTGCTCGATGCCGGTCATCAAAGTGCCGACCAACATGCCTTTTTTGAACCACAGTTTGAAGTTGCGGTACTGGTTGAGTTCTTTGCTGAGCCAGCTCTTTTCGAACGCAGCAGGGTAGGCGCTCAGTTCATCGTTGGCGCGTCCTGCAGACACAGCTTCGTAGGCGGCGTCAGCGGCCAACATGCCGCTCTTGATGGCGGCGTGGCTGCCTTTGATACGGGCTGCATTCAAGTAACCCGCATCGCAACCAATCAGTGCGCCGCCTGGGAACACAGTCTTGGGCAAAGCTTGTGGCGTGCCGTTGTTGATGGCGCGTGCGCCGTAGCCAATGCGCTTGGCGCCTTCGAGGTGGGCGGCAATGGCTGGGTGTGTTTTCCAGCGTTGCATTTCTTCAAAGGGGCTGAGCCACGGGTTTTTGTAGTCCAGGCCGAGCACAAAACCGAGGGTGACTTTGTTGTCTTCAAGGTGGTACAAAAAGCCGCCGCCAAAAGCGTCGTCTTGCATGGGCCAGCCAGAGGTGTGGACCACCAAACCGGGCTTGGCTTTGGACGGGTCGACTTCCCACAGTTCTTTGATGCCGATGGCATAGCTTTGTGGGTCGCGACCTTCGGTCAAGTTGTATTTGGCGATGACTTGTTTGCCCAAGTGGCCACGTGCGCCTTCGGCGAAGATGGTGTACTTGGCGTGCAACTCCATGCCGAGCTGGAAGTTGTCGGTGGGCTCGCCCTCTTTGCTGATGCCGAGGTTGCCGGTGGCGACGCCTTTGACAGCACCTTGCTCGTCATACAAAACTTCAGCCGCCGTGAAGCCCGGGAAGATTTCCACGCCAATGGACTCAGCGTGCGCCGCCATCCACTTCACCACGTTGCTGAGTGACACCACGTAGCAGCCGTCGTTGTGGAAGTTGCGTGGCAGCAGCCAATCGGGTGTGCGTTTGGTGCCTGTTTCGCTGAGGAATAGCACATCGTCGCCCGTGACTTCTTGGTTCAGGGGGCAGCCAAGTTCTTTCCAATTGGGGATGAGCTCGGTCATGGCCTTGGGGTCCATCACCGCGCCCGACAAAATGTGTGCGCCAGGCTCCGAGCCTTTTTCTAGCACCACCACTGAAACGTCGTTGCCTTTTTCAGCAGCGAGTTGTTTGATGCGAATGGCCGTGGCCAAACCACCGGGGCCGCCACCAATCACGACCACGTCGTATTCCATGGCTTCACGGGGGCCGAACTGGGCGAGGATGTCTTTTTGTGTCATTTGCGTTGTCTCAGTCTGTTGTCAGAGGTGAGACAGATTTTAGGGCCTGCCTTAGATGCCCTTGTCATAATGAAAATCACCTAGACAAAGAGGAGACAGACTTGGCTTACAGCATCGATTTATCAGGTCGCGTGGCATTGGTCACCGGCGCATCCAGTGGCTTGGGGGCGCAATTTGCGCGCACGTTGTCTCGTGCGGGCGCCACGGTGGTGCTGGCCAGTCGTCGCGTAGAAAAATTAGAAGCCTTGCGGGCTGAGCTGCAAGCCCAAGGCGGCACCGCGCATGTGGTGGCGATGGATGTCACGGTGCACAGCAGCGTTCAAGCGGCGGTGGCGCAGGCCGAGCAGCAAGCGGGCCCCATCGATATTTTGGTGAACAACTCCGGCGTCAGCACCACGCAGCGTGTGCAAGACGTGACCGAGGCAGACTTTGACTTCACGTTTGACACCAATGTGAAAGGCTCGTTTTTTGTCGCGCAAGAGGTGGGCAAACGCATGCTGGCGCGTGCCAAGGGCGCAGCGCCTGGCACGTTCAGTGGCCGCATCATCAACATCGCATCGGTGGCGGGCTTGAAAGTGCTGCCGCAAATCGGCGTGTATTGCATGAGCAAAGCCGCGGTGGTGCAAATGACCAAGGTGTTGGCGATGGAGTGGGGCCGTTTTGGCATCAACGTGAATGCCATTTGCCCAGGCTACATCGACACCGAAATCAACCACCACCACTGGGGCACCGAGCAGGGGCAAAAGCTGGTCAACATGCTGCCGCGCAAACGCGTGGGTGAGCCCAAAGATTTGGATGCGCTGTTGGTCATGCTGGCCAGCGGTGAGAGCGGCTTTGTGAACGGCGCCATCATCGCGGCGGACGATGGCTTTGCCTTATGAAGTTCGACATCCCCGAGCACAAAAAGCTGGTGTTTGAGCTGGTTGTACCCATCCGTTGGGGCGACATGGACGCGATGGGCCACGTCAATAACACCACCTACTTTCGTTACCTCGAAACCATCCGTATCGACTGGATGCGCTCGATCGGCGCTACACCGCAACCCGATGGCCATGGCCCGGTGATCGTGAATGCGTTTTGCAATTTCTACAAGCAGCTGGAATACCCCGGGGATGTGCTGATGAAGATGTACACCAGCGACCCCGGACGCACCACCTTTGAGACTTGGGGGACGATGGAGCTGGTGGGCCAACCCGGCATCATTCACGCCGCAGGCGGTGCCACCACCATTTGGGTGGATTTTCCGAATCAAAAAGCGATTGAATTGCCCGATTGGGTGCGGGCTATCGTGACGCCCTAACGGACTTAATGGACTTGACGGGCGCTGAGAGACACGCTCAGATTGCTTCGGGCGTCGTGGCTCGGTCCAATTGGGTCAGCCAAAGTAGGGCTGCTTGACGGTCTGACCCGCACATCTCCGGCTGGGGTTGTAGCCCGCCGCAAAACGCGGGCCGCTCAGGCTTGCCAAATACGGCGCAGCGCATGTCTGCCATCAGCTGCGCGCAGGGCACACCCGCTGGTTTGCCGTTGGGCATGCCAGGCAAAGGGCTGGTGATGGACGGCGCAATGCAGCACGCCCCGCAAGCGCTGCGGCACTGCATTTACTTTTGCTTGGGCACACGACCCATGGTGTAAAACTCTGGGTTGGGCATCATGCCGCTGAAGCTGGCCATGCGGTTGCTCAGGCCAAAGAAGGCGGTGATGGCCGCAATGTCCCACGCGTCTTCGTCGTTGAAGCCGTGGGCGTGCAGGGCGGCAAAGTCGGCCTCTTCAATTTGGTCCGAGTGTTGGCAAACCTTCATCGCGAAGTCGAGCATGGCGCGCTGGCGCGGGCTGATATCGGCCTTGCGGTAGTTGATGGCCACTTGGTCGGCCACCAAAGGTTTTTTCTCGTAGATGCGCAAAATGGCACCGTGGGCCACCACGCAGTACAGACAGTTGTTGGCTGCGCTGGTGGTGGTGACGATCATTTCGCGGTCACCTTTGCTGAGGCCACTCGCGCGTCCGACAGACTCGGGCACCATCAATGCATCGTGGTACGCAAAGAAGGCGCGCCATTCGGCGGGGCGTCGTGCGAAAGCCAAAAAGACGTTGGGGACAAAGCCCGCTTTGTCTTGCACTTCCAGCACTTTGGCGCGGATGTCTTCGGGCAAGTCTTTGAGTTCGGGGTGAGGGTAGCGGTTGCTCATGGGGTCTCCAAGCTGAGGTTTTAGCTTTTGATTATGCTCAGACATTTTTCAGAAAGCTGTCATGTCAAACACCCCCACGTCGCCATCCCAGCAAGCCCGCGCTGAGCGCCTCGATGATGCGGCCTTTCAGGCCGGATTGACGACCCGCACCCAAGTCATGGGGCCAGAGTTTGTGGACCGTGCTTTTGGCAACGCCACCGACTACACCTTGCCTATGCAGGAGTTCATCACCCGCAATGCTTGGGGCAATGTGTGGCAACGCCCGGGCCTGGACTTGAAAACCCGCAGCTTGGTCACGGTCGCCATGCTCACCGCCTTGGGCAAGCAGCACGAGCTCAAAGCCCATGCGCGTGGGGCACTCAACAACGGCGCAACGCCTGAAGAGCTGCGCGAAGTCATGCTGCACGCCACGGTGTACTGTGGTTTTCCCACAGCGATTGATGCGTTTAGGTCAGTGACTGAGGTGGTGGAGTCGTTGGCCAAGCCCTGAGCTTGGAGCCTAACCCACCAGCAGCTTGTGCACCAAGTCGCCCGTGGTGGATGACTTGTATTTGCGCATCAGCCGAGCGCGGTAAATCTCCACGGTGCGGTGGCTGATGGCCAAGGCTTTGCCGATTTCTTTAGAGGTCATGCCGTCCATCAAAAAGGCGGCCACTTCGCGCTCACGGGCGGTCAACTCTGCTTTGACGGGGCGGTGCGCGCTCAGATCTTCAAAACTCCAAATACCCGCTTCGTGTGGCGCTTCACGGTTCAGCGCACGGCCGGTGACGTGGCACCAAAAGGGTTCGCCTTTGAATTGGCCGTCGATGCGCTTCATCACGCGGTCGTCGGCGTACAGGCCCTTGGTGTTCAAGATGGGGGCAATGCGGGCGCCGGTGCGCTCGTACTCGTCGGCGCTGGGGTACAGCAGCTGGAACGATTGGCCAATCAGTTGCTCGCGTGTGGCGCCAAACATGTCGCACAAGCGTTGGTTGCAGTCCACGATGCTGCGATTTCTGGACAGCACTAAGCCGATGGGGGCGAGGTCAAAGGCGAGGCGGTAATCGATGTCCATGGCAATGTTTGGGGGTCTGTGCTTACGAAAAACTACGTATGTGATTACGTAGTATCGTAGTAGCACTTTGTGGCACTTTTTGGAGCACTCCTTTGAATAAGATTTTTCCTAGCGCTGACGCAGCGCTGAAAGACATCGTGGCCGATGGCCAGCTGATGGCGGTGGGCGGATTTGGCTTGTGCGGCATTCCCGAGGCGCTGATCGACGCGCTGCGCGACAGCGGCGTGAAGGACTTGACGGTCATTTCTAACAACGCGGGTGTGGACGGTTTTGGCTTGGGCAAATTGCTGGAGACCCGTCAAATCAAAAAGATGATTTCTAGCTACGTGGGCGAGAACAAAGAGTTCGAACGCCAATACTTGGCTGGCGAGTTGGAGCTTGAATTTACCCCCCAAGGCACCTTGGCTGAAAAGCTGCGTGCTGGTGGCGCTGGCATTCCCGCTTTCTTCACCAAAACCGGTGTGGGCACTTTGGTGGCCGAAGGCAAAGAGCTGCGTGAGTTCGATGGCGAAACCTACGTCATGGAGCGCTCGTTGGTGCCCGATGTGGCCTTGGTCAAAGCCGAAGTGGCCGATATGTCGGGCAACTTGCGCTTCAACATGACGGCGCGCAACTTCAACCCCGCTGCCGCGACCGCAGGCAAGATTTGCGTGGTGGAAGTCGAGCGCATCGTGGCAACGGGCGAATTGGCCCCCGATGACATCCACTTGCCAGGCATTTATGTGCACCGCATCGTGCACAACCCCACGCCTGAAAAACGCATTGAAAAACGCACCACCCGCGACCGCAAATAAGGAAATCATCATGGCTTGGACTCAAGACGAAATGGCCGCACGCGCGGCAAGCGAACTGCAAGACGGTTTTTATGTGAACCTTGGCATCGGCATTCCTACGCTGGTGGCTAACCATGTGCCAGACCATGTGGAGGTTTGGCTGCAAAGCGAGAACGGCATGTTGGGCATTGGTCCGTTTCCCTACGAAGACGAAGTCGATGCCGACCTCATCAACGCAGGCAAGCAAACGGTGACCACCATCAAAGGTTCGGCGATTTTTGGCAGCGATCAGTCGTTCGCCATGATCCGTGGCGGCAAGATCAACCTGTCGATCTTGGGCGCCATGCAGGTGAGCGAGAAGGGCGATCTGGCCAACTGGATGATTCCCGGCAAGATGATCAAAGGCATGGGCGGCGCGATGGATCTGGTCGCGGGCGTCAAGCGCGTCATCATCTTGATGGAGCACGTGGCCAAGAAAAAAGACGGCACCGAAGATCTGAAAATCTTGAAAGACTGCACCTTGCCTTTGACCGGCGTGGGCGTGGTGGACCGCATCATCACCGACCTCGCGGTGATGGACGTGGTGCCCGAAGGCTTGAAGGTGATTGAGCTGGCACCGGGCGTGACGCGTGAGTTCTTGCAGAGCAAGACAGGCGTCAATTTGATTTGATCAGCGCGGTAGACTAGGCTCATTCATATTAAGGAGTGAAACGATGAAAATTCTTGTTGCCGTTGACGGTTCTAAGCCATCTTTGAATGCCGTGAAGTACGCCGTGAAGTTAGCTTCGGGTCTGCGTACCAACGACCACATCACTTTGATCAATGTGCATGATGACCAAGGTTTGCGCCATGCCCAACACTTTGTGGGCAAAGACCAAGTGCAAGACTACTTGCGCGAACTCAGCGACAAAGAGTTGAAATCTGCCTTGGCGGTGTTGGTCAAGGCTGGCGTGAAGCACGACAGCATCATCCAAACAGGTCATGTCGCCGAAATCATTTCTAACGTGGCGGACAAAAAGTTTGACATGGTGGTGATGGGCACCAAAGGCCGTGCAGGTGTGGTTGACCTATTGGTCGGCTCGGTCGCACAACGCGTGTTGGCCACTTGCAAGAAGCCCGTCTTGCTGGTGAAGTAACGACGTACTTTGGCCTAGATCAGGCCATGAAAAAAGCCACTTTAAGGTGGCTTTTTTTGTTGAAGCATCTGGAGCGGGTGATGGGGATCGAACCCACGTTATTTGCTTGGGAAGCAAAAGTCCTACCATTGAACGACACCCGCTTGAGCGTGTTGTTCAGATCAAGCCAGCGCGGCTTGCATGGCCTTGCCGATGCTTTCAAAGTAGTCGAGTGACGCTTGTGTTGGCACCAAATATTTGGTGCGGCGGTTTTTGCCTTCAAACACGGTGTCGATCATGCCGAGTTCGCGCAGTTGATCGAGTTTGCGGTGGATGGTGGCAGGAGACGCGATGGTGTTGAGCGCCATGGCTTCTGTCACGGTCAGTGGCTTCTCTTGCTCATGGCGCACTGCAATCACTTCGAGCAATTTCTTGGCATCGAGATCCATAGCAGGCGTGTGCGCTTCCCCTTCCAACGCGTGGATGAGGTTGAGAAAACGGAGGTAAATTTGTTTGGTTTTCATGATGCTTGTGCCCTCGCTTGCCTAGGAAAATCAACGATATGGATTGTATACATTGTTTCTTTAAATTGGAGTCAAACCTTTTAAATCAAGGGTGACTGTTAAATTTGTTGTTATTTCTGGATGTCACCGATACACAAATACTTCATTTCTAAGTACTCATCCATGCCGTGGCTGGAACCTTCGCGTCCTAAGCCAGACTGCTTCACGCCGCCAAAAGGCACATGTTCGGAGGCGATGATGCCGACGTTGATGCCCACCATGCCGTATTCCAGCGCTTCGCTGACGCGGTAGATGCGCCCGATGTCGCGGCTATAGAAGTAGCTGGCCAAGCCGAACTCGGTGTTGTTGGCGGCATCGATGGCTTCTTGATCCTTGTGGAAACGGAACACGGGCGCGAACGGGCCAAAGGTTTCTTCGCGAGCGCACAGCATGTCGGCGCGTGCTTCGGCGATCACCGTGGGTTCAAAGAATTGGCCGTCAAGCTTGTGGCCACCCGTGATCAGCTTGCCGCCTTTAGACAACGCGTCTGCCACATGGCGCTCAACTTTTTCGACGGCGGCATCTTCGATCAGCGGGCCTTGCATCACGCCGTCTTCAAAACCATTGCCCACCTTGAGCGCTTTGACTTTGGCCGCGAACTTTTGCACAAACTCGTCGTACACCGCGTCTTGCACGTAGATGCGGTTGGCGCACACGCAGGTTTGGCCCGCGTTGCGGTATTTGCTGGCCATGGCGCCTTCGACGGCGCTGTCGATGTCGGCATCGTCAAACACGATGAAGGGGGCGTTGCCGCCCAGTTCCAAGGCCAGTTTCTTGATGCTGGGTGCCGACTGCGCCATCAAGATGCGGCCCACCTCGGTAGAGCCTGTGAAGCTGATGTGGCGCACCACGTCGTGCGAGCAGAACACCTTGCCCACGGCAATGCTGTTGTCGCTGTCGGCGGTGAGGATGTTCAACACGCCAGCAGGAATGCCTGCGCGAATGGCCAGCTCTGCGGCAGCCAAGGCGGTGAGGGGGGTGAGTTCTGCGGGTTTGATGATCACGGGGCAACCGGCGGCCAAAGCCGGTGCGACTTTGCGGGTGATCATGGCCAGTGGGAAGTTCCATGGCGTGATGGCGGCACACACGCCGATGGGCTGCTTGAGCACCATCAAGCGGCGGTTG
The DNA here is from genome assembly GCF_002943475.1 of Limnohabitans sp. TS-CS-82. Classification (NCBI taxonomy): domain Bacteria; kingdom Pseudomonadati; phylum Pseudomonadota; class Betaproteobacteria; order Burkholderiales; family Comamonadaceae; genus Limnohabitans; species Limnohabitans sp. TS-CS-82. Next base: position 254,839 of record NZ_PTQX01000004.1, on the reverse strand, counting down.
TTGTCAAACTGGGGCAGGGTCTCGCCGTTGACGCGCTTGGCTTCTTCGGCAAACCACTCCACAAAGCTGGCGCCGTAGGCCACTTCGCCTTTGGCTTCGGCAAAGGGTTTGCCTTGCTCGGCGGTCATGATGCGGCCTAGGTCTTCTTGGTGGGCCATCAACAGGTCAAACCACTTGCGCAACAAGATGCTGCGTTCTTTGCCGGTTTTGTTGCGCCACGCAGGCCATGCTGCGTTGGCTGCGTCAATCGCGGCTTCGGCGTCTTTGGCCGTGAGGTTGGCCACATCGGCCAGTTTTTTGCCTGTGGCGGGGTCGTGCACATCGAAGCGGCTGGCGCCTTGTACCCATTGGCCGTTGATCAAAGCATCGGTCTTGAGCAAGGTGGGGTCGTTGAGCAAAGAAAGGGGCGCTGTCTTCATGTCCATCTGGGTCTCCAAATTCAATCCGCAGAGCATACCGCTGGGCCGGTTCCCATGATGACCCTGGGGCGACACCGAAACTTATAATTCGAGGATGACTAAACCGCAATTCACCGTCGCCGACATTCGTAAAACATTCTTGGACTTCTTTGAGTCCAAAGGCCACACCGTCGTGGCCTCTAGCCCCTTGGTGCCGGGCAACGACCCCACCTTGATGTTCACCAACTCGGGCATGGTCCAGTTCAAAGACGTGTTCTTGGGCGAAGACAAGCGCTCGTATGTGCGCGCAGCCTCCGTACAGGCCTGTTTGCGCGCTGGCGGTAAACACAACGACTTGGAAAACGTGGGCTACACCGCCCGCCACCACACCTTCTTCGAAATGCTGGGCAACTGGTCGTTCGGTGACTACTTCAAACGTGAATCGCTCAAGTGGGCGTGGGAGCTGTTGACCGAGGTCTACAAGCTGCCCGCCGACCGTTTGCTGGCCACCGTCTACCAAGAAGACGACGAAGCCTACGACATTTGGACCAAAGAAATTGGCCTGCCACCCGAGCGCGTGATTCGCATTGGCGACAACAAAGGCGGCCGCTACAAGAGCGACAACTTCTGGATGATGGCCGACACCGGCCCCTGCGGCCCTTGTTCTGAAATCTTCTACGACCACGGCGACCACATCCCTGGCGGCCCTCCCGGCAGCCCCGACGAAGACGGCGACCGCTTCATCGAAATTTGGAACAACGTGTTCATGCAGTTCAACATGGACGAAACAGGTGCCGTCACCCGCTTGCCCGCGCCTTGCGTGGACACGGGCATGGGCTTGGAGCGCTTGGCGGCCATCTTGCAGCACGTGCACAGTAACTACGAAATCGACATCTTTGATGCGCTCATCAAAGCGGCGTCGCGTGAAACCGGCTGCACCGACATGGGCCACAAGAGCCTGCGCGTGATTGCCGACCACATCCGTGCCACCTCGTTCTTGGTGAGCGATGGCGTGGTGCCTAGCAACGAAGGCCGTGGCTATGTGCAACGCCGCATCATCCGTCGTGCCATTCGCCACGGGTATTTGTTGGGCCAGAAAAAACCGTTCTTCCACAAACTCGTGCCTGACTTGGTCAAGCTCATGGGCGATGCGTACCCCAACATGGCGAGTCAAGCCGAGCGCATTGCGTCGGTGCTGAAGGCTGAAGAAGAACGCTTCTTTGAAACCCTGGCCGTGGGCATGCAAATTTTGGATGCCGCTTTGGAAGGTGGCGTCAAGGTGTTGCCAGGCGATGTGGCGTTCAAGCTGCACGACACCTATGGCTTCCCACTCGACTTGTCGGCCGACGTGTGCCGCGAGCGTGGCTTGAGCGTTGACGAAGCAGGCTTTGCCGCTGCGATGGAAAAACAAAAAACCCAAGCCCGTGCCGCAGGCAAGTTCAAGATGGACAAGGCCTTGGAGTACACCGGCGCAGGCAATGCGTTTGTGGGCTACGACGACCTCCAGACAAAAGCCAAAGTGGTGGCGGTGTACTTGGACGGCAACTCGGTGGCCGAGCTCAAGCACGGCCAAACAGGCGTGGTGGTGTTAGACACCACACCGTTCTACGCCGAGAGCGGCGGCCAAGTGGGCGACGCTGGCGTGTTGGTCAGCGGCTCTGCCAGCTTTGCGGTGGAAGACACCTTGAAGATCAAAGCCGATGTGTACGGCCACCACGGCACCTTGACCCAAGGCACTTTGGCTGTGGGTGACCACGTCGACGCACAGGTCAATACGCAAGTGCGCGCAGCCACTGTGCGCAACCACTCGGCCACCCACTTGATGCACAAAGCCTTGCGCGAAGTGCTGGGCGATCACGTGCAACAAAAAGGCAGCTTGGTGAATGCCGAGCGCACACGTTTTGACTTTGCGCACAACGCCCCTGTGACTGATCCACAGATTCGCGAGATCGAAGCCAAAGTCAACGCTGAAATTTTGGCCAACGCCGTGGCACAAGCGCGTGTGATGGACATTGAGTCGGCCCAAAAAACTGGCGCCATGATGCTGTTCGGCGAGAAGTACGGCGAGACCGTGCGCGTGCTCGACATTGGCTCTAGCCGTGAGTTGTGCGGTGGTACACACGTCAAAGCGACAGGCGACATTGGCTTGTTCAAAGTGGTGGCCGAAGGCGGCGTGGCCGCCGGCGTGCGCCGCATTGAGGCGGTCACAGGCGCGAATGCTTTGGCCTATTTGCAATCGCTGGAAGACGCCGTGGCTCAAGCGGCTGGCGCGCTCAAAGCGCCCACCACAGAGCTCAACGCGCGTTTGACCCAAGTGTTGGAGCAAATCAAAACGCTGGAAAAAGAAGTCTCGGCCCTCAAAGGCAAAGTGGCTTCTGCGCAAAGCGACGAGTTGCTCACCCAAGCGGTGGACATCAAAGGCACCAAGCTCTTGGTCGCCAAGCTCGACGGTGCTGACGCCAAAACCTTGCGCGACACCATGGACAAGCTCAAAGACAAGATGAAGTCAGCCGTCATCGTGTTGGCGGCTGTGGACGGCGAGAAGGTCAACATCGCCGCAGGCGTGACCGCTGACAACACAGGCAAAGTCAAAGCGGGCGAGATGGCCAACTTTGTGGCCCAGCAGGTCGGCGGCAAAGGCGGCGGCAAGCCCGATATGGCGATGGCGGGTGGCACCGATGCCGCTGCGTTGCCCAAGGCTTTGGCCAGCGTGCAAGCTTGGGTGGCCGAGCGCATTTGATGCGCTTGTTCACACGCACGAACGCACGTTTGCACGCATCCATGAGCGCAAGCCAAGGCGTCGTGCCAACCAAGGCCCAACAGATGTTGGGCCTTTTTGTTGGGCTTGTGTTGGGAGGTGTGGTTTTTGGCTTGTCCGCCTCCAATGCGTGGGCGCAGTTTGACAAATCGCGCTGGCCAGCCCATGTGCCCACACCCGCATTGGACGTCGTGGATTTGCAAGGCAAGGTGTGGTCCGCGCAAGATCTGGCGGGCCATGTTGTGGTGCTCAATTTTTGGGCCACTTGGTGCGCGCCTTGTAAAGAAGAGTTGCCCACTTTGCAAACCCTGCACGACATTCGCGACGCCAACACCTTGGTGCTGGCCGTCAACGTGCGCGAGCCTTCCTTGCGCGTGGCGCGTTACGTGCAGGCCACGGGCGTGACTTTGCCTGTGCTGTTGGACCCCAAAGGTGAGTTGGCCAAACGTTGGGGCGTGACCGTGTTTCCCACCACCGTGCTGTTGGCGCCCGATGGCCAAGCCCGTTGGCGCGTGATGGGCGATGTGGATTGGAGTGGTCCCGACGCCCACCGTTGGCTCACTGAGGTGCGCCAAGACACGCGCGCTGTCAGCGCACCGGCCAAGCCCGCGCCCCTCAAGCGATAATTCACCCGCTCTCGTGCGGTTGCGCGAGGTGACCTGCCTTCGGGGCATTGGCGTCGGCGATTGCGTATTGCAATCGACCTTTTGCGCCTCTTGTGTGCCGACAGGTCTTCATTCTTATTCGGAGCTCTCTTTCATGACTCTTGTGCGTCGTTCCCTTCTCAAGGGGGCCGCAGCTGCGTGCGCCCTCACAGGTGTGCCTGGCTTTGCGCTGGCCCAAACCGCTGCCTCAACCTCTCACGCGACGCGCCGTTTCGAGCCTCAAGCGGGCCAATGGCGCACATTCGAGGTCACGACCCGTGTTGACTTGGCCGACGCCAAAGGTGCTGCTCGCGTGTGGTTGCCCGTGCCTAGCATCAACGCCGATTGGCAGCGTTCGTTGGAGAGCAGTTTTCAGTCGAATGGCACCTCCCGCATGACCAGCGACGGCACAGAAGGTGCCCGCATGCTCTACACCGAGTTCGCCGCAGGCGTGACCCCGTTTGTAGAAATCACCAGCCGCGTGCAGACGCAAAACCGCAGCGTCGACATCAACCAACCCGGCACGCACACCTTCACGTCTGAAGATGCAGGCACCTTGCGCCACTACACCCGCGCCACGCATTTGTTGCCCACCGACGGCATCGTGCGCACCACGGCGCTCAAAGCCACGCAAGGCGCGAAGACCGACGCCCAAAAAGCTCGCGCCATTTACGACTGGGTGGTGGCCAATGCTTGGCGTGAACCCAAGGTGCGCGGCTGCGGTGAAGGCGACATCAAAACCATGCTGGAGACGGGCAACTTGGGCGGCAAGTGTGCCGACATCAATGCCTTGTTTGTGGGCCTGTGCCGCTCGGTCGGCGTGCCTGCACGCGATGTGTATGGCATTCGCTTGGTACCTTCGGCCTTTGGCTACAAAGAGTTGTCGGGCAACCCCGCCAGCTTGAAAGGCGCGCAGCACTGCCGCGCCGAGGTGTATTTGCAAGCCCACGGTTGGGTGGCGATGGACCCCGCCGATGTGGCCAAAGTGATGCGCTTGGAAACGCCCACTTGGATCAAACGCACCGACGACGCGGTGGTGCAACCCGTCTACAGCCGCTTGTTCGGTGGCTGGGAAGGCAACTGGCTGGGCTGGAACACCGCGCACGATGTGGCGTTGCCCGGTAGCCAAGAAGACCGCTTGGGCTTCTTGATGTACCCCGTGGCAGAAACAGCAGAGGGCCGCTTGGACTCTTACGCGCCTGACACCTTCAAGTACCAAATCACGGCGCGCGAAATCAAGGCTTAAGGTGCTGGAAGCGTTGGGCTTGCCTGACGCTTCAATGCCTTTGGCCTCAGGGCTTGGCGTCTTAGGGCTTGAAGCTCTAATGCGCGATGCTCAAACGCAAAGCACTCTGAAACGCTCTGGCCTCACCCGTGACGGGGTCGGTGAATGCCACGCTTTTGGCCAGCAGTTGCAACGGATGGCTGAAGTCTTCTTCCGCATCTGGCCCGCGCAACACCGTGGGGTAAAACTGGTCGCCTTCAAGCGGCAGGCCCAGCGACATCATGTGTACGCGCAGTTGGTGGCGCTTGCCGCTGACGGGCTCTAGCTGGTACAGCGCGCGCGCGCCTTCGGTTTTGAGCAGGCTAATGCGTGTTTCACTGTTGGGCTCGCCATCTACTTCTTGTGTTCTGAAAAAAAGTTCGTCGGGCTTCAGGCGACTGACGTGTACGCGCGGTAGCTTTAACGCGGGGTTGTAGGGCGCCACCGCTTCGTACACCTTGTGCATGGCCTTGTCGCGAAACAGCGCGTGATAGGCGTCGCGGTCAGATAAGCGTTTGCCAAACATCACGAGGCCTGCAGTTTCGCGGTCGATGCGGTGCAGGGGCACCAGGTCGTCATGGCCGGTGAGGTGTTTCAGTTGCACCAACAGGCTTTGTTGCACATAACGGCCAGCGGGTGTGACCGGCATGAAATGCGGTTTGTCCGCCACGATCAAGTGCTCGTCTTCAAACACGATGCTGGCTTTTTCGGGCAGCACAGGCTCGTTGGCGATGTGGCGGTAGTAGTAAAGCTTGGTGTGCGGCGTGTAGGCCTGCGTGGCTGCCACGGGCTGAGCCGCTTCATCGAGTACCAGTTGGTCGTTGAAGCGTTGCAGCCACTCTTCGCGCGAGATGTCGGGCATGCGCTCTAACAAGAAATCCAGCACCGTGGGCCAAGCCCCAGCGGGCAGCGACACGCGGCTGGCGCCTACGCCGTTGCGCGTCGGGATTCGCATAGGCGTGGCTTTCAGATGCCTTAGACCTTGGTGAACACCAAGTCCCACACGCCATGGCCGAGTTTCAACCCACGGTTTTCAAACTTGGTGAGCGGGCGGTAAGCGGGCTTTTCGGCAAAGCCGCTGGCATCGGTGGCGGTGTTTTTGAGCAAAGGCTCAGCAGACACCACTTGCATCATTTGCTCCGAATACGGCTGCCAGTCGGTGGCCAAGTGCAGGTAGCCGCCGGGTTTGATGTGTTTGGCCAAGCGGTTGACGAACGCGCTTTGAATCAAGCGGCGCTTGTGGTGACGGCTCTTGTGCCAAGGGTCGGGGAAGAAGATGTGCACACCATCGAGGCTGTTTTCGCCCAGCATGTGGTCCATCACCTCGATCGCGTCGTGCTGCACGATGCGGATGTTGCCGATGCTCTCTTCGCCGCAGCGCTTGAGCAGCGCGCCCACGCCGGGGGCATGCACTTCGCAACACAAAAAGTTGTCGTCGGGGCGTGTCTGGGCAATCTTGGCGGTGGCGTCGCCCATGCCAAAACCAATTTCTAAAATCAGCGGGGCGGTGCGGCCAAAGGCGGCTGGCACATCCAAACGCTCAGGCGTGTAAGGCACCAAAAATTTCGGACCAAACTGCTCGAACGCACGCGTCTGACCGGGCCCCATGCGCCCAGCGCGCAGCACGTAGGTTTTGATGACGCGCATGAAAGGGGCGTCGGCTTTGGGTTCGTCTGGAGTGCTGGGCGTGTCGGCGGTTGTCATGGCTGAGAAATCTGGAAATAAGTAGTGATTATCGTGTTGTCGTATTTCAAATATTTAGATTGAAAGGACGGATTGTGCACAAGCGACGTACCGCATTGTGTTTTAGGTTGACGCCTCTCGCACAATTTATGCTCTTCACACAAAAGGGTCCGTTTCATGCAGGAAATGATTGATTTTTTTCACACGCTACCAGTCTGAGTTTGACCAAAAAAACTGGGGTGTATTTGCTGCTTTATTTCATGAACCTGCGATGAGCGTTCGCGCTGATGGCTCTGTGATGGTGATTCCTTCGCACACCGAGGGCGCACATTTATATGCGTCTGTCGCTGCTGCCTGGCGAGAGCAGGGCTATGTGCGGTTTGAAATGAAAAATTTTGAAGTCGTGGAGTTAGGCGAAGACAGTCGGATTGTGTCGTTTGATTGGTTGATGCTTGGCACTGATGGGGCATTTCTTCGTCAATGGCGGCAGTCCTATCAACTGATTCGATCACAGCAAAATTGGCAGGTTTTTACTTCAACTTTTCATACAGCTTGACCCAAGCGGTCAGGGCCTCTGAGACCGTTCCATGTCCAGCTGGCAGATTTACAAGCGCGGCAGCTTGATTGAGGATTTTTAAAGGGCTGCTGAGGTTTAGCGCCTCAGCGCCGTTTTGTTTACTTAACTTTTCCCCGTTCTCACCCAGCACCAGCGGCGTGTGCATGTAGCTGGGCGTGGGCAAGCCCAACGCGTGTTGCAACACGATTTGTCGTGCGGTGTTGTCGGTCAGGTCCGCGCCACGCACGATGTGGGTGATGCCTTGCGCGGCATCGTCCACCACCACCGCGAGTTGGTAGGCCCAAAGGCCGTCGGCACGGCGCAACACGAAGTCGCCTACTTCCTTTGCAACGTCTTGTTGCTGTGGGCCCAGTAAACGGTCTTGCCACATCAAGGGCGTGGTGAGTTTTAAATCGTCGATGACGCGTTGCACGTTCAAGCGCCAAGCTCTGGCGGTTTTGCCGTTCAGCCCGTGGCGGCAGGTGCCGGGGTAGACCGCCGCTTGGTGACGCTCTCGGGCGTGGCCCATCAAGGCTTGCGCCTCTTCAATCTCTTTGCGTGAACAGCCGCAGGGGTAGGCCCAGCCTTTGGCAATCAAACTGTCTAGCGCAGCTTGGTAGGCATTGGCGCGTTGCGATTGCCACATCACAGGGGCATCGGGCACGAGGCCACAAGTGGCGAGTTGTTGGAGGATGCGTTGGTCGGCGCCTGGGATGCAGCGGGGCGTGTCCACGTCTTCCATGCGCACCAGCCATTGGCCGTTGTGTGCACGCGCGTCTAGCCAACTGGCGAGGGCTGCAACGAGCGAGCCCGCATGAAGCGGGCCCGTGGGGGAAGGTGCAAAGCGACCGATGTAAGGCAATTACAGGCGATGTGCAGATTTGCACACAGTCAAAGCGAGTTCAAGGCCTGACACGAACGCGTCTTCCACGCGGTGGCCCAAGTGCCAGTCGCCGCAAGTGCCCAAACCGTTGGCTGGGTTGTACTGGTGCGACACGCCCAAGGGCGTGATGGTTTTGGCATAGCGCCAGCGGTGCACTTCGGCGTGCGAGGGCTCGGCGCGAATGCCGGTCAACTCAGAGAAGGCGCGCAGCAATTTGGCTTGCACGCGGGGGGCGGCGTCTTCCAAATGCTCGGTGGACCAAGCGGCGCTGGCTTGCACGGTCCAGCGTTCCAGTTTGCCGCGACCGGGTTTGGACGATTCACGCGCCAGCCACGCCACGCGGTGGTGGGTGCTGCGGGCAGCGTTCCATTGGGGGCCAATGTGCAAGTCGGGTTGGATGGCGTTGGGGAAGGCCAGCATCAAGGTCCAGCAAGGGGCGACTTCCACCTTGGCCATGGCTTTGAGCCAAGCGGCGCTGGCGGTGGCTTTGCCGGAGTTGCGCAACAGTTGCTCGGCTTGTACCGAGGGCATGGCCAGCAGCACACGGTCAAAGCCGGCGTGTTTTTCGGTCACGTCTTTGCCCGAGGTGCTGTTGACCGCGTGTACGGTCCACAAGCCTTTGGCTGAGCGTTCCAAGCGCGAGACTTGGGTTTGGTAGGCCACGGCTGTACCCAAAGGTTTGGCCCAGTGACGAACTAGGGCGTTCATGCCGGGTTTGGCCACAAAGTGTGCGTCTTTGGTGTTGCGGGCGGCTTCAAACACATGGCCCAGTGGGTCGAGCACGCGCACGGCGTTGGCGCTCCAAGGGCGGCAAATTTCGGTGGTGCCGGGCACGGTTTGCAAGGCCAGCGAAAAACGCGGATCTCGCACGGTGAAGTATTGGGTGCCGTGGTCGAAGGTGCCAAAGACGCCTTCGCGGGTGGACATGCGTCCGCCTGCGCCGCGGCTCTTTTCAAACACATGCACACGATGGCCAGCTTGGGCCAAAGTGCGGGCTGCGGTGATGCCAGCAATGCCGGCTCCGATGATGGCGATGTTTAAGGTCATGGTTGCACTCTACACGTTGTGTGTGGGGTTAAGGGTTCGGGGGTTCACCAATAAGGCAGATCGGGTGGCGGTGCTTTTGAGTTGTTGTAGCCACCATTGCAGAGCGCGGCCACCGCGTTCGCCCTCGCTGCCGTCGGGGATGCGCCAAGCGTAACTGACGTTGGACTCGCGTCTGGGGCGTTCGACCTCCCGCGTCACCAACCGTCCCGTCGTGATCCACGGTTGCGCCATCAACTCAGGCACAAAGCCCACGCCCATGCCGCGCAGTTGCGCGTCGATTTTTCGGTCCATGTTGGAGACGGTGAACACGTCTTGGCCGGGCAGCAAACCAATGGTCATGCCGGTGCCACTTTGCACCGAGTCTGCCACGGCCACGGCGCGGTGTTGGCGGATGAGCGCGTCGGTCAAGGGTTCGGGCGCGTTGGCCAACGGGTGGTTGGGGGCCATGGCAAAGACAAATTTCATCGTGCCCAAACTTTGGCTGTGGATGCCCAAGGAGGCGCCGCCTTCACTCAAAATGCCGGGAATGCCCAGCGCCAAATCGGCTTGACCGCTGGTGAGGGCAGCCAAGGTGCCGGTGAGGGTTTCGTCGCGCAGTTTGAGGCGGGTGGGGGCGTTCAAGGCCAAGAAGGATTCGCACAGCTCCATCACGGTAGTGCGGTCGATGATGCCGTCCACCGCGATGGTGAATTGGCTTTCCCAGCCGGTGGCCACACGTTTCACGCGGTTGGCGATGGCGTCGATGTCGGCCAACAAACGCTCGCCTTCGCGCAGCAACTCCACGCCCGCCGCCGTCAGTTTGGCTTGCCGTGAGCTGCGGTTGAACAACAGCACGTCCAGCGCATCTTCGATCTGACGAACACGGTAGGTGAGGGCGCTGGGTACCACGCCCAGCACACGGGCCGCTGCGGCAAAGCTGCCCGCTTTTTCAATGGCGTGCAACATGGCCAAGGCGTCGGGGGTCAATACGTCGCGGGCGGAGTTCATAGATAAATGGCTTGATCGTTCAAATAATTTGAATGATGCCATCAAATGCGATGCACGTCCAAAGACCACAAAGGGCCTAAAGTTCAGGTCAAGGAGAACATCACATGTTGACCATTCGCAAATCTCAAGATCGCGGCTATGCCGACCACGGTTGGCTCAAGTCGTTTCACAGCTTTTCATTCGCCAATTACTACGACCCGCAGTTCATGGGTTGGGGCAATTTGCGCGTCATCAACGAAGACCGCATTGCGGCGGGCGGCGGTTTTGGCACGCATGGGCACCGCGACATGGAAATCATCAGCTACGTGCTCAGTGGCAACTTGGCCCACAAAGACAGCATGGGCAACATCGAGGGCATTCCGCCCGGCGATGTGCAGCGCATGAGTGCGGGCCGCGGTGTGCAGCACAGCGAGTTCAACCACGCGCCCGACGAGACGACGCACTTCTTTCAGATTTGGATCGAGCCCAACGTGCGTGGCATTGCCCCCAGCTACGAGCAAAAAACGGTGCCGCCAGCCTCTAAGCGCGGTGCGTTGAGCCGCATTGCAGGCCCCGAGGACGCTGTGGTGACCATTCATGCCGATGCGTCGCTGTACGCCGGTTTGTTTGATGGCGCTGAGTCTGCGGTGTTGCAGATTGCGCCGCAACGCAAGGGCTATGTGCACCTGATTCGTGGTCGCCTGAACGTGAACGGCGTGGCGTTGTCTGCGGGTGACGCTGCTTTGTTGGACGACGAACCAAGCATGACCTTCGACCACGGCGACGATGCCGAGGTGTTGGTGTTTGACTTGGCGGCTTAAGCGCAGGCTTTTTCTTTTCTTCTCTCATCGTTTGATTTTTTAACCCTCTCACAGGAGTTCTTCATGACTAAAACCGTCGTTGTTTACCACTCAGGCTACGGCCACACCCAACGCGTGGCCCAATTTGTGGCCGAAGGCGCGAAAGCCACCGTCATCGCCATCGATGCAGAAGGCAACATCACCGATGCCGATTGGGAAACTTTGGATGCGGCTGACGCCATCATCTTTGGCTCACCCACTTACATGGGCATGGCCTCTTGGCAGTTCAAGAAGTTCGCCGACGCCACATCAAAGCGTTGGTTCAGCAGCGCTTGGAAAGACAAAGTGGCTGGCGGCTTCACCATCTCGGCCAGCCCCAGCGGCGACAAGCTCTCGACCATCCAGTACTTCATGACCTTGGCCATGCAGCAAGGCATGGTGTGGGTGGGCCAGCCCGCCATGAACGACGGCACCATCAACCGCATTGGCTCTAACTCGGGCGTGATGGCCCAAGTGGGTCCCACCAGTCCAGCCGCTGACATTCCTCAAGGTGACTTGGACACCGCCAAAGCCTACGGCGAGCGCGTGGCTGGCGTGGCTGAGAAATTGCGCGGCTGACCTTTTCTTTGGGTAGCATGTTGACTATGAAAATAGTTCAACTGCTGCCTTGGGCCGATTGGTTCGCACTCGGATTTTTTGTTTTGGTCTGGGTGGCTTACACCTTGTTTGCCAAGCATTGGAGCGATGGTCAACATTCCATTTTGGCGATGACCAACCGTTATCGCCATTTGTGGATGCTGCAAACCACGGCGCGTGACCCGCGCATGTTGGACGGTATCATCACGCAAACTTTGTCGGCTACGCCTGCGTTTTTTTGCTCCACCACGATTTTGATTTTGGGCGGCTTGTTTGCTCTGTTGGGCACCACCGACAAAGCCGCTGAATTGGTGCGTGAGATTCCGTTTGCCGAGCAAACGCCCATGCTGGTGTTTGAGTTCAAGATCTTGGTGCTGGTGGTGATCTTTGTGTATTCGTTCTTTCGCTTCTCGTGGTCGATGCGCCAATACACCTTTGTGGCCTTGCTGATTGGTGCGATGCCGCCGCCGTCGAGTTTTCAAGATGAGGGGGTGGCCAATCGCACGCATTACGCAGACCGTGCAGCGGCGATGACGGGCTTGGCTGCCGAGACGTTCAATGGTGGCTTGCGCGCCTACTATTTTTCGTTTGCCGCGCTGGGGTGGTTTTTTTCACCCATGATGTTTGTCTTGGCCACGATGTTGGTGGCGGGTATTTTGTACACCCGTGAATTTAAGTCTGAAGTGTTGATGCTGCTGCAGGAGTAAACCCGAAATATTCCCTGACTCAGGGGCTTTAAGGCGGCAAGTGCTGGCCTGTCATCTCTACAATCTGGCTCATGTTTGTTCACCTGCGCCTTCACACCGAATTTTCTGTCGTCGATGGAACCAACCGCATCGACGAGGTGGTGAAAGCGGCCGCCGCTGACCAACAGCCTGCGATGGCGATCACCGACATCAACAACATGTACGGTGCCATCAAGTTTTACAAAGAAACGCGTGGCAAGGGCGTCAAGCCGGTGATTGGCGCCGAGATTTATCTCGAAAGCCTGACCCAAGACGCGGCTCAAACCTCACGCATGATTCTTTTGGTGCAAAGCCACCAAGGTTATTTGAACTTGTGCGAATTGATCAGCCGAGGCTGGACGCAAAACGTCATTCGAGCCATCGCCGTCATCAAGTTGGCGTGGCTGCAAGAGTTGTCGCAAGGTTTGATTGCGCTGTCTGGCGCTCAAGCTGGCGCTGTGGGCCAGGCTTTGGTGCAGGGTGACACGACGCGAGCCAGCGAAGTGGCCTTGCAATTGGCCGGTATCTTTCCGCATCGTTTCTACATTGAGTTGCAGCGTGCGGGACGTGCAGACGATGAGGCGCATGTCACGGCGGCTGTGCAATTGGCGGCACGTCTGAACTTACCCGTGGTGGCCACCCATCCGATTCAGTTCACCTTGCCCGACGACTACGAGGCGCATGAAGCCCGAGTTTGTATTGCTGAGGGGGAGATTTTGGGCAACCAGCGCCGTGTGCGGCGTTTCACCCGTGAGCAGTATTTCAAGTCGTCGGCGCAAATGGAGACCTTGTTTGCCGATGTGCCCAGCGCCATTGCCAACACCTTAGAAATTGCCAAACGCTGCAACCTGATTTTGGTGTTGGGCAAGCCGCAGTTGCCCAATTTCCCCATTCCGCCCGTGAACGGCGTGGTCATGTCGGTGGAAGATTACTTCCGCCATGTGTCGCACGAAGGCTTGGAAGCGCGTCTGCAGCATTTGTATCCCAACGAGGCCAAGCGCGACGAAGTGCGCCCACGTTATGTGGACCGCTTGGAGTTTGAGCTGAACACGATTTTGAAGATGGGCTTTCCCGGTTACTTCTTGATCGTGGGTGACTTCATTCAGTGGGCCAAGGCCAATGGCTGCCCTGTAGGCCCAGGCCGTGGCTCGGGTGCAGGCTCGCTGGTGGCGTATGCGCTGAAGATCACCGACCTTGATCCGCTGCAATACAACTTGCTGTTCGAGCGTTTCTTGAACCCAGAGCGGGTCTCGATGCCCGACTTCGACATTGACTTTTGCCAAACCAACCGCGACCGCGTGATTGATTACGTGAAAGACAAATACGGTCGCGCGGCGGTGTCGCAAATTGCCACCTTCGGCACCATGGCGGCGCGTGCCGCGATTGGTGACGTGGGACGTGTGCTCGACATGAGCTACACCTTTTGCAAAGGCATCAGCGGGCTGATTCCCAACAAGCCCGGCCAGCACATCACCATCGCAGGCGCGATTGAGGTGGAGCCCATCTTGGCCGAGCGTTTGGCCAAAGAAGATGAAGTCAAAACCTTGTTGGAGCTGGCGCAAAAGCTCGAAGGCATGACCCGTAACGTGGGCATGCACGCCGGTGGTGTGTTGATTGCCCCAGGCAAGCTGACCGACTTTTGCCCGTTGTACCAACAGCCTGGCAGTGAGTCGGCGGTGAGCCAGTTTGACAAAGACGACGTCGAAGCCGCGGGCCTCGTGAAGTTCGACTTTTTGGGCTTGGCCACGCTGACGATTTTGGAGATCGCGCGCGAGTTCATCATGGCGCGCCACAAAGGCCAAGAGAACTTCGCCTTTGAGAATATCCCTCTGGACGATGCCCCGACTTACCGCTTGTTCCAAGATGGCAAGACCGAAGCCGTGTTCCAGTTTGAAAGTCGCGGCATGCAAGGCATGTTGCGCGATGCCAAGCCCACGCGTTTGGAAGACTTGATCGCGCTGAACGCCTTGTACCGCCCCGGCCCGATGGACCTGATTCCTAGCTTTGTGGCGCGTAAACATGGGCGTGAAACCATTGAGTACCCACACCCCATGGTGGCCGAGATGCTGTCCGAGACCTACGGCATCATGGTGTACCAAGAGCAGGTGATGCAGACTGCGCAGATCTTGGGTGGCTACTCGCTCGGCGGCGCCGACATGCTTCGCCGTGCGATGGGTAAGAAGAAGGCCGAAGAGATGGCCGAGCACCGCGCCATCTTCCGAGAAGGCGCTGCCAAGAACAACATCGAACAAGACAAAGCCGACGAGATCTTTGACTTGATGGAAAAGTTCGCGGGCTACGGCTTTAACAAGTCGCACGCGGCCGCTTACTCGCTGTTGGCCTATCACACGGGTTGGCTGAAGGTGCACTACACGGCCGAGTTCTTCTGCGCCAACATGACGGTGGAGATGGACAACACCGACAAGCTCAAGGTCTTGTACGAAGACGCCCAAAAAATGGGTTTGACCTTTGAGTCACCCGATGTGAACCGTGGTTTTTACCGCTTTGAGCCCATCTCAGACAAGGTCATTCGCTACGGCTTGGGTGCGATCAAAGGCTCGGGCCAACAAGCGATTGAAGCCATCGTGGCCGCACGCGAAGCGGGTGGCCCATTCACCAGTTTGTTTGATTTCTGCCGCCGTGTGGACCGCAGCCGTTTGAACAAGCGCACGGTCGAGGCGCTCATCAAAGCCGGTGCGTTCGACAATTTGCACCTCAACCGCGCCGAGCTGTTGGCCAGCGTGGAGCGTGCCTTTGACTTCGCAGCAGCCAGCGAAGCCAATGCCAACCAAGGTGGTTTGTTCGACATGATGGGTGATGACACCCACGGCTCCAGCACGCAAGAGCCTGAGCTGGTGTCGGTTGTGCCTTGGGGTGTGAAAGAGCGCTTGACCCACGAGAAAGTGGCCTTGGGTTTTTACATTTCTGGCCATTTGTTTGACGAGGTAGAGCGCGAAGTGCGTCGTTTTGCCCGTACCCGCATTGAAGACTTGATGGACTCGCGTGAGCCGCAATTGTTGTCGGGCATCATCAGTGACATGCGGGTCATCAATGGTCAACGTGGCAAGCTGGCCATTTTCAAGCTCGACGACAAGTCGGGTGTGATCGAAGCCACGGCGGACGAAAAAACCATCAACGAATACCGCAACAGCCTCAAAGACGATGAGTTGGTCATCGTGATGGGCAAGGCCCAGCCCGACCGTTTTTCGGGGGGCTTGCGTTTGGTCATCAACCAAGTGTGGGACTTGGGCCAGGCCCGCTGTCGCTTTGGCAAATACCTCAGCGTGACCGTCAATGGCACTGCCCCCGATGTGGCGCGTTTGCTGCGCGACCATCCGGCCAAGGTCGAAACCTCTGAGCAAGGCGAGTTGGTGCGCGGCCTTGGCGTGCGCTTCAAGCTGCTGCGCGAAGGCGCAACGGCCGACCTTCAATTGGGTGAATCATCCAAATTTTTCCCCAGCGATGCCGCTTTGGCCAGCTGGATGGCGCAGGCCCATGAGGGCCAGTCTCAAATCATTTACGAGTAACGTTTTATGTGGACCATCCCAACGCTCATGACCCTGGCCCGCATCGTGGCTATTCCGTTGATCGTGGGGCTGTTTTATTTGCCCATCGAAACCGAGCAGCGCAATCTGTGGGCGACTGTGATGTTTGTGGTGTTTGCTTTGACCGATTGGCTGGATGGCTACTTGGCACGCAAACTGAATCAAACCTCTGCCTTTGGCGCTTTCTTAGACCCCGTGGCCGACAAGTTTTTGGTGTGCGCCAGTTTGCTGGTGTTGGTGCATTTGGGGCGCGCTGATGTGTTGGTGGCGCTGATCATCATTGGCCGTGAAATTGCCATTTCTGCCTTGCGCGAATGGATGGCGCAAATCGGCGCTTCGCGCAGCGTGGCGGTGCATGTGCTGGGCAAACTGAAAACCACCGTGCAAATGGTGGCGATTCCCTTTTTGTTGTTCGACGGCATGCTGTTTGGTGTGATCGACACGGCGCTGTGGGGCTTGGTGCTGATTTGGCTGGCGGGTGTGTTGACGGTTTGGTCGATGGTGTATTACTTGCAAAAAGCCTGGCCTGACATCGTTCGGCACGCCAAATAATGAGCGGCAACACGTCGCACCAAGCATGGCTGCGCGCCATGCCCGTGGTGTTTGTGCTGATTTGGAGCACAGGTTTTATCGTGGCGCGCTACGGCATGCCCAACTCGCCGCCCTTCACGTTTTTGCTGTGGCGCTACGCTTTTTCTATTTTGTGTTTTGTACCTTGGGTGATTTGGGCGCGTGTGCCTTGGCCTGCAGGACGTGCGCAATGGGGGCATTTGGCGCTCACCGGTGTGCTGATGCATGCGGGCTATTTAGGCGGTGTTTGGGCCGCCGTCAAAGTGGGCATGGGCTCGGGTTTGTCGGCGTTGATCGTGGGCTTGCAGCCGGTGTTGACGGCAATTTGGTTGTCGTCGAGCGGTGGCCATGTGTCGCGTCGCCAATGGCAAGGCTTGGCTTTGGGGTTTGTCGGTTTGGCGATGGTGGTGTCCCGAAAGCTAGAAGGCGGCATTGAGGTCACACCTTGGAGTGTGACGATGGCTGTCATGGCCTTGTGCGCGATCACCATTGGCACGCTGTATCAAAAGCGTTTTGTAGCGACTTGCGACGTGCGCAGCGCCAACGCCGTGCAGTTGATGGCGGCTTTTGTGGTCACCTTGCCGATCGCCTGTTTGGAGGCCGAGCCTGTGCGCTGGACCCACGAGATGATGGGTGCTTTGGCGTGGTCCGTGATCGGATTGACCTTGGGCGGTAGTTCGCTGTTGTATGTGTTGATTCAGCGCGGAGCGGCCGCCAGCGTGACCAGCCTCATGTATTTGGTGCCCCCCACCACCGCGGTGATGGCTTGGTTTTTGTTTGGCGAACCCATCACGGTGGTGACGCTGGCAGGCATCGCCGTGACGGCTGTGGGCGTGAGCTTGGTGGTCAGGCCGCCTCGTGTGGCGAGCTAGCTGATTGCGCGCATCGGGCCAGTGGCCTTCCAAGGCTCGTCACGAAAACGCGTCGCTGAAAAGTCTTGCAACAAGCGGATGCGCAGCGGCATCTGTGCGCGGTAGGGGGCGAGCCAGTGAATGTCGGCGTCGTGCATGGCGCAATCTGGCAACACCCGCACCAGCTGACCCGAGGCCAACTGTGGGGCAATGTCCCACAGGCTGCGCAGCATGATGCCTTGGCCTGCCAAGCACCAGTCCCGCACCATTTCGCCTGAGTTGCTGGACAGCGGACCTTGCACGGCGATGTGCAGCGCACGCGCTTGGCCTTCTTGGCTGAGTCGCCAGTGGTCAAAGCGTTGACCTTGTCCCGTTTCCCCACCGTTTTCGCGCACCACCAAGCAGGCGTGCGAGGCCAAGTCTTCTGGGTTTTGAGGCGTGCCATGCGCCGCCAGATACATGGGCGAGGCCACCAAAACGCGTTGGTTGGCCGCGAGTTTGCGTGAAATCCACTCGGCCGCGATGTGCGCGGGCGGGTGCCAGAGCCAAATGGCAGCGTCAAAGCCTTCGTTGGCCAAGTCGGGCAATTGCTCGGAGAGTTGTAAATCCACGCGCACTGCTGGGTAACGCGCCTGAAATTCGGCCAACAGCGGCCCCAGCCAAAGTCGACCAAAACCAAAACTGCAGGCGATGCGAATGGGCCCCGAGGGTTCGCTTTGGCGTTCGCGCAATTCGTCTTCTAAGGCGATAAATCCATTCAGCAGCTCAGTAGCGCGGTCGCACAAAGCGTGGCCTTCGGTGGTGGGGCTGACGCGGCGTGTGGTGCGCTGAAACAGGCGCACACCCAAGTGGCTCTCAAGCGCAGAAAGTCGCTTGGTCACGACAGGTGGTGCCAGTTGCAGGGCGCGCGCCGCTTTGACCAAACTGCCGTGAAGCCTGACGGCCAGCACCAACTCTAAATCTGAACGGTCCAACTGTTGCCTTCGTGGGAATAATCAATTGCTCGATTATTGCTTTTTTGGGCGGTAAGCTTTCGGTATGTTGAATTCATTCCAAACCCTCACCGTAGAACGCGATGGCGTGCAACTGCACAGCCGTGTAGGCGGGGAGGGGCCGCCGCTGTTGTTGTTGCACGGACACCCGCAGAGCATGGCGATGTGGCATCGCGTGGCGCCCGAGCTGGCGAAGACGCGACGTGTGGTGCTGATGGATTTGCGGGGCTACGGTGATTCAGCGCGCCCCCCTGCAGACGCTGAACATGTGAACCACAGCAAACGCGAAATGGCTTTGGATGCGATGGCTGTGATGCAACAGCATGGCTTTGATCGATTCGATGTGTTGGCCCATGACCGTGGTGCGCGTGTGGCCCACCGTTTGGCGGTGGACCACCCGCAGGCGGTGCAGCGCATGATGTTGCTCGACATTGCCCCGACGTTGTCCATGTACGAACACACCAGCGAAGCGTTTGCGCGTGCGTATTGGCATTGGTTCTTTTTGATTCAGCCGTCGCCCTTGCCTGAAGCGTTGCTGGATGCGGGGCCTGCGCAATATGTGCGCCGTGTGATGGGCAGCCGTCATGCGGGCTTGGCCGCTTTTGCCCCTGAGGCTTTGGCCGAGTATGAGCGTTGTGCCGCATTGCCTGGAACGTCAGTCTCCATTTGTGAAGATTACCGAGCCAGTGCCACGATTGATTTAGAACACGACCGTGCCGATGTCGCAGCAGGGCGAAAATTGACCCAACCGTTGCGCGTGTTGTGGGGCGAGCACGGTGCGGTGGCGCGTTGTTTTGATGTGTTGTCACTGTGGCGCGAGCGGGCACTTGACGTGTCTGGGCATGCGTTGCCATGCGGACATTATTTGGCCGAAGAGGCGCCCGATCGGGTGATCGCTGAAGCCCAGACTTTTCTCACTGTTTAATTTAAAGGAGCATTTCATGAGCAAAAAACACCGTATTGCAGTTATCGCCGGAGATGGCATTGGCAAAGAAGTGATGCCTGAAGGCATCCGCGTGATGGACGCCGCGGCACGCAAATTCGGTATTGATTTGCAGTTTGACCACTTTGATTTCTCAAGTTGGGACTACTACGAGAAGCACGGCAAGATGTTGCCCGACGACTGGAAAGACCAAATCGGCGGCCACGATGCCATCTACTTTGGCGCGGTGGGCTGGCCCGAGAAAATTGCAGACCATGTCTCGCTGTGGGGCTCGTTGTTGATGTTCCGTCGCGAGTTTGACCAGTACATCAACTTGCGCCCAGCCCGCTTGATGCCCGGCATCATTGCGCCGGTGGTGCGTCGCGATGGCACGCCACGTCAGCCTGGTGAGATCGACATGTACATCGTGCGTGAAAACACCGAAGGCGAGTACTCCAGCATTGGTGGCCGCATGTACCAAGGCACCGAGCGCGAGATCGTGATGCAAGAGACCGTGATGTCGCGCATTGGCGTGGACCGCGTGTTGAAGTTTGCCTTTGAGTTGGCGCAGACGCGTCCTAAAAAGCATTTGACCAGCGCGACCAAATCAAACGGTATCGCCATCACCATGCCTTATTGGGATGAGCGCGTGGTGGAGATGGCCAAGAACTATCCAGACATCAACGTTGACAAGTTCCACATTGACATCTTGACTGCGCACTTTGTGCAGCGCCCCGACTTCTTTGACGTGGTGGTGGCCAGCAATTTGTTTGGTGACATCTTGAGTGACCTCGGCCCTGCCTGTACCGGCACGATCGGCATTGCACCCAGCGCCAACTTGAACCCTGACCGCAAGTTTCCGTCGTTGTTTGAACCCGTGCACGGTTCGGCGCCAGACATTGCTGGCAAAGGTATTGCGAACCCGATTGGTCAAATTTGGTGTGGCGCCATGATGCTGGAGTTTTTGGGTCACAAAGAGGCGCACGATGCCGTGTTGGCAGCCATCGAAAAAGTGTTGGCTCCGGGCAGTGGCGCGCCCAAAACACCTGATATCGGTGGGAAAGGTAATACTTCTGACGTCGGTCGTGCGATTGCTGAGGTTTTGTGAGTTGTACGTGTCATGCGATACCTACAAAAACGCTTTAAAAACCGACTAGAATCCGCTTCCTAGTTGCTCTGCAGGGATTCGTCAGCTTGACACGCCTGCAGTTAAAAGCTCGAATGCTTTGGGTAACGTAAAAGAAAATGCGGCAGTGTTTAAAGACGAGATCTGATGATCTGACTTATCAGATGAACCTGCTGTGACTACCGATCAACATCACATCTCGATGAGAGGGGATTTTTGTGAATAAGACTGAACTGATTGAGCACATCGCTAAGCATGCAGACATTTCGAAGGCTGCAGCCACACGCTCGCTCGAATCGATCATTGGCGCTGTGAAAACAACCTTGAAAAAGGGTGGTACTGTTTCTTTGGTTGGATTTGGCACATTTGCTGTTGGCAAACGTGCTGCACGCACAGGTCGTAACCCACGTACCGGCGACGCCATCAAAATCAAAGCTGCTAAAGTGCCTAAGTTCCGTCCTGGCAAAGGTCTGAAAGACGCGTTGAATTAATTTTGAATAGGTGGGGCGCTTAGCTCAGTTGGTAGAGCGGCTCCTTTACACGGAGTAGGTCGGCGGTTCGAGACCGTCAGCGCCCACCACCACAAAAGTAAAGGCGAACGCATGTTCGCCTTTTTTATTGATATTAAGAATCACATCGGGTTCATAGCATGTTTGATTTTGTCCGCCAGCACACCAGGATCATGCAGTTTTTACTGTTCCTGTTGATCTTCCCTTCCTTTGTTTTGTTTGGCTTGGAAGGCTACAACCGTTCGCTTGAAAAGGGTGCACCTGTTGCTACCGTGGATGGTGTGGACATTATGCAAGCCGATTGGGACAACGCGCATCGCGTGCAAGTGGACCGCATGCGCAGTTCAATGCCCAACGCGGACATCAAACTCTTTGATACACCCGAAGCCAAATACAGCACCTTGGAGCGCATGGTGCGTGACCGTTTGTTGCAAGTCGCGGCAGACCAATTGCGCTTGGGCGTGAGCGACCAACGCTTGGCTGGTGAGTTGCAACAAAACCCCAACATCGCGGCACTGCGCCGTGCCGATGGGACCTTGGACATTGAGCGCTATCGCCAATTGCTGGGCAGTCAAGGCATGACGCCTGAGATGTTTGAAGCGCAAGTGCGAGCCGATCTGGCCTCGCGTCAAGTGATGTCAGGTGTGGGGGTGACGAGCTTTTCGCCTGCCGCTTTGGCCAACGTGACCTTGAATGCGTTCTATGAGCAACGACAAGTGCAAGTGGCACGCTTTGCGGCTTCTGACTATGCGTCGCAAATCAAACCGACCGATGCCGATTTGCAGGCTTACTACAAGTCCCATGCTGAGCAGTTCCAATCTGTCGAGCGAGCTGATATTGAGTATGTGGTTTTAGACTTGGCATCCGTTCAGAAGAACATCGTGGTGCCTGAAGCTGAACTCAAAAGCTACTACGAACAAAACATGTCGCGCTTGGCAGGCTTAGAAGAGCGCCGTGTTAGCCACATTCTGATCAATGCCGACAAAACTGCACCTGCTGCTGAGCGTGATAAAGCGCGAGCCAAAGCGCAAGAGTTGTTGCTTGCTGTTCAACAGTCGCCAGACAAGTTTGCTGACTTGGCCCGCAAAAACTCGCAAGATACAGGTTCAGCAGCCAAAGGGGGTGACCTTGATTTCTTTGGTCGTGGTGCCATGGTGAAGCCTTTCGAAGATGCTGCTTTTGCCTTGAAAAAAGGTGAAACAAGTGGGATTGTGGAGACCGAGTTTGGTTTTCACATCATGCGTTTGACGGACATCAAACAGCCTAAGCAAAAGAGCTTTGAAGAGCTGCGCGCGAGCTTAGAAGTTGATGTGCGTCGTCAATTGGCGCAACGAAAGTTTGCCGAAGCGGCCGAGCAGTTCACCAACATGGTGTACGAACAGTCTGACAGCCTGAAGCCTGTGGCTGAGCGTTTGAAGCTCGACATCCAGCGTGCGAGCGGATTGGCGCGCGAGGCATTGCCTAATGCAGGCAATGCCGTGTTGGCTAATCCAAAGTTTTTGGCATCTGTTTTTTCGGCTGATTCGATTGAAAAAAAGCGCAACACCGAGGCTGTCGAACTAGGCGCCAACGTGTTGGCTGCTGCACGCATCACACAGCACAGCCCAGCACGCACTTTGCCGCTGGACGAAGTGAAAGCACGCGTGTTGGAACAAGTCAAAGCCATTCAGTCGGCAGAACGTGCGCGCCAAGAGGGCGCTGCAAAATTGACCGAATGGAAAGCTGCACCAGATGCAGCCAAGCTCTCAGCGCCCATTGTGATTTCGCGTGAAGAAAAGCAGCAGCTTGCACCTGCTGTGATTGAGGCCGCGTTGCGTTCTAGCACCCAAACCTTACCTGCTTGGGTCGGCGTGGATCTGGGTACCAGTGGCTACGTCGTCGTGAAGGTTGAGAAGATCGTGCCACGTGATATGGCTAAAAATAGAGCTCGAGAGCGTGATCAATACGCCCAATGGTGGGCATCGGCTGAAGGTTTGGCGTATTACCGCTTACTAAAAGAAAAATTTAAGGCAGAAATCAAAGTAGCTAGGTTATAATTACATCTCTACGGTGGCTGTAGCTCAGTTGGTAGAGTCCAGGATTGTGATTCCTGTTGTCGTGGGTTCGAGCCCCATCAGCCACCCCAATATCCATGCGCCCTAGCGACCTTTTTGGTTTCTAGGGCGTTTCGCTTTTCGGGCCTGCGTAGCCACTGCGTAGCCACTTTTCCAGAGTTTCGCGGGTGTCCACCCTCAGTCTGTGGCCGTATCGGTCGTTGCTGCCTTGGCTGATTGCCTCTTTTTTAAGCAGACCCCCTCCCCATGCTGATTTCGCGGCTTTGCGCACGGAGGGACATTGCGGTCTAGGGTTGCTTGGGTCTCAAGGTTGCAGACCCACCCCCCCTATGTGCCTGCCCCATGAAGAAAGCCCCAAGCGGTGAGGCTTGACGTTTCCTTGACGCTTTGGGTGTGCGTTCGCATTGCCGTCACTCAGTGCCAGCGCCTGCGTCATGCTTGGGCCGTTGAAGGTAGGTCGCATGAAGGCGGTGTAAATCAATCAGCAACCCTAAGTGCTTAGGCACCCAGCTCGGTATTTCAATGCCCTCACGCTTCCAGCGCTGCGGTGTGTTTCGGTGTAAGTCAGTAGCGCGGCAGAAGTCTGCAATCTTCCAGCCGAGCACATCAAGCGCGGCGTCGAATTCGTCAAAAGTCATAGCTTCCCCATGTTGTTGCGTCATGATATTGTAGACAAAACTTCATTTAATGTGCTAAAGCGTGTACGTATCGCACATTAACTATACATATTACCCGTCGTATCTAATGTGCAAAGTGGATAACTTTTTGCACATTTTATGAATTCCACAATAAATTCAACGACTTACAGGGCTGGCGCTCCATGCTCAAAAAATGTGCACACACAGATTTGAATGAAGTGCGAAAGTTATCCACAGGGGCAATGCGGGGCAGCCAATGGCCGTGAATCTGCCCCATGGAAAAAGCCCCAAGCGGTGAGGCTTGGGGCTTCCTTGTTACTTTGTGTGTGCCTTCACGTTTGAGGGCGTCTACGGTCTTTCTACGGGCCTCCCGTGGTCTTTGCACATAGCCCACCAAGTTGCGGGGCTGGCGCTCAGGGTTTGGTCAAGGTGGTGCGTCTCGGTCGTTGCCGTTGTGGGTGTCTCGCATTGCGTGAGTTGCTCGCCCAAGTGCAAAGCAGAAGGCCACACACAGCGCCAGCCGCCACGGTCAGGGCGATACAGCAGCACGGGCAGGCAGTTAGTGCGTCGCGCCTGTTCCTGTGCCTGTGCCCACCAGTCGGACAGCTTGCCAGCGGTGGCGGTGGCGTGTCGTTTGACCTCGATTGACCAATTGGGCACACCCTCCAAGTCGCTATCACCGTCGTGCTGGCGCACACGGCGGCGAACGTCAAAGCCCGTCACCAGTGAAAGCAGGGCGGCGGCTTCCCGTTCGCCACACTTGCCCTTGTTGCGTGAAGCGCCAGCCATTACCCGTGCCCTCGGTTCAAGCGCTCCCACACGGCGGCGGTGGCTTTCACGTCTTTCAAGTTGTAGGTGGCGATGCGGTCGTATTCGCCTGCCAGCCATGCGTCGTACACCTTCGAGCCGTCCAAGTCGCCTTTGCTTGTCTCGATGCCCATACCTTTGCAAAGCGCGTCTAGGCTCACTTTGCCCCCAAAGCCTGCCCACGTCGCCATCGTGCAGCCGTAATCCTTGCCAGCACGGGCGGCGGGTGTTGGCAGTGCGAAGGGCAGTTGCACGTCAAGCAGGGCGCACCGTCTCCACAAAAAGCCCAGGTCAAAAGCGGTGTTGTGGCCGATTAACCAAGGTTCAGCGTCGCGGTAGATTTTGCCGTTCGGTGTGCGAATGGCGGCGCCGTCTGCCCACGACTGCGCGGCCTCGCCAAAGGCTGCGATTAACTCAGCCTCGCTTTGGCCTTGTGCGCGGCAACGCACCCACTCTTGGCCGTCCGGCCCTGTGGCCGCGATGCTAATAATTTCCCCGTGCAATGCGTCAAAACTCTGTTTTCGGTAGGCATCCTCCACGGCGGCGGCGCTTTCGTTCTCCCACCAAGCGGCGATGCTTTCAGGTTTTTTCAGGGTGGCAGGCGGCTTGATGGTGTCCTTCACGGCGGCTTTGGCCTCAGGCTTTTGGCTTGGGATGGTTTCAATGTCGAATGTGATTTGCATGATGTGGCCTCTCAAAAAGGGATGTCTGATTCAAAGTCATCAAGGCCGTCAGCGGCTTGGGCGGGTGGTGGCGTTGGCGTCCGTGTGGGCTTGGCAGTAGCTGGCGCGGGGCTTGGTTGGCTGGCGCTCAGTGCGATGCGGCCGCTCGGTGGCGTCAAGGCTTTGAACTCTGGCGATGCCTCGATTTGCTCTTGCACGCGCTTGGGCAGGGCGGCGAACGTCACCCAATCTGGCGCGGCCATGTCCCAATGCAGCAGGCTTTCGTTGCATGTGCCTTCTGGTGGCTGCATGGCCTTGGGCGCGGCCATGATGCCCGCGATGTTGGTGTAGTTCGTGCCGTCTTTGATGCTTTCCACCAGCGAAATAAGGCAGGTCTTGCCAAGCACGGCGCGGGTGTCAAAGGCTTTGAGTTCATCAGGCGTGAAGTCGCGGCCGCGCCAGCTTGCCAGCATTTTGCGGAGGGCTGACTTTTCATGCAGCGATGCTGTGAAGCGCTTGCTCACGACGTGTGGCTGTCCATCGTCACGTCTCACGTCAGCGTCCAAGATTTCAAAGGCCAGCAACACTTTGTGCGCGGTCTTGGTTTCGCCTTGGTAGTCGGTCGTTTGTGTGCCAAGGTCTAGCAGCCTCACGCAGCGGGCCAAAAAGGTTCCAGCGGGGCAGGGTGCGAAGTTGGCGGCGGTGTTCTCAGAAATAATCACTTGGGTGTCCTTTGGATTTGGGTGTTAAAAAAGTTCGATGGCTCTTTTTCGGTCGGTGTTCGGTCTTTGTTCGGTCGTTTGGTTTGGTCTTGCGTTGGCAATTGCCTTGCTCTTGGTTGCCGTTCAATTCGGGTACAGGAGATGGTTTATCTAGATGGTGTCCGTCTGGCGGTGTAGAGAGGGGGCCAAAATCACCCCTTATTGCACCGTCTGGCGGTGCAGCAGACTTGCCCTCTACACCGTCTGGCGGTGCAATAGAAAGACCCGTTGCACCGTGAGACGGTCTAAGGGGTGCGTTTTTAATCTGCATAGAAATGAACCCGCCACGCTCAAAGCTTTCAGCAGCGCCAGCGTCAAACCCTTGCATTCGGTCAAGCGTTCGCCATGTCACGGCGTACCAACTTGCCTTGTTTGGGCGGCAACCTTGTACCGTCTGGTGGATGAACTTCGCGGCTATCAGTTCACGCATTGCACGGGTAATAACGTCCTGCGACTTCCAGCCACGTTTTTCAAGATAGGCGCGGCTTGCCAGCAGTCGGCCGTTGTTGTCGCGCACATACTGGCGGTCAACTTCAATCAGCAGCGCCTTTGCGGGGTGGCTCAGGTTTTGGAATGCGGCGCTGTCAATGACTACCCAAGGCAGGGCCATAAACCCACCCGCCAGCCGTCCACCGTCCTGCCCTTTGGCTTTGTGTTTACGTGCCATGTCGTGCAGCCTCCGCTGTTTGGCGCGCCAGCACGATAAATCTGTTTGGCAGTGAATAGGCGGCCATCCAGCGGGTCGGCGCTTCGGGCGTAGGGGTTGGCACCGTCACAGCTTCAATCGGCCAGCCTTGCATTCGCAGGGTGAAAATCACAGCCCCCAAGCGCCAAGAGCCCGTCGCCCCCTCAAATTGAGGGTGGCTGATTGACTCCCCATTCAGCAGGGCTTGCAAGGCTTTGCCCTCCAAGGTGTGTTTGGCAGGGTAGGTGGGCGCGAATGGCGGCGGCGGCAAGAATGACAGTTGCTCAGGCGCTGAGCGGTGGGCACCCATCACGCCACCCCAAGTACGCGCTTCACGTCAGCGGTGGGCCATGCCAAGCGGCCATAAATGCGCGTTGCCTTCACGGGGCCAGTGCCGTTGCAGGCGTGAATTCGCAGCGTTTGCGGTTTGCGGTTCAGGTAGTGCGCAGCTTCCTCTGTGGTCAACGCGGGTTTGGTGACCAAGTGAAGCGGTTGAAAGTCTGTTTTTTGCATGAATGCACCTTTTGTTTTGGTGCATTAATTTGATTCTTTGCGTGTTTGTTTGTGAATATGCAGTCGGTCGTTCGCTGCCATGCAGTCGGTCGTTCGCTGCCCCCTTTTAGAGTTTTTGCAGCTTCCCCCTCACGACTCGTTCTGTCTGGTAGACCTGTGGCGCTATTTGTTTTGCAGCCTCGTTTTTGCTCACGCCTTCAGCCTTTAGCGCCAGCCATAAGGTTTCGATTTGGTCGTTTGTCTCTTGGGCTCGTTCTGAGCGCGGCGACTGCACTTCTCGCATGTATTCGCTCTTGCCACGCAACATTCCAGCCACCATGACAATGCTCTCAAAGTCGTTGGCCGTCAGGCTGGCGCGGTTTTGCTCCCACCACTCACCTATGGTGTCGCCATTGCATTGCATGTCAGCAGTCAGTGCCACCATTTGCGTTATTTCTTGAACGCGCCTGCCACCTTGCTGCCAGTTGAAAAACATAAGGGCGTATTCATCGGGCGCGGGGTAGTCTGGCGGCGGCGACGCTGCCCCTTTAAATGCAAGTGACCACCACATCCACTGAAAAGATGAATGCATGTTTTGGTCTTTGACAGCTTCGTCAATGCGTAAGGCTTGTTCAATTTGGCTCTGAAACTTGGCAGGGTCTTTGTTTTTGTCTGCCAAGTACGGGCTGTTTTGCAGCCACTTTGGGTGCTTCGTGTCCATTGCTTCCCCCTCGAGAAGTGCCCACCTGTGGAAAGGTGCCACCAGCAGCCATCAAGGGGGAATGGCGTTCGGACGGATTGCAGCCCGTCCTAGCTGGCGGCGAAAACTCAGAATATTTGCTGGCGCTTGTTTGGGCCTTTGGTGGTCAATCGGGTGTCGCCTCTGTGTGGCGAACTGGCATCCACTCCTCAGCGTCTGGCCGTCCAAGTAATTGCGGGTTGATGCGGTTTGCCAGCACAGAGTTGGTGAATCCAATGCGGCAAAGTACGGCGTCCAAAGCCTCCAGCATGTTGTAAATGTGAGGCTGCGACTCTGCCTCGCCTTGGATGTGTTGCAGCAGCGTTCGCGCCACGTCGGTGCTTTCATAAATGCGGCTCAGGCAGGCGTCAACCTCTGCCTTTTTTGCGCTCTCAGGTGTGGGCTTGGTGGTGGGTTCTCTCCAATAAGCTTCCACGGCGGCGGCGTCATAGGGGTTATAGGGGCCATCGGCGGCCGTGTGTTCAATCGGTGCGTCTTGGGCGGCTTCGCGCTTGACGCGCTCCCAATCGGTCGCGGTGGGCTTGGTAGGTTCGTTCATGGTGGCGCTCCTTTGGTTGGTTGTCTCAGTCGTATTGCAGCCCGTCCTAGCTGGCGCCTGCGGCCTGCTCACGACCATTTTTTATACATTCGCGTGGGCACGGCTCCAAGCGCTCGAAGTTCAATCTCTCGACACTGCAAGTAACACAGCGCCTGCCACCATTCCTCATCCAGTTTTGCAATTTCGCGCTGTTTTTTTTCCTCTACATACTTATCCATCTGGCGGTCTGTCCATGCCTTGCTGAAAGAGGCCACGGACTTTGGGAAACGACCTTTTCGTGGGAACTGTTGTACGGGCTCAGGGGCTGCGGTCGGTAGCCGTGTGACGTTGCTTATCGGTGCGGGTGCGTTCATGGTGGTGGTGCTCCTGTGGTTGGTTGGTTGTCTCAAGCGGCGTTGACCACTCGCAGTTTGTTGGGCAGTGCCTTGGCGTCAAACTCAATACCCGCTTGTTCAAGAATCCACGCCTCGATGCGGTTGTGGTGCAGCGCCAGCAGTTCAAGCGGCCGCACTGTGTAATGCTTTTCAGCGGTGGCGCTTGGTTTGTGGCCTTGGATTTGGGCCACGATGCCCACGGGCACCTCCTGCCACTCGGTCAGGCTTTTGAATGAACGGCGTAGGCCGTGCAGGGTCAGTCCATCAAGGCCAGCAGCTTTGCAGGCGCGGGTGTGTGGCGTGTTCGGCTCGGTCAGGCACCCGCTGGCGCTTGTAGGGCTTGAGAAAACCCACTCGTTACGGCGGGGCAGGGCGCACAGCAGGCGCTCCACGTAGGGCGTGAGCGGTATTTCCCGTGCACCTTCCACCTTGTCACGAATGGCGATGCCCTTCCATTGGGTGTTCAGGTCTTCCCATTTCAGCGCCAGCACCTCGTTTGGCCGCGCGCCAGTGAGTAGCAGGGTTTGCAGGTAGGCGGCGATTACGGGGTTTTGTAGTTGCTGCACAGCGGTGAACCAAGCGGCCAGTTGCCCACGTTGTAGGTTGTCTGTCTTTGGTGTGGCCTTGCCCAAGGCTTCACGGGCCTTTTTGCTCTTGGCGGGGTTCTTGGCAGGCACCAGCGCGGCATATTGGGGCTGTTCACCACACCACGTCATGAACACCGTCAGCAGCCGCCACGCTAGACGGGCAGACGCGGGGCGGGTTTGGCCTTCCAGCGATGCCCAAGCCTCGACCCGCTCTTGGGTGAGGTCAACCATGCGAAGCGGCATCAAGCTTGCAAGTGGGCCAGCGGTGGTGAGTTCAGGGCCACCACGTCTGTGACTTGGCAAACCTCCCACCTTGGCTTTGTCGATGTGGTCGCGGTAGTGCAGGGCTCCCCAATGTGGGCGGCGCTGTTCAAGGTAGTCAGCCCACACCTCGCCCACGGTCAGCACTTGCTGGCGCTCGGTCTCTCGCTCAGTTGCCAGTTTTGCAGCTTTGGTGGCGGCTTGCTGGCGCTCTAGTTCGCGGGGGTCTTGTCCACTGTCCAGCACTACGGCAAGGCGTCTAGCCTCGGTGCGGGCCTGTTCAATCGTCCAGCTTTTCACGTCCCCGATTGCGCGGCGCACTGTCTGGCGGTTCAGCTTTGACTCGAATACAAACGTCTTGGCGCCAGTGTTTGACACTCTCACCCTCAGGGCGGGCACTTCGCTATCCCGCAAAAATGCCTGTGTCTTCACGTCGGTTCTGCACGTTAGGCGCTCAATCACCCCAATGGTCAGATTGATGCGCTTGTGCACGTCTGGCGATGCGCTGTTTTTGGGGCGTGTCATTGTTCACCTGTGATGCTGCGTAGCCACTGCGTAGCCAAAAAACCCCCATTTAGGGGAATATCCATCAACACTTGGCACTGTGCTTTCAGCCAGCATACGCGCCTAAGTCGTTGATTTGTATATATTGTACCTACATTACTAAACGTGCACGAATACTATTTAGTCAGGATTGTGATTCCTGTTGTCGTGGGTTCGAGCCCCATCAGCCACCCCAGTCAAGTTATGAAAAAGCCCGGTTTTGCCGGGCTTTTTTATTGGCAATTTAGATAACCACGAATGGCTTCGCCATCGTTCAGACTGTCTTTATTTGTGGCATAGGCTTACGTCGATAATTAAGGCGTTTCAATTTTTCTTTGACGTCTACAGTGCAATTGTCCCAAATCCAGGTCGTTGATGATTCCGTTTCAGATCAGCCATTCCGTGTTCTGAGCCTTATCCCGCCGATGACGCAGCTCAATACGCCATATCCGTCTACGGCCTATCTCACGGGTTTTTTGCGCTCACAACATGTCGATGCCGTGCAAGACGATTTGGCGCTGGCGTTGGTGTTAGCCTTGTTCACGCCAGAGGGCTTAGCGCAGGTACGCGACCGAGCCTTGGCATTGCAAGAAGCCGATCGAAGCGCCTCGGTCAACTATTTTCTGGATTTCTTTTCTCGCTACCACGGCACGATCGCGCCGGCCATTGCCTTTTTGCAAGGCAACGATTCCACGCTGAGCCATCGCATTGCAGGTCGCGGATTTTTGCCGGAAGGCCCACGATTCGCCGCCTTGGATGCGTATGAGGACGATGACAGCGGCGACTCTTTAGCTTGGGCATTTGGCGCGTTGGGTCAGCAAGATCGAGCGCGGCATTTGGCCACCTTGTATTTGAATGATTTGGCCGATGTACTCCGTGATGCCGTTGATTCGCGCTTTGAGTTTGTGCGCTACGCCGAGTCTTTGGCAGGGAGTCAGGCCACGTTTGAACCTTTGGCGCAAGCGCTTGGCGCACCGTGCACTTTGGTGGATGAGGTGTTGCAAAGTTTGACTTTGGCTGCCATGGCCAAGCATCAACCACAGTTGGTGCTGTTGTCGGTGCCGTTTCCAGGGGCCGTGTATGCGGCATTGCGCATCGCGCAAACGATCAAGCGTCACCACCCTGAAGTGCGCATTGCCATGGGCGGAGGCTTTGTCAACACCGAGTTGCGCGAGTTGACCGATCCGCGGCTGTTTGATTTTGTTGATTTCATCACGCTCGATGCGGGTGAGCGGCCTTTGCTCGCGCTGTTAGAGCACTTGCACGGTAAGCGCAGTGCCCAGCGTTTGGTGCGCACGTTCATTCGCAACGATGACAACCAAGTGCGGTTGATGAATTGGGCCGAGCCCGATGTTGCTTTCGAAGAGGTGGGTACGCCCACTTGGGATGGATTGCCGATTCACCGCTATTTGTCTTTGTTGGACATGCTCAACCCGATGCACCGTTTGTGGAGTGATGGACGCTGGAACAAGCTGACGGTGGCACACGGCTGTTATTGGAAAAAATGCAGTTTTTGTGACGTGAGCTTGGACTACATCTCGCGCTACGAAACAGCCTCCGCCAGCACCTTGGTCGATCGTATTGAGCGCATCGTGGCGGAAACGGGGCAAACAGGGTTTCACTTTGTGGATGAAGCCGCGCCACCCAAGGTCTTGAAAGCTCTGGCGCACGAGTTGTTGCGTCGTCAAGTTCACATCTCTTGGTGGGGCAACATTCGTTTTGAAAAAACCTTCACGCCAGAGTTGGCCGAGTTGCTGGCTGAAAGTGGCTGTATCGCCATGTCAGGCGGTTTGGAGGTGGCGTCAGACCGTTTGTTGAGTTTGATGAAAAAAGGCGTCTCGGTGGAGCAGGTGGCACGCGTGACCAAAAGCTTTTCAGATGCCGGCGTCTTGGTTCACGCCTACCTGATGTACGGTTTTCCAACGCAGACGTTGCAAGACACGGTGGATGCGTTGGAGTACGTACGCCAGCTCTTTGAGAATGGATGCATCCAAAGCGGCTTTTTTCACCGCTTTGCCTGCACGGTGCATTCACCCGTTGGCAAAGACCCCGCTGCGTACGGTATTCAACTGATCCCTTTGCCTGACGTAAGTTTTGCAAAAAATGACATTGGTTTTATAGATCCCACTGAAACCGATCACGATACCTTGGGCTTGGGTTTGAAAAAAGCCATCTACAACTTCATGCACGGCGTGGGTTTGGAGCAGGATGTGCGCAGCTGGTTTGAACTGCCTAAAGGGCAATGTCCAAAATCAACAGTAGTGCGTCACAGAATTGCGAAGGCTTTGGATGCTTGACGAGATTTGTGAAATATTTCAAGCACGTGCCTAGAAAATACAGAAAAACCCTTTATACTTTGGCCTTCGTTAAATACGAAGCAATGCGGGAATAGCTCAGTTGGTAGAGCGCAACCTTGCCAAGGTTGAGGTCGCGAGTTCGAGTCTCGTTTCCCGCTCCAAATACAAAACCTCTGAAACTTAGTTTCAGAGGTTTTTTATGCCTGTTTAAATAATTGATACAAACGACCCAAGGTAATTTTGTAACCCCATCAAGCTACGGCACTTTTTAGCCTGCTCGATGACGGCTAGGGGGGATTGCAAACCGCGAAGCGGCACCGCGAGTTCAGAGTTCGGCACTGGTTGTGTCGTTGTGAATAAGCAAGGATTCGCCGTTATTTTGGTGTGCGTGCTTTGGTGGCTTTGCTGACCAGTGAATTGCCGTTGATGTTGAGGCCAACGCGCTCTTAGCTTTGGCGTTCGCTGACTGCACAGAAACGAACAGATGCAATGTTGTCGCATTTTGATTGGTTGACGACAGATTCATGAAAGTAGCATCAAGTTCCTCAGTTCTGCACATTTGCAAGGCGCTCATCAGGGATATCTATTGGTGGTTGGCAATTGACCGATTTGTTAGGTGTCGCAGATCACGAGCAGGCTTTTTGTTGGGTGCTAAACAGCGAACGTTTATTTTTTCGGTGCTGTTCCGCCGCTCTTGACGCACTCATCCATCGTCTTAAATTCAGTGAACTTCTTGGTGCGTTCGTAGCTGGGGCTTGCTTTGTCATGGCAAATACCAGCGTCTGATTTTTTAACCATGCTCTCAGCGGCTGGGGCTTGACCGTTCGGCGCACGACCTCCGGTTTTCAAACACTCATCCATGGTTTTGAATTCTGTGAATTTTTTGGTGCTGGCAAATGAGGCGCTTGTTTTGTCGTGGCAAATACCAGAGTCCGATTTTTTAACGACTGGCTCTGCCGAGGGCGCAGGTTTTTGATCTGCGGCATGACTTAAGCTCATGCTGAGGCCCAGCAAAAAGCCAATTGAAATTTTTAAAGTGTTTGAATTCACGATGCTTCTCCGTTGTGAGTAACTAAATATAGCGCATCAATATGTCGATCCGCATGCGCGTATCCCCGAGAGTCACGGTGGCTTGACGTAAAATGAAGCCCACGTCAAAGACACCGCCCGAGTGGTGAAATAGGTAGACACAAGAGACTTAAAATCTCTCGCTTTCCGCAAGGGGCGTACCGGTTCGATTCCGGTCTCGGGCACCATCCATTTAGACTGCAAAGAAGGAGTTTCGTCATGGCACGTTACAACGCCGCGTATGAAATTCACGTTCACGGGGAGGTCTCACTTCGTGCTGATGTGGACCTTGCTCAACTACAAGATGCTTTGCGTCCTCTCTGGAAATATGCGGGCTCGTCTTCTTTGCAAGACGGTTCGGCCAGCGCCTACCCCGAAGAGCCTGGTATTCGTTTTGATGCGCAAGCCCATCTTTTGCAAATGTGCTGGACTGTCCCCGGCGATGATGATTTCCGTCAATGCTTGGACGAAATGTGCATGAGCCTGAACGAACTGACCGCAGCAGGCGCTGCGATTGAAGTCACGTTCTACGACAACGATTTTGACGAAGAAGACGAAAACCGTGGACAAGATTCACGCGACGACTTCGTGATGCTCTTCGTGGGCCCCACACCTGCCGACATCATGCAAGCCCAACGTGACATGTTGATCAACGACGTGGTGCACCTGATGGAGCGCCATTTCGATGGCGCTGAGTTGGGTGGTGTGGTCAATGAAATTGACAAACTGTTTTCACAGCGCTTTGATAATTTGGTGAACTCACTGGATCTCGGTCGACCACCTCGCGGATCGGGTGGCAATGGTCATGGCGGTTCTGGCCACGGTGGTCGCAAACCCCGCCATTTGCACTGAGCGCAATCAGGCGACGGCTTCACCGAAAATCAATTCAAACAAAAAAACCGCTGATGCCATTCAAAGCATCAGCGGTTTTTTTATAGGTCTATGTATGAAAGTTTGCAACGCAGCCAAATGGCCCACGTTGCATCTTTCTATGCTGACAAAGCTTAGCCAGCCGTCACACCAATGCCTTTGAACTCGCCTGTGGCAATGCGCTTTTCCCACTCGGCGGGGCCGGTGATGTGGGCACTTGTGCCACCAGAGTCCACGGCCACGGTGACAGGCATGTCCACCACGTCAAACTCGTAAATTGCTTCCATGCCGAGGTCGGCAAAGCCCACCACTTTGGCGTGCTTGATGGCTTTGGACACGAGGTAAGCCGCGCCGCCCACCGCCATGAGGTAGGCCGACTTGTGCTTTTTGATGGCTTCAATGGCAACCGGGCCGCGTTCGGCTTTGCCCACCATGGAAATCAAGCCGGTTTCGGCCAGCATCATTTCGGTGAATTTGTCCATGCGGGTGGCGGTGGTGGGGCCTGCGGGGCCAACCACTTCGTTGCCCACAGGGTCCACAGGGCCAACGTAGTAGATCACGCGGTTGGTGAAGTCCACCGGCAACTTCTCGCCTTTGGCCAGCATGTCTTGGATGCGTTTGTGCGCGGCATCGCGACCGGTGAGCATTTTGCCGTTGAGCAAAATGGTTTGGCCAGGCTTCCAGCTCGCCACTTCTTCTTTGGTGAGGGTGTTGAGGTCCACGCGCTTGCTC
The DNA here is from genome assembly GCF_002943475.1 of Limnohabitans sp. TS-CS-82. NCBI lineage: Bacteria > Pseudomonadati > Pseudomonadota > Betaproteobacteria > Burkholderiales > Comamonadaceae > Limnohabitans > Limnohabitans sp. TS-CS-82. Next base: position 219,835 of record NZ_PTQX01000004.1, on the reverse strand, counting down.
TTTTGCGTGTCTGGGGTCCAGTTGACATCGGGCCACAGGTCGAGAGAGGGCGCTTCCAAATACACAGGGCCTGAGCCATCCATCACAAAGTGGGCGTGGCGTGTGGCGGCACAGTTGGGGATCATCGCAATCGGCTTGCTGGCCGCGTGCGTGGGGTACATCTTGATCTTCACGTCGAGCACGGTGGTCAAGCCGCCCAAGCCTTGGGCGCCGATGCCCAAAGCGTTGACCTTGTGGTACAGCTCCAAGCGCAGTTCTTCGACTTGGCTGAGCTTCTCGCCCTTGCTCGATTTCTCCAGCAACTGGTACATGTCCAGGTCGTCCATCAGGCTTTCTTTGGCCATGAGCACGGCTTTTTCAGCGGTGCCGCCAATGCCAATGCCCAACATGCCAGGCGGGCACCAGCCCGCGCCCATCGTCGGCACCGTTTTCAACACCCAATCCACCACACTGTCGCTGGGGTTGAGCATGTACATCTTGGACTTGTTCTCGCTGCCGCCGCCTTTGGCTGCCACGGTCACGTCTACTTTGTCGCCAGGCACGATTTGCGTGAAGATCACGGCAGGGGTGTTGTCTTTGGTGTTTTTGCGGGCGAACTGAGGGTCATCGACGACCGAGGCGCGCAACATGTTGTCGGGGTGGTTGTAGCCACGGCGCACGCCTTCGTTGATGGCGTCGTCCAAGCTGCCTGTGAAACCTTCCCAGCGCACGTCCATACCGATTTTCAAGAACACGTTCACGATGCCCGTGTCTTGGCAAATGGGGCGATGGCCCATGGCGCTCATCTTGCTGTTGGTCAAGATTTGTGCAATCGCATCTTTGGCGGCGGGGCTTTGCTCGCGCTGGTATGCGCTGGCCAAGTGGCTGATGAAATCGGCAGGGTGGTAGTAGCTGATGTACTGCAGAGCAGCGGCGACCGATTCAATCAAATCGTTTTGGCGGATGGTGGTCATGTTCAGGGTCCTGGAAAGGGCTTGGTGACAGAGATAAAACAGCCTCAGAGTTTACTCAATACCCCTGTCACAAGGCTTGCAGCTGTCGCCAGGTTTTTCAGTGGCTCAATCGCTCACCCATAAAAAAACCCGCTGCGTTAGCAGCGGGTTTGTGGCGATCGTTGAGACGATCACTTGATGGTCAAGATCCAAGCGGCCAATTTGTGAGCTTCTGCATCGTTGACTTGGGTATTCGCCGGCATGGGGACAGGACCCCACACACCAGCGCCACCTTTTTGAATTTTGGTGGCCAGTTTGTCAACGGCTGTTTTGTCTGCAGCGTATTTAGCGGCCACGTCCTTGTAAGACGGTCCCACCAGTTTTTTGTCGAGTGCATGGCAGGCCATACAGTTTTTCGACGTTGCCAGTGCTTGGTCTGCAAAGGCGGGGCTCAACAAGGTGGTGGCAGAAATCAAAGCCAACAAAGTGCGTTTCATGGTGTCTCCTTAAATTTCAGTAGTCGTCCAACACGGCGCCCTTGCTGGCACTCGATGCGTTGAAGGCAAATTTGGCTTGAACGCCGCGCACGTAACGTGGCGCAGGCGCTGTCCAGCCTTCTTTGCGCTTGGCCAGTGTGGCGTCATCCACGTTGAGTTGCAGCAGCAATTGACGTGCATCGATGGTGATGGAGTCACCTTCATTGACGAACGCGATGTTGCCGCCCGCTGCGGCTTCGGGTGCGACGTGGCCGACCACCATGCCCCACGTGCCGCCCGAGAAGCGGCCATCGGTGATCAAGCCCACGCTCTCACCCAAACCCGCACCAATCAAAGCACCTGTGGGGGCCAGCATTTCAGGCATGCCAGGGCCGCCTTTGGGGCCGAGGTAGCGCAAAACCATCACGTCACCCGCCACAATCTTGCCGTCCAAAATGGCTTGCAGGGCAGATTGCTCGTCATCAAACACGCGTGCTGGACCGGTGATGACGGGGTTTTTCAAGCCCGTGATTTTGGCCACAGCACCTTCGGGTGACAAGTTACCTTTGAGAATGGCCAAATGGCCTTCTGCATACATGGGGTTGCTGATGGGGCGGATGACATCTTGATCGGCACGCGGTGCGTCTGGAATGTCTTTCAAGTTCTCTGCCACGGTCTTGCCGGTGATGGTCATGCAGCTGCCGTCGAGCAAGCCCGCCGTCAACAAGGTTTTCATCACTTGGGGAATGCCGCCAGCGCGGTGTAAATCAACGGCCAAGTACTTGCCGCTGGGCTTCAAGTCGCAAATCACGGGTACTTTGCGGCGCACGCGCTCGAAGTCGTCAATCGACCATTCCACACCCGCGGCGTGGGCGATGGCCAAGAAGTGCAGCACGGCGTTGGTTGATCCGCCTGTGGCCATGATGACCGCCACAGCGTTTTCCAACGAGGCTTTGGTCACGATATCGCGCGGCTTCAAGTCTTTTTTGACCGCTTCGATCAGCACCTTGGCCGACTCTTGTGCAGAGTTCAGCTTCTCATCGTGCGGGTTGGCCATGGTGGAGGAGTAGGGCAAGGACAGGCCCAAGGCTTCGAAGGCCGAAGACATGGTGTTGGCCGTGTACATGCCGCCGCATGAGCCCGTGCCAGGAATGGCACGTTGCTCGATTTGTTTGAGGTCTTCGTCGCTCATGTTGCCGGCGGCGTTTTGGCCCACCGCTTCAAACACGCTGACGATGTTCAGGTCTTGGCCCTTGTAATGGCCTGGCAAGATGGTGCCGCCGTACACATAGATCGCGGGCACATTGGCGCGCAACATGCCCATCATGCCGCCGGGCATGTTTTTGTCGCAGCCGCCGACCACCAGCACGCCGTCCATCCATTGGCCTTGCACGCAGGTTTCGATGCAGTCCGAAATCACTTCGCGGCTGACCAGCGAGTATTTCATGCCTTCGGTGCCCATGGCCATGCCGTCGGAAATCGTGGGGGTGCCAAAAATTTGCGCATTGCCGCCAGCGGCCTCAATTGCAGCCACTGCCGCGTCAGACAGTTTTTGCAAACCGCTGTTACAGGGGGTGATGGTGCTGTGGCCGTTGGCCACGCCGATCATGGGTTTGGCGAAATCGCTTTCCTCGTAGCCCATGCCGTAATACATAGAGCGGTTAGGTGCGCGGGATTTGCCCTCGGTGATGTTGGCCGAGCGACGGTTGATCTTGATGGTTTTAATGTCCATGTTGACTCTGAAATTTGGTTAAGCCTTGAGTTTAACTGCGGCTGTAGGCGCTGGTCCGTCGCCTTGGCGCAAGGCACAATGGTCGACTATGTTGCTGCACCCCTCGATTGATCCTGTCGCCCTTCAAGTGGGCCCCTTGGCCATCCATTGGTATGGCTTGACTTACCTTGCCGCTTTTGCGCTGTTCATGGGCTTGGCCCAGCTGCGGCTGCGACAGGCGCCCTACGCACAGTTGGTGGCGCAGGGCTTGTGGTCCAAACAAGACATTGAAGACTTGCTGTTTTATGGCGTGGTTGGCGTGGTCTTGGGCGGGCGTGTGGGGTATTGCTTGTTTTACAAGCCGGGCTACTACGCAGCGCATCCGCTGGAGGTGTTCGCGGTTTGGCAAGGTGGCATGAGTTTTCATGGCGGCATGCTCGGCGTGATTTCTGCTATGGCATTGTTTGCTTGGCAGCGCCAACGGGCTTGGTTTTTGGTGACCGATTTCATTGCACCTTGCGTGCCAACGGGCTTGGCTGCAGGTCGTGTGGGCAACTTCATCAATGGGGAGCTGTGGGGGCGAGCCGCTGATCCGTCGCTGCCTTGGGCCATGGTGTTTCCACAAAGCGGCAGCATGGTGCCGCGCCATCCCTCGCAGGTGTACCAATTTTTGGGTGAGGGCTTGCTGCTGTTCGTGGTGATGTGGCTCTACGCCCGCAAACCTCGTGCGGTGGGGGCGGTGTCTGGCATCTTTTTGATTGGTTACGGCAGCTTGCGGTTTTTGGCTGAGTATTTCCGTGAGCCCGACGCACATTTGGGCCTGTTGGCCTTAGGTCTGAGCATGGGGCAATGGCTGTGCGTGCCCATGGTGGTGCTGGGCCTGATCATTTGGTGGCGTGCCGTTCGCTACCGCGCAAGTCTCTGATTTTTCATTGTCTTTAAGGGAAAGTCCTAGCGTTTTACCGCGCAAGGCGATGGGTTTGGCTTTCATAATTACTCGTAATTACAGGAAATTACGAGTCAACCCAAACCATGCGCGCCCTTGTCAACTCATTACACGATGACGTCGCCTCACGGCTGCGCGCCGCCATCTTTGATGGGCAATTGGCGCCTGGCAATTTCATCGACGAAGCAGCTTTGTGCACGCAATGGTCGATCTCTCGCACCCCCTTGCGCGAAGCCCTCAAAGTGTTGACAGCCGAAGGCTTGATTCGGCACGAACCGCGCCGTGGGTGCTTTGTGAATGAAGTCACCGAGCAAGATTTGGACGAGATCTTTCCGGTCATTGCCTTGTTGGAAGGGCGTTGCGCCTTTGAAGCCACGCGCCATGCCAGTGAAGCAGATGTGCGTGTGTTGTCGCAATGGCACGAGCGCTTGGCAAGCCACGCAGAGGCAGGTCGCATCAACGATTACTACGAGGCCAATTACGCCATTCACGAGGCCATCATTCAATTGGCCAACAACAAATGGCTGGCACAAGCCATTGCCGATTTGCGCAAGATTTTGAAACTTGCCCGGTTGCAACAGCTGCACGCGCCGGGTCGTTTGACGCAAAGTTTGACGGAGCACATGGCCGTGTTTGACGCCTTGAAAGCCCGCAATGCCGAGGCCGCAGAACAAGCCATGCGACACCACCTGTTACAGCAACGCGAAGCTTTGCGGGAATTGACCCGTAGCCAAAGCTTGGTGGGCTTGACCGCTTGAGAGATTTGAAGAAAGAACCCCATGACCGCGACCTCTTGGCTCAATAGCAAACTGAACGTGTTGCGCAGCTCTGCGCTCGCCACCGAAGCGCCCAAAGAAGAGAACCGCTCCACACGCGAGCGCTTAGACGCGACGCTGCGCCAGAAGAAAGAGGCCTTGTCGCCCCGATCTTTGCGCCGCACTTTGGCCGAGTTACAAGCGGTGGTCGATCCGCGTGTGAGCGAGGTCGAAGGCGGGCGTCGCGCCAAGGCCTTGGCCGATTGGTATGCCAAGGCCGTGCAGGAAGAGCGTCAAGACTTGTGGTTGTTGATCAGTGAGCAGTTTGGTCCCGATGCCGTCAAAGTTCGCGCCGCGCGTGACGACTACGACGCCGCCTTGGGCACGGCAGACGAAGGTTCGGCTGAGATTCGCTTGCGCCGTGCCTTGGTGTCGCCGCGCACACGCTTGCTGCAACGCTTTGCGGCGTACCCAGGTGGCATGCGGTTCTTGGTGGATTTGCGTGCGGAGTTGCTGCCCCAGCTCAAAGGCAACAAGCGTTTGCTGGCGCTGGATGCTGAGTTGGAAAACTTGTTCTCAACCTGGTTTGATGTGGCCTTCTTAGAGCTGCGCACCATCAGCTGGGACTCACCCGCGTCCTTGATTGAAAAACTCATCAAGTACGAAGCGGTGCACGACATTCGCAGCTGGGCTGATTTGAAAAACCGCCTCGACAGCGACCGCCGTTGTTATGGTTTCTTTCATCCCAGCTTGCCCAACGAGCCGCTGATTTTTGTGGAAGTCGCCTTGCTCAACGAGATGGCCGACAACATCATGCCGCTGTTGGACGAAGGGGCCGCACCTGAAGATTTACAAAAATCCAGCGTGGCTATTTTTTATTCCATCAGCAACACCCAAGGCGGCTTGAAGGGCGTGAGCTTTGGCGACTCTTTGATCAAACGCGTGGTCGAAACCTTGCGCGCCGAGTTCCCCAAGTTGAAGACATTTGCCACCTTGTCGCCCATCCCCGGTTTGCGTCCTTGGCTGGTGCGTCAGGTGCCCGAGCTGTTGACGCACTTGAACGACAAAGAGTTGTCGGCCTTGGGCCGTGAGTTGAGTTTTGAGCCACCCACGGCCACACATGTGCTGGCGGCCATCGACCAGCCTTTGGTCTTGAGTGCTTTGTCTGCCAAATCACCTTTGCGTTTGTTTTTGACCCGTTGCGCCGCGCACTATTTGGGACAAAGCCGCCACGGCGAGCAAGTGCTCGACCCCGTGGCCCGCTTCCATTTGGGCAACGGTGCGCGCATTGAGCGCATCAACTGGTTTGCAGATCCGTCCACCAAAGGCGTCAAGCAGTCGCACGGCTTGATGGTCAATTACCTTTACGACTTGAAGCGTTTGGACAAGCATCGCCACATGCTCGACAACGGCGAAGCACCAGCATCCAGCGATGTGCAAGCCCTGTATTTCAAGTAAGTTGTGCGCATTATCAAAAACCATGAAGGAGACAAACATGAATCAATTCAACAAAACATCAACACGCCGCAGCGTCTTGGCTTTGGGCATCGCAGCGTTGGCTGCGATGAGCTTGAGCGCGCATGCCGATCCAAGCTGGCCGAGCAAGCCTGTCAGCCTGATCGTGCCATTCCCAGCCGGCGGCGGTACCGATGCGTTTGCACGCCCTTTCTCTGCACAGTTTTCCAAACAGTCGGGCAAAACTTTGGTCATCGACAACCGAGGCGGCGCAGGCGGTAACTTAGGTGCAGGCATTGCCGCCAAAGCTGCGCCGGATGGTTACACCTTGTTCATGGGGGCTGTGCATCACTCGATCGCCCCTTCGATGTATCCCAAACTTGACTACGACTTGGAGCGCGATTTTGTACCGCTTGCGATGGTAGCCAGCGTGCCCCATGTGTTGGTGGTGAACACGAAAACCATGCCTAGCGATTTCAAGTCCTTCATGGCCTTGGTGCGCAGCAACCCTGGTCGCTTTAACTACGGTTCTGCAGGCGGCGGCACCTCGCATCACTTGGCGGGTGAGCTGTTCAAGTTGCAGAGCAAAACCTTCATCACACACATTCCTTACCGTGGCGCTGGCCCTGCTTTGCAGGACTTGATCGCAGGCAACGTGGACATGATGTTTGACGGTTTGGGGTCTTCGGCGCAACACATCAAAGGCGGTCGTATCAAGGCCTTGATGGTGTCGGGCAACAAACGCAACCCTGCGTTTCCTGATGTGCCTTGCGCCGCTGAGCTGGGGATGCCCGATTACAACGTGAACACGTGGTACGGCTTGTGGGCGCCGAAAGGTACACCCGCCGATGTGCAAGTGCGCGTCATCGAAGAAGTGCGTAAAGCCGCAGCAGCTGATGAAATCAAAACTGGCTGGGCCAACAATGGTGCCGAGTTTCCCAATCTCACGGGCGCTCAATTTGGCGCGTTTGTCAGCGCTGACATTAAAAAATGGGCGGCCGTGGTGAAAGCCTCTGGTGCCAAATTAGATTGATTTAAACCTACGTGCTGCATTTCCGAAAATGACCATGAACCACAACCTTTATGCCGCCTTGCGCGCGGCATTTCCCAAAGATTTGAGTGCCACCGCCGTGGAGACGGACGACGGGCAGTTCTACAGCTGGGCCGATCTAGAGCGCGCCAGCGCCATGATGGCCAACTTGCTCGACTCACTCGACATCCCCAAAGGCGCGCGTGTGGCGGTGCAGGTGGAGAAGTCGGTCGAAGCCATGATGTTGTACTTGGCAACTTTGCGCGCGGGCTATGTGTTTTTGCCCTTGAACACGGCGTACCAAAGCGCCGAGATTGAGTATTTCATTGGCAATGCCGAACCCGCCGTGGTGGTATGTAGCAGCAAGAACTTTGGTTGGGTCAGCAAGATCGCATTCAAGGCCGGCACACAAAACGTGTTCACCTTGGACGACAACCGCACCGGCAGTTTGTTGGAGCGCGCCGCGCATTGCTCGGACCAGCATCAAGTGGTGCAAAACAAAGCCGATGACTTGGCTGCCATTTTGTACACCAGTGGCACCACAGGCCGCAGCAAAGGCGCCATGCTCTCGCACGGCAACATGCTCAGCAATGCACAGACCCTCAAAAAATACTGGGGTTGGAAGCCCGGCGATGTGCTGATTCACGCCTTGCCCATCTTCCATGTGCACGGGTTGTTTGTGGCCATTCACGGGGCCTTGCTCAACGGCAGCAAGATGATTTGGATGTCCAAGTTCGACCCCAAATTGGTCATCGCCAAAATGCCCGAAGCGACCGTCTTCATGGGCGTGCCGACTTTGTATGTGCGCATGCTGGCCGAGCCCAGTTTGACGAAAGCGCAAGCCTCGAACATGCGCTTGTTCATTGCAGGTTCAGCGCCGTTGTTGTTGGAAACCTTCACCGAATGGCAAGAGCGCACAGGGCAAGCCATTTTGGAGCGTTATGGCATGAGCGAAACCGTCATGCTCACCTCCAATCCTTATGCGGCTGACGCGCGTTACCCCGGTCAAACTGAGCGTCGTGGCGGCACCGTGGGCTTCCCGTTGCCCGGCGTGTCTTTGCGTGTGCAAGACGACGATGGCAAGGCTTTGCCCGTGGGTGAGATTGGTGGCATTCAGGTCAAAGGCCCGAACGTGTTTGCGGGTTACTGGCGCATGCCAGAGAAAACCAAAGAAGAGTTCACGGCCGATGGCTATTTCAAAACCGGTGACGTCGGCAAGATTGACGAACGCGGCTATGTGGTGATCGTGGGGCGCAGCAAAGACTTGATCATCAGCGGTGGCTACAACGTGTATCCCGCAGAGATTGAGGGTTACATCAATGAAATGCCAGGCGTCGCTGAGAGCGCTTTGATTGGTGTGCCGCATCCTGATTTTGGTGAGGTGGGCGTGGCGGTGGTGATTGCCAAGCCTGGTGCCAAGGTGGATGCGGATGGGGTGATTGCAGCGCTCAAATCGCAGTTGGCGAATTTCAAGATTCCTAAGAAGTGTTTTGTGGTGGCTGAGTTGCCGCGCAACACGATGGGCAAGGTTCAGAAGAACTTGTTGCGGGAGCAATACAAAGGGTTGTTTTAAGCTTGTTGCCTTGGCTTCGGGGTTGATAAAAAAAGCCACTCAAACGAGTGGCTTTTTTGCTGGTGCGAACAAGAGAACTTAGCCCGCTAATGCCGCCGAGTTCACGCGTTGTGTGATGTGCGCCAAGGCTTCTTCGACTTGGTCAATCAATATCAAGCACAAATCGCCTTGTTGCAGGCGCTCCATCGCGCGGTCGATGGCTAAGAATTCGCCATGGATTTCGTCGATGTGGGTGGTGCGCTTGGCGCCGTCCAAGCCTTGACGCAAGAGTTTGAGCACTTCGCCATCGACACGACCGCGTTGGCAGGCGTCTTGATAAAGCACCACGTCGTCGAAGGCTTCACCAATCAGGCGGGTTTGTTCGCGAATGTCTTCGTCACGTCGATCACCGGCGCCGCTGATGACCACGCTGCGTCGTTGGGCGGGCAGGTTGGTGACGGCTTGGACCAAGGCTTTGATGGCGTCGGGGTTGTGGCCGTAGTCGGCAATGACGGTGGCGCCTTTGTAGTCGAACACGTTGAAGCGTCCGGGCACGGCGTTGCTGTCGCTCACAAAGGTGGCGAGGCCTTTGCAGATGGTTTTCCAAGGCACGCCGACGGCCCACGCTGCGCCGATGGAGGCCATGGCGTTTTCGATTTGAAAGCCAATGGCGCCACTGCGTGTGACGGGAATGTCTGACAACGGAATGCGTACCGAGTGGTTGCCTTGCATGCAGACGATTTGGTCGTCTTCCACGAACAGCACGCGTTTGCCTTGTGCGCGGTGCGTGGCAATGATGGGATGGTGTGCGTCCAAGCCAAAGAAGGTCACTTGGCCTGGGCAGTTGCCGGCCATGGCGGCCACGATGGGGTCGGTGGCGTTCAACACGGCCGTGCCTGTGGGGGCCACGTTTTGCACGATGACGCGCTTCAAAACCGCCAAGTCTTCGACGGTGGAGATGTAGTTCAAGCCGAGATGGTCGCCCATGCCGATGTTGGTCACCACCGCCACTTGGCAGCGGTCAAAGGCCAAGCCTTCGCGTAGCATGCCGCCGCGTGCGGTTTCTAGCACAGCCGCGTCGACGTCTGGGTGCATCAGCACATTGCGGGCGCTGCGTGGGCCGCTGCAGTCGCCGCTGTCGGTTTGACGGCCGTTGACATACACGCCATCGGTGTTGGTCATGCCCACGCGCAAGCCGTTGGCGCGCAGCAAGTGCGAGGTGAGGCGCACGGTGGTGGTTTTGCCGTTGGTGCCGGTCACGGCAATCACGGGAATACGGCCATCGTCACCATCAGGGAACATGGTGGAAATGACCGCTTCACCCACGTCGCGGCCTTTGCCAAACGAGGGGCTCAGGTGCATGCGCAGGCCGGGGGCGGCGTTGACTTCCACCACGCCACCGCTTTGCTCTTCCATCGGACGCAGCACCGATTCACACACCACATCAACACCACAAATGTCGAGGCCCACCATTTGGGCGGCCGCGATGGCGCGTAAGGCAACTTCGGGGTGCACATCGTCCGTCACGTCGGTGGCGGTGCCGCCAGTGGACAGGTTGGCGTTGTTGCGCAAGATCACGCGCGCGCCTTTGGCGGGCACGGAGTTGGCGTCAAAGCCTTGTTCTTTGAGGCGTGCAATGGCGATGTCGTCAAAGCGAATTTTGGTCAAGGACGTGGCATGGCCTTCGCCGCGACGAGGGTCTGCGTTGACGATGTCGACCAACTCGCGCACGGTGTTTTTGCCGTTGCCAATCACCAAGGGCGGTTCGCGGCGTGCGGCGGCAACGAGCTTGCTGCCCACCACCAACAAGCGGTAATCGCTGCCTGGCAGGAAACGCTCAACCAGCACTTCATCACGGAAGGACACCGCGGTGGTGTACGCCGTTTTGACGCCTTCTTCCGTGGTGACGTTGACGGAGATGCCTTTGCCTTGGTTGCCATCGCGAGGTTTCACCACCACGGGCAAGCCAATTTCTTGCGCCGCAGCCCAAGCGTCTTCGGGGCTGTGCACTGGGCGACCCAAGGGCACAGGCACACCCGCGGCGTGCAGCAGTTTTTTGGTGAGTTCTTTGTCTTGGGCGATGGACTCGGCAATGGCGCTGGTGGAGTCGATCTCCGCGGCTTGGATGCGGCGTTGTTTGCTGCCCCAGCCCAGTTGCACCAAGCTGCCTTCGGTCAGGCGACGGTATGGAATGCCACGCGCCACGGCGGCATCGACGATGGAGCCGGTTGAGGGGCCCAAGCGGATGTCTTCGTCCAAATTACGCAGTTGATCAACAGCGGCATCCACATCAAAGGCCGTGTTGTTGAACGCGGCGGCACACAGTTCAGACGCCAGTTTCAACGCCAAACAGCCCACCTCTTCTTCGGTGTACTCCACGGCGACTTGGTACAAGCCTTCGTCGGTGGTCAGGGTCGTGCGGCTGAAGGTGACGGGGCAACCCGCCTCAATTTGCAAATGCAAAGTCGCGGCTTCGAGGGCGTGCGCCATGCTGAGCTTGACATCTTTGCCCGTGGGACGCAGGCTGCCAACCCCAGGAAACAGGTTGCGCAACTGGCCTTCGAACTCAGGCAGTTGACTCAGATCGATTTCAGCCGCGTCGCAACGCACCATGGCTTCGACGGCGGTGTGACGGGTCCAGAGGTTGGGCCCACGCAGGGCTCGGGTACGAGAGACTTCCATTACGCAATCTTTCTAGCGATGTGTTTGGGCGTGTTCTGGTTGTTTTGGCCGAAATTCTTCAAACCAGCGCGAATCAGCAGCGGTGCAATGTCGAGTGACCAAGCCGCCGCCACGGCAGCCAGCAAGGTGGAGATGTGCAAGCCGCCTTTGAGCAAGCGTGCGATCAACTCCAAATCGAGGTGGAATAGTTGAGTTTCTTGATCGCCACGGGCCAAGGTGACGTGGCCGTCTTTGCAATACACCGCGCGGCCGCCTTGCTGACGGTGTGCGGTGACGGTGGCGTTGCTGTGCTCTTTGGCGTAGTAAACGACTTCGCCATCGCTCAACTCAGCCAAGCCGACCACGGCTTCTTCGTCGGCATTGAGCACGGCCGCACCTTCGGGCAACACCAAATCGATTTGGGTGCGAATGACGGTGCGCATTTGCTCCGGCGTTTGGATGTCGTGCTGCTGAATCAGCGCGTCATCGGTGTCGGGCATGTTGGTGACCACACCAATCAAGCACCGGTCGTACGCCAAACCTTCGTTGAGGATGTGTGAGGGCGAGGTTTCGAACACGGCGGCATCCAAGGCGCGGTTGATCAGCAGGCGCTCTGAAAACTCAAAGCCGCGCGCATCTTTTTTGCCCAAATGGTGTTGGTCCATGTACAGGCCGTCTTGGCAGGCCAAGCCTGTGCGACGACCCGACAAATGCAGCAACCAAGACACCAGCTGCGAAAGCTCGGTGGTTTGGTGCGTGCCGACCACGCCCACGACCGGAATGCGGCCAGACTCGTTGACGCCAAACAAATGTTCGACGATGGCTTTGCCCACAGGGCGGGGTTGACCCACCGCGGGTTTGACGTGCATCAACAAGCCGGGGCCGGCGTTGACTTCGATGATGGCGCCTTGGGTTTCGTCGAGAGAGCGGGAAATGTCTTGGGTGACGATGTCGATGCCAGCAATGTCCAAGCCAATCACACGAGCGGCGAGGGTGGCGACGGCTGCCACATCGGGGTGCACCAAGTCGGTCACGTCGTTGTTCAAGTTGCCATTGCGCTGGACCACCACGATGCGGTCTTTCTCAGGCACGCTGGTGGGCTCTAAGCCTTGGCGTTGGATCTCAAGCAGCGACATTTCGCCGCGAGCCGTGTGCAAGCGAATCAGGTCGAGCGGGAAACCTTCGGCTTCGCCGCGGCGCGGGTCGGTGTTGATTTGCAGTTCAATCAGTTGCTCGACGGTGGAGATGCCGTCGCCGGTGACGCAAGCTGTTTCGCCACGGGTGGCGGCCACCACGCGGTCGCCCACCACGAGCACGCGGTGTTCATCGCCGCGCACATAGCGTTCGATCAACACGCCGCTGCCTTCTTTGTCGGCGGCGGCCCACGCGTTGCGCACACCTTCTTCGGTGTTCACGTCGAGGGACACGCCCCAACCGCGGTTGCCGTCCAGCGGTTTGACCACCACGGGCAAGCCAATGTCTTGCGCGGAAGCCCAGGCTTCATCGGCTGTTTTGACCACTTGGCCTTCGGGCACGGGAATGCCGCATTGGGTCAGCAAGCGCTTGGTCAAGTCTTTGTCGCTGGAGATGCTTTCGGCGATGGCGCTGGTGCGATCGGTCTCCGCCGTCCAGATGCGGCGTTGGCGTGAGCCATAGCCGAGTTGCACCAAATTGCCTTCGGTCAAGCGAATGAACGGAGTTTTGCGTTCCACCGCGGCATCCACGATGCAGGCGGTGCTGGGGCCCAAACAACGCTTGTCGGCAATGCCTTTCAAGCGGTTAATGGTGGCGGTGATGTCGTAAGGCTGGTTGTTTGCCGCTGACATCACGATTTCGCGGGCGGCCAAAAAGCTTTCACGGCCCAGTTCTTCGTGTTCGGTGCGGAACACCACTTTGTAAATACCGCGTTTGCTGATTTCGCGTGCTTTGCCAAATTCAGCACGGGCACCGGCCAGCAACTGCAGCTCAATGGAGACGTGCTCCATGATGTGCCCCATCCACGTGCCACCCACCAATCGGGTGAGAAAGCCGCCGCGATGGCCAACGCCGCAGTGGTGTTCGACCAAACCGGGCAACCAAGCATTGAGCCGGTCATTGAACCCGTCAATTTTGTTGGAAGGGTGATCTTCCATTTCGCCCAAATCAATCAGCGCCTCAATGATGGGGCGGTAAGTCCAGATGTTGGGTCCGCGCAAGTAGTTCATGCGCAGAATTTGAATGTCTTTGAATGCCATGTTTTGATGTGGGTAGGCTAGGGTGGAACTCAAACCGAGGGGCGCTTACAAAGCCGATCCAACCATGGTCGGGCGATACAATCTTTAGCATTCGATGTTGGGTGCAACAAGTTCCAGGCTCCTGCTTTTTTGTGCGGAAACTATTAAAAGAATGAATTCTTCTCTTTCGGCTTCTGCCAGCTCTCTGTTGCCCCCTGTTTGGGTGACGCCAGCACTGGCTCAACTCTCTCCACAAGAAAACGTTCTAGCTTGCTTGGAGGTTGACTTAGATGCCCAACTGCGGTTCGCACCAGGGCTGTTAATTGTGACAGACCAGCGGGTGCTTTCTGCCCAACGTCAAGGCAGCGAACTCATGTGGTCGTCTTGGCCCATGACGGCTGACGCGGTCATGCAGCATGCCGATCACGCAGGTGTTGGCACCTTGTCCTTGGTCACGTCGAGCCAGCGTTTGGCCAGTTGGCGCTTTACTCTTACGCACAACGTGCAGGCCATGCGCTTGCAAGAGGTGTTTGCGGACCGTGTGGAGGTGCTGACGCACGGTAAATCGTTGGCTGCCACGGCGCAGGCGCGATGCCCGCAGTGCAAGCTGCCCCTTGAAGCCGCTGGCGATCCATGCCCCGTGTGCAGTCGTGAGAAGCACGCGCCTTTGTCCACTTGGGGGCTGTTTCGTTTGTGGCGTTTTGCCCATCCTTACCGTTGGCGTTTGTTGACGGGGTTTTTACTGACGTTAGCGTCGACAGCTGCCACGTTGGTGCCGCCTTATCTGACCATGCCTTTGATGGACGATGTGTTGATTCCGTTCCAAAACGGCAAACACATCGACGAAGACTTGGTGATGATGTATCTGGGCGGCCTGCTGGGGGCTGCTGCTCTGGCGTGGGGCTTGGGCTGGGCGAAAACTTACATTTTGGCTTTGGTGTCCGAGCGCATTGGCGCTGATTTGCGCACCACGGCCTACGAGCACCTCATGCGTTTGTCGCTGGAGTACTTCGGCGGACGCCGCACCGGCGATTTGATGAACCGCATTGGTGCCGAGACCGACCGCATTTGTGTCTTTTTGTCCTTGCACTTGCTCGATTTCGCCACCGACGTGCTGATGATCTTGATGACCGCAGGCATTTTGATCAGCATCGATCCGCGCTTGGCCGCTGCGACCCTGCTGCCTTTGCCCTTCATCGTTTGGTTGATCCACACCGTGCGCGACAAGTTGCGTACGGGTTTCGAGAAGATTGACCGCGTTTGGTCTGAGTTGACCAACGTGTTGGCCGACACCATTCCTGGCATTCGCGTGGTCAAGGCGTTTGCCCAAGAGCGCCGCGAAGCCAACCGTTTTCGCGATGCCAACAAGCACAACTTGGCGGTGAACGACCGCATCAACTTTGTGTGGTCGCTGTTTTCGCCCACCGTCACGCTGATGACCGAGGTGGGTTTGTTGGTCGTGTGGGGCTTTGGCATTTGGTTGGTGTCGCACCACCAAATTACCGTGGGTGTGTTGACCGCATTTTTGGCCTACATCGGCCGTTTCTACACACGCCTCGACTCGATGAGCCGCATCGTGTCGCACACACAAAAAGCGGCAGCGGGCGCCAAGCGCATTTTTGAAATTTTGGACCACGTCTCCAGCGTGCCTGAAACCAAGAACCCGCAGCCACTGCCTGTTCCCTTGCAAGGCAGCATTGAGATTCAAGATGTGGGGTTCCGTTACGGCAACCGCGCCGTGATTCGCGGCATGAACCTGAGCATTCGTCCTGGCGAGATGATCGGTTTGGTCGGTCAAAGCGGCTCGGGCAAGAGTACTTTGGTGAATCTGATTTGCCGCTTTTATGACGTCAGCGAAGGCGCCATCAAGGTGGATGGCATTGATATCCGCAACATCGCTTTGTCTGATTTCCGCAGCCACATTGGCATGGTGTTGCAAGAGCCGTTTTTGTTCTTCGGCACGATTGCCGACAACATTGCCTACGGCAAGCCCGATGCCACACGCGAAGAAATCGTGTCAGCAGCGCGTGCGGCCCACGCCCATGAGTTCATCTTGCGCTTGCCCCAGGGTTACGACTCGTTGGTTGGCGAGCGCGGCCAAGGTTTGTCGGGTGGCGAGCGTCAACGCATCTCGATTGCGCGTGCGTTGTTGATCAACCCACGCATCCTGATTTTGGACGAAGCGACCGCCTCGGTGGACACCGAGACCGAGCAAGAAATTCAAAAGGCCTTGGACAACTTGGTGCAAGGCCGCACCACGATTGCCATTGCCCACCGTTTGTCCACGCTCAACAAAGCCGACCGCTTGGTGGTGATGGAGCAAGGCGTGGTGGTGGAAGAGGGCGACCACGACACACTCATGGCGCGTGAAGGTGCCTATTACCGGCTCTATGAAGCCCAAGCTAAAAATGGTGAAGACGCGGTGGTCGCCCGTGCTTCGACGAAGGAGTCCGAATGAGTGCCCCGTTGATTTTGGCCTTCACTTTGGCTGTTGACCCCTTTGGCAAATTGGTGGTTACCTTGGCCGATGGCTCGCAGCATGTCGGCGCGGTGGTGGTGCGTGCTTTCCCGATTGCGACGCCCGATCAAGCCATTTCTATTTTGAGTGCCGAGGGCAAAGAGTTGGCTTGGATTGAGCGTTTGAGCGATTTGCCTGAAGACCAGCGCGCCGTGGTGTCGCAGGCGCTGCAGGGTCGCGAATTCATGCCCGAAATCTTGCGCTTGGATGGGGTGAACAGTTTTTCAACGCCCAGCGTCTGGCGCGTGCAAACCAGCCGTGGACCGACCGAGTTTGTGTTGAAGGGCGAGGAAGACATCCGTCGCTTGAGCACCAACACCTTGATCGTGGCCGATGCCCACGGCGTGCAGTTCTTGATCCGCGATTTGCCAGCGCTGGACCGCCACACACGCAAGCTGCTGGACCGCTTTTTATAAGCTCAGCGGTTCGCGCAGTCGGCGAACAAATCCAGCGTGGGTTGGTAGACCTCGGTCTTCACCGCCATCAAACCCAAGACCGAATGAAACAAATGGTCGTGCGACAAGGCGCGGTCACGCTGCTTTTGCAAGCAGCTGGTTTTGATGCGGCTTTGCGTTTCAAACGTGGGTGACAGCCAGGTGATGAGCGGCACTTGCTTTTGTTCGGCGGGAGCCATCGCGTAGGGCAAGCCATGCAGGTACAAATTGTTCTCACCCAACGACTCGCCGTGGTCGGCCACATAAAACAGGGCGGTGGCAGCGGTTTTTTCTTTGTCTTTCAGCCAGCCAATGGCGCGTGACAAAAAGTAGTCGGTGAACACCAAGGTGTTGTCGTAGGCGTTGACGACTTGCGCTTGGTTGCATTGCGACAGCGAGGTGTCGGTGCACTCGGGCACGAAGGGCTTGAAGGCAGCGGGTGTGCGCTTGAAATACGCGGGCCCGTGGCTGCCCATTTGGTGCATCACCACGACGGTGCCACGCGCGCGGCGCTCGCTGGGGAGTTTGGCCAATTCTTTGTCGAGTTGCGTCAGCATGACGGTGTCGCGACATTCGCCGTCTTCGCATTGGTCAGGCAGTTTGAGCTCGGAGGTGTTGAGGTTGGGAATGCGGTCGCATTGGCCTTTGCAGCCCGACTGGTTGTCCATCCACAACACGGCGTAGCCTGCGCGTTGCAGCACGTCCAGCCAGTTTTCAAAATCATGGCTGCGCTTGGCGTAGCCTTCGCGACCCAAATGCGAAAACATGCAAGGCACCGACTCTGCAGTGCTGGTGCCGCACGAGGCAACTTGGGTGAAGCTGGTGACGTTTTCTTTGGCCAACAGCGGGTTGGTCAGGCGGGCGTAGCCGTTGAGTGAGAAGTTGGCACTGCGTGCGGTTTCACCTAAAACAAACAGCAGCAAAGGCGGATGTTGCGCCGCTCCTGTGCGTGGTGTG
The DNA here is from genome assembly GCF_002943475.1 of Limnohabitans sp. TS-CS-82. Taxonomy (NCBI): domain Bacteria; kingdom Pseudomonadati; phylum Pseudomonadota; class Betaproteobacteria; order Burkholderiales; family Comamonadaceae; genus Limnohabitans; species Limnohabitans sp. TS-CS-82. The sequence continues at coordinate 202,195 of NZ_PTQX01000004.1, read as the reverse complement.
ATGTGGGCATCCACGCCCAGCGGCTGCAAGGGACCACTGGGTTGGTCGCTAGGAACGACTGTCAAATCCAGCAGCGCATACACGCTGTTGAGCGGGTTGATTTGGTAGCGCAGTTGCGTGTGGTTGCGCATGAGAGAGGCAAAGTCTTGAAACACCAGCTGGGTGGTGCCCAGGGTCACGGTCAGTGCCGCCACACACAACAGCACATTGCGCATCACTTGCGTGCCGATTGAGGCGTAGGTCGTGGGTTGACGCCATAGCCAAATCATGGGTAACACGGCCAAGAACAGCACCGTCACACCTAAGCGCCAACTCAGTTGATCGCGCGCTTCACGGGCGTCGGTTTGAAACACATTGGTGACCATGGGCGTGTCTACCACGATGCCGTACATCAACATGTAATACGTGGCGAAGGCGGCCAACAAAAGCAGCAGGCTGATGGCGGGCTTCAAGGTCCAACGCCACGCCAGCAGCGACAACAGGGCCGTGGTGGCGCTGGCAATGATGAGGGCAAAGGCCGCACCAAACAGCAGGCCATGCCAACCCTTCAGGTCGGGCAACTGGGTCAAACTGCGCCACAGTGCAACGTTGCCAAACACCGCCAACCAAACGCTGGCGAGCAAGATCAAGAAAAACGCTGAACGGGAAGGGCGACGCGGTGTGTCTAAAAACATGATGCGCATTGTCTCGCGCCTTTGTGTCGGTTTCAGGTGGGTCTTCAGGTCGGCCACGTACTGCCGTGCTCAGGCACGACTGCGCGCCATTTCAACTCGCGTTCAATGCGCTGGCGCAAGACATCGGCTGCTTCTAATTCGCCGTGCACCACATACACCTGACCGGGTGCGTGCTTCATGTGTTTGAGCCACTTCAGCAGCTGTGTGGCATCGGCATGGGCTGACGAGGATTGCAGCTGCACCACTTCTGCCTTCACTTCAATATCTTGTCCGTGCATGCGCACAAAGGTGCCGCCATCTGCCAATGTGGCACCTCGCGTTCCGGGCGCTTGGTAGCCGGTGAGGATGACCATGTTGCGGTGGTCGGGTAGGTAGTGCTCCAAATGGTGCAACACACGTCCACCGGTGGCCATACCGCTGGCTGCCAAGATCACCATGGGGCCATGTCGTTTGGCCAGTGCTTTGGACTGCTCAGGCGTTTCAATCATGGTGGCCGCATGCTTGAGGGCGCGCAGTCCGTCGTCGTCGAGTTTGTGGGCGTCGGGGTGTTCTTGGTACAAGTCGGTGGTGTGAACCGCCATCGGACTGTCCAAAAAGACCGGCAAGCTGTGCGGAATTTCGCCGCTGGCTTTGAGTTGTGCAATGGCATACAAAACGGCTTGCGCACGACCCACCGCAAACACGGGCAGCACCGCCACACCGCCGCGTGCCGAGACGCGTTTGAGGGCTGGGCCTAATTCGGCCAAGACATCTTCTTTGGGGTGTTCGCGGTTGCCGTAGGTCGATTCGATCAACACGGTGTCTGCATCGGGCGGCAGGTCAGGCGCGTTCATCAGCAAGTCATCAGGACGACCTAAATCACCACTGAACAAAATGCGTCGTCCTGCCACTTCCAGCAAGATACTGGCTGCGCCCAAGATGTGCCCTGCAAAGGAAAACGTGGCGTTCCAGCCGGGAAGTGGCGAGAAGGTTTTACCAACGGTTTGTGCGTGCAAAGCTTTCAGGCTCACCAAGGCGTCGTGCTTGTCGTACAGCGGTAAGGCGGGACTGTGTTTGGAATAACCTTTGCGGTTGGCGAAAGCCGCATCTTCTTCTTGAATGTGGCCGCTGTCGGGCAACAAAATGCCACACAGATCGCAGGTGGCAGGCGTGGCATACACGCGGCCTTTGTAGCCTTGCTTGATCAGCAACGGTAAGTAGCCGCTGTGGTCCAAATGTGCGTGGGTCAGTAAAACCGCATCAATGTCAGCGGCTGGAATGGGCAAGGGCGTCCAGTTGCGCAAACGCAGCTGTTTGTAGCCTTGAAACAAACCGCAATCGACCAGCAAACGCTGACCCTGATGCTCGACCAAATATTTGGAACCGGTGACTGTGCCGGTTCCGCCCAGAAAGGTGATGTTGACGCTCATTCTTCAAGTATCGCCTTTTCTAGGCGTGTGGCGATCAGCTGAAAAAGCTTTTGAGTTTGTCGGCCCAGCCGCCTTCAGCGGGGGAGTGTTTGGCGCCACCTTTTTTCAGCGACTCGTCCAACTCTTTGAGCAACTTGCGTTGGTGCTCGGTGAGTTTGACGGGCGTTTCTACCGAAATGTGGCAATACAAATCGCCAGGGAAACTGGAACGAATGCCCTTCAAGCCTTTGCCGCGCAAGCGGAACTGCTTGTCGTTTTGAGTGCCCTCTGGAATGTCGATGGCGGCTTCGCCGGCCAGCGTCGGCACGCGAATTTCGCCACCCAACGCAGCGGTGGTGAAGCTGATGGGCACCGAGCAGTGCAGGTCGTCGCCATCGCGTTCAAAAATCTCGTGTTTCTTGATGCGAATTTCGATGAACAAATCACCGGGTGGGCCACCATTGGTGCCTGGTTCGCCGTTGCCGGTGCTGCGAATGCGCATGCCGTCATCGATACCCGCTGGGATTTTGACTTCCAGCGTTTTTTGTTTCTTGATCTTGCCTTGGCCGTGGCACATGGTGCAGGGCGAGGGAATGATCTTGCCCGAGCCTCGGCAGTGTGGGCAGGTTTGCTGCACACTGAAAAAGCCTTGGCGCATTTGCACTTGACCGCTGCCGTGGCAGGTAGAGCAAGTTTTGGCCGATGTGCCGGGTTTGGCACCGCTGCCATCGCAGGTTTCGCACTCGTCCCAGCCTGGGATTTTGAGCTGTGCGTCTTTGCCGTTCGCAGCTTCTTCCAGCGTGATTTCCATGGCGTAACTGAGGTCGTTGCCGCGGTACACCTGACGGCCGCCGCCACCACCACGACGCTGCTGGCCAAAGATGTCACCAAAGATGTCGCCAAACGCTTCACCAAAACCACCGCCAAAATCGCCACCCCCTGGGCCGCCACGCATGTTGGGGTCCACGCCCGCATGGCCGTACTGGTCGTAGGCGGCACGCTTTTGCGCGTCAGACAACATTTCGTAGGCCTCTTTGACCTCTTTGAATTGCGCCTCCGCCTCCTTGGCTTTTTCGCCTTGGTTGCGGTCAGGGTGGTGCTTCATCGCGAGTTTGCGATAAGCCTTTTTGATCTCGTCATCTGAAGCGCCTTTAGAGACGCCAAGAACTTCATAAAAATCGCGTTTGGACATGGTGCAGCGTGGCCGTTATTTTTGGGGCTTGTCTAACAACTTCGCCGCGTGTCCACCTTTTCAGGTGAAACGCGGCGAGGTCGCATCAAAAGTGAATCGAAGGAGAAAAGGGTTTAGCCTTTTTTGACTTCTTTCACTTCAGCATCCACAACGTTGTCGTCAGCGGGTTGCGCTTGTGCGCCACCTGCGCTAGCGCCTGCCGCTGCAGCTTGTTGCGCTTGTGTTTCAGCGTAGACTTTTTCGCCCAGCTTTTGAGCGGCTGTCATCAAGGCTTCGGTCTTGGCATCGATGTCGGCTTTGTCTTCGCCTTTCAATGCTTCTTCCACTGCTTTGATGGCAGCTTCGATGGCTTCTTTTTCGCCAGCGTCGAGCTTGTCGCCGTGCTCGCCCAAGCTCTTCTTCACGCTGTGCACAGCGGCGTCCGCTTGGTTGCGCGATTGCACGATTTCGAGCTTCTTCTTGTCTTCGGCGGCGTTCAACTCGGCGTCTTTCACCATTTGTTGAATCTCGTCTTCTGACAAGCCAGAGTTGGCCTTGATCGTGATTTTGTTTTCTTTGCCCGTGGCTTTGTCCTTGGCGCCCACGTGCAAGATGCCGTTGGCGTCAATGTCAAATGACACTTCAATTTGTGGCGTGCCGCGTGCAGCAGGTGCGATGCCTTCGAGGTTGAACTCGCCCAAGCTCTTGTTGCCAGACGCCATTTCGCGCTCACCTTGGTAGACCTTGATGGTCACGGCAGGTTGGTTGTCGTCCGCGGTCGAGAAGGTTTGTGCAAACTTCGTGGGGATGGTCGTGTTCTTGGCGATCATCTTGGTCATCACGCCGCCCAAGGTTTCGATACCCAAGGAGAGTGGTGTCACGTCGAGCAACAGCACGTCGGTACGGTCGCCAGACAACACTTGACCTTGAATCGCAGCGCCCACGGCCACGGCTTCGTCAGGGTTCACGTCACGACGTGGCTCTTGACCGAAGAACTCTTTGACCTTCTCTTGCACCTTGGGCATGCGGCTCATACCGCCGACCAAGATCACGTCATCAATGTCGCTCACCGACACGCCGGCATCTTTGATGGCCATGCGGCAAGGGGCGATGGTGCGCTCGACCAACTCGTCCACCAGTTGTTCCAACTTGGCGCGGTTGAGCTTGATGTTCAAGTGCTTAGGGCCCGAAGCGTCGGCCGTGATGTAAGGCAAGTTGATGTCGGTCGATGTGGCCGATGACAACTCGATCTTGGCTTTTTCAGCGGCTTCTTTCAGGCGCTGCAAGGCCAACACGTCTTTGGACAAATCAACGCCGGATTCTTTCTTGAACTCGGTGATGATGAAGTCGATGATGCGTTGGTCGAAGTCTTCGCCGCCCAAGAAGGTGTCGCCGTTGGTGGACAACACTTCGAATTGCTTCTCGCCATCGACATCGGCGATCTCGATGATGGACACGTCAAACGTACCGCCACCCAAGTCATACACCGCAATCTTGCGATCGCCTTTTTCGGTTTTGTCCAGGCCGAAAGCCAGGGCAGCAGCGGTGGGTTCGTTGATGATGCGCTTGACGTCCAAGCCCGCGATGCGGCCTGCATCTTTGGTGGCTTGACGTTGTGCGTCGTTGAAGTAAGCAGGCACCGTGATCACGGCCTCGGTCACTTCTTCGCCGAGGTAGTCTTCGGCGGTCTTCTTCATCTTGCGCAGAATTTCAGCGCTGATTTGAGGCGGGGCCAATTTGTTGCCGCGCACTTCCACCCATGCGTCGCCGTTGTCGGCTTTGGCAATGGTGTAAGGCATCAAGTCGATGTCTTTTTGGACTTCTTTTTCCGCGAACTTGCGACCGATCAGGCGCTTGACCGCGTACAGCGTGTTGCGGGGGTTGGTGACCGCCTGGCGCTTGGCCGATGCGCCGACCAAGATTTCGCCGTCTTCTTGATACGCAATGATCGACGGGGTGGTGCGAGCGCCTTCGGCGTTCTCGATCACTTTGGTCGTGTTGCCTTCCATGATGGCCACGCACGAGTTGGTGGTTCCCAAGTCAATACCGATGATTCTTCCCATGTTCTTACTCCAGTGATTTTTAAAAATTCAGATGGGCAGTAGTTAAGGCTAACTCTGCCAATTTCAAGTGTTTATTTAGGTGCTGCGACGGTGACCAAGGCAGGGCGCAAAACGCGCTCGGCAATCAAGTAGCCCTTTTGCAGCACGGCGACGACGGTGTTGGCATCTTGATCGGCGGGCACCACGCTGATGGCTTGGTGTTGGGCTGGATCGAACTTGGCACCCGCAGCGGGATCAATGGCCAACACTTTGTTGCGCTCCAATGCACTCTTGAGTTGACGCAACGTGGCTTCAGCGCCTTCGCGGATTTGCTCAGGTGTGGCGGTTTGCACGGCCAACCCAGCTTCGAGGCTGTCGAGCACGGGCAAAAGGCTGTCGGCAAAGCTTTCCAAGGCGAACTTGCGGGCTTTGGAGACTTCTTCGTCTGCACGGCGGCGGGCGTTTTGCACATCGGCTTGGCCGCGCACATATTGATCTTGCAATTCAGCGGCTTTGGCTTGCAGCGCGGCGATTTCGGCTTGGGCCGCAGCCAATGGGTCGAGGGCGGCTGCTGGTTCAGCGGCTTGTGCCAGCGTTTGTGCAGCGGCTTGCAGTGCGGCTTCTTGTGCCGCGGCGTCTAGGGTGTGTGTGGGTTCAGACATGCTTAAAAAGCTTATTCAAAAGCTCAGTTTTCGAAGATATAGGAGGTAAGTGGGGCCGTCAGACCTTGTTTCAAGTGTGGTTTTGCAAATATTTGCCACAGCCAAACACGTCCCTTGAAAAAGCAATGGGGCCCCAAGGGGCCCCGTGAGGTCGCGCGCAGAGGCTGGCGACCTGCGTGGTTTACTCGACGGCGAGCAATTCCACGTCAAATTTGAGGGTGGCGTTGGCCGGAATCACGCCGCCAGCGCCGCGGGCACCGTAGCCCAGCTCTGGGGGGATGATCAAGGTGCGTTGGCCACCGATCTTCATGCCTTGCACGCCTTCGTCCCAGCCTTTGATGACCATGCCGCCGCCCAAACCGAACTCAAACGGGTCGTTGCGGTCACGGCTGGAGTCAAATTTGGCACCTTGCTCGCCGTCTTTGTACAGCCAGCCGGTGTAGTGCACGCTCACATATTGGCCAGCAGCGGCTGTGGCGCCGTCGCCTTCCACGGTGTCGATGTATTGCAGGCCGGAAGGGGTGGTGATCATGGGGAGTCCTTGAGGGTCAGAAATCGAAGCTGTAGAGTGTAACGAGCCCTGCTGGCTTAGCCTTGCAGGTAAATCTTTTGCAGCAGCCGTGTCAGGGTTTTACGCTCTGCGGCGGTCAGGGCCGTGGCGGTGCTCAGATCTGATTCGTTTGCCGTGATTTCGGCTTCCTGCATCAGCGCGTTTCCTGCTTCTGTCAAAAACAAACCCACGGCGCGTCCGTCGGTGGGGTGCGGTTTGCGCTCAATCAGGTCTCGTTTTTCAAAGGCTTTGAGGAAACCCACCAAGTTGGGCGGCAAGATGTTGAGTGCGTTGCACAACTGGCGCGAGGTGATGCCAGGGTTGTGCCCAATCAGCGACAGAACCGAAAAATCAACGGGCCGCAGCTCGTAAGCCGCCATGCGTTCCATGAAGCGGTTGATGATGGTCAACGTAGCTCGGCGGGTGTTGTAGCCGAGCAGGGTTTCGAGAAAGCGGGTGTCGATGTTGTCGTTCATGTCGCGGTGAATTGTCCGCGAATCATGGCCGCTCGCATGCCGAACTCGGGCAACACCCACGCGCGCAAGGCGGTGGCAGGCGCTTGCCAGCGGCTGGCGTCTGTGGCGGGTGCCGCTGTGGCTTGGTCAATTTGCGTCCAGCTCCAAGCCAGCAGGGCCAAGGTGGCCAGCCGCAGGTAGTCGCCCGCGATCCAACTCAAAGCGATGGCGCCCTCTGCTTGCCCGTTGACGTTGACCGCTTCGGCGGTGATGGCGCGTAACTGGGCAAACAGGTCCAGCACTTGGGCTTCGTGGTGTTGGGCGCCCGACAGCGGCTGGGCCAATTCGTCCAGCAGCGCATTGAGGGCGCTGCCGCCGTCGCTCAAGACTTTGCGCATCAGCAAGTCGATGGCTTGAATTTCGTTGGTGCCCTCGTAAATCATGGCGATGCGGGCGTCGCGCACGTTTTGCTCAATGCCCCATTCGCTGACATAGCCGTGGCCGCCAAACACTTGCAAGCAGTCGCTCGCGCCATGAAAGCCTTGCTCGGTGCAGGCCGATTTCAAAATGGGCGTGATCAATGCACACCAGCGCTGGGCTGATTCACGCTGCGCCGCATCGGGGTGGTGCTTGGCTTGGTCCAGCGCCAAGCCGGTTTTGTAGGCCAGCACGCGCGAGCCATCGACCCAAGCGCGTTGCGTGTCCAAGATACGGCGCATGGCCGGGTGTTCGATGATCAAGTCGGCCGAGGCTGTGCCTTTGACGCCTGCCGGTTTGGGCGCACGCATTTGGCGGCGCTCGTGGGCGTAGGCGTCGGCCTTTTGCCAAGCGGCGTCCAGCAAACCCACGCCTTGCAGAGCGACGTGCAAGCGGGCCGCGTTCATCATCACGAACATGGCGTTGAGGCCGCGCCCGACCTCGCCGATCAGCCAGCCTTGGGCCTCGTCAAAGCGCATCACGCAGGTGGGGCTGCCGTGGATGCCCATTTTTTCTTCGATGCGCTCGCAATGCACCGCGCTGCGTGCGCCATCGGCGTAAAACTTGGGCACCAAAAACAGCGACAAGCCTTTGGGGCCAGCGGGCGCATCGGGCAAACGGGCCAACACCAAATGCACGATGTTGTCGGTCAAGTCGTGCTCGCCGCCCGAGATGAAAATTTTGGTGCCACGAATGGCAAAGCTGCCATCCGCTTGTGGGGTCGCGCGGGTGCTGGCCAAGCCTAAATCGCTGCCCGCATGGGGTTCGGTCAAGCACATGGTGGCCAGCCACTCGCCGGTGCCCACCTTCGTTAAATACTGCGCTTTGAGTTCGGCACTGGCGTGGTGCTTGATGCACTCGTACGCGCCGTGCAGCAAGCCTGGGGCCATGGTCCATCCATGGTTGGCGGCGGACAGCCATTCGTACAACACGCTTTCCAACACCGCGGGCAAGGCTTGCCCGCCATCGTCGGTGGCGGTGGTGAGTGAGGCCCAGCCTGACTCCCAAAACGCTTGGTACGCGGCTTTGAAACCGGGTGGCATGGTGACCACCCCGTCTTTAATTTGGGCGCCGACTTCATCGCCGACGCGGTTGAGTGGGGCGATTTGCTCGCCCACAAATTTGCCGGCTTCTTCCAGCACCTGGTTCATGAGGTCGGCATCGACCTCGGCGAACACAGGCATTTCGGCGATGCGTTGCGGCACATGAAGCACCTTCTCCAAGATGAATTGGATATCTTCAAGACGGGGTTGGTAATTCATGTGCTGGGCTCCGCAAGGTCGATCAGGATTCAGCCGTGAAGCCGATGCGTTTGACGATGGGGCCCCAATGGTCGTATTGCTTCTTCATGTCGCGCGCCATGTCTTCGGGTGAGCCGCCCACGGGCACCATGCCAGACAAGGCCAAGCTGTCGATCACCACTTTGTCTTTGATGGCCACGTTGATGGCCGCGTTGGCCGCTGCGATCACGTTGGCGGGTGTCTTGGCGGGGGCGTAGAAGCCGAACCACTCTTCGACGATCAAGTCTGGGAAGCCTTGTTCAGCGAAGGTCGCTACTTCAGGCACAAACGGTGAACGGGTGCGGCCCGATGTGGCGATGATGCGCAGCTTGCCCGCTTTGTGGTTGGCGATGAAGTCGCCGTGGGGCGTGATCATGGAGGCCAATTGACCGCCAATCACGTCGGCAATGCCAGGCACCGAGCCACGGTAAGGGATGTGCTTGAGGTCTACGTTGTTGTTCAGGCCGAGCAAGGCGCCCAAGAAGTGAGGGGTTGAGCCGGCAGCGGGTGAGCCGTAGCTGGCGTCGTTGGGGTTGGCTTTGGCCCAAGCCAAGTAGTCTTTCACGTTTTTCACGCTGGCGGGCACCATGGGGCCCACAGCCAAACCGTGCGACAACATGGAGCCCATGGCCACAGGCACGATGTCTTTGAACGGGTCGTAGCTCAGCTTGCTGTAAATGTGCGGGTAAATCGCAGTCATCGAGTAGGGCGTCAACAACAGCACGGAGCCGTCAGCGGGCGCGGCTTTTACCGTTTCCACGGCGATGCGGCCTGCGGCGCCAGTTTTGTTTTCCACCACGGCACCGTTCTTGGTGTAGCTGCTGTTGCCCAGTTTGTCGCCGATGCGGCGGCTGGTCACGTCGGCGCTGCCACCTGCGGGGAAACCGTTGACGATTTTGACCAATTCAAGTGGCAAGGCACCGCTTTGCGCGAAGGCGCTGAAGGGGGCAAGGGCACCCAGTGCCACAGGGGCGAGGGCGGTTTGGATAAATTGACGGCGATTGCTCATGGTTTGTCTCCTGTTAAAAATTGTGAAATGAAACGGTTGAAAAAATCAGCGACACGCAAAGTTCGAGGCATCTTCGATCGAGCCTGAGCCGTTGTAGCGTGCAGTGGTGGGGTACGCGCACAAAGGGCGTGAGCGGTTGGGAGCCCATGTGTTGGGCAGTTCGGGGTTGCCTGCGGCGGCGTGGCGAACGCTGGCCGTCGGGGCTTGCGGGGCAATGCCTTGTTCCACCCATTTGACCAAGGGGGTCAGCAGATCAAATTGGTCGGTGGCCGCGCCGCCGCTGCAATGGAGCATGCCGGGGACGGGGAAGTAGCGCGCAAAGTCAGCCGCTTTGCCGTCTTGCGCTTGGTTGACGCGCAACCACCATTGGCGCGAGTCGTCGGCCGAGAAAATCGGGTCGCTCACGCCGTGGTAGACCATCATCTTCGCGCCGCGTTCGCGCAGCGATGCGAGGTTGGTTGGGTGGTTGTGGCCGGGCGGCGTCATCAGGCTCATGCCCGATTCGGTGTACGTGGCGTTGGTCGCAGCAAACAGCGCTGGACGTGCGTTGATGTCGATCTTCAGTGGGTCCACGCGATCGGGTGGGCTGCTGAAAACGGCCCCCACGGCCAGCGGGTCGAGCGCCAAAGCATTGACAAATTTCCACATCGCCCAGTTGCTGCCTGCGACGCCTGTGTCGTAGGGAAAGCTGGCGTAAATGGGCTGACCGTCAGCGGTGTTGCCACCGGCAAATACACGGGCCACCACTTGTTTTTGTTCGGCGGTCAAGCAGCTGCCATCGCGTGCGGCGGTGCAGGTTTTGACGTCGCGCTGCAAGTTAAAGCTGCTTTGGCAGGCTTGTGTGTTTTGCACCAAACCGTCTTGCGCGCCGTCGAGGGCATCGCACACCTCCAAGATGCGGCGGCCCACCATTTGACGCTCGGGCACCGTGAACGCGGTTTCCAAGTTGACCAAGCTGGCGTTGGGGTTCATGGGGTGTTTGACGGTGGCGCCGGGTGTGGCCAGCGTCTGCCATTGCTGCGCGCCCCAAAGCTGTGCCAAGGCGGCGTTGGGCAGGCGGTAGCCAGGGGCACCGGCCAAGTAGCCGTCGTATTGGTCACCCAAACGAGAGGCCGCCACCAAGGTGTGCCGCCCGCCGTTGGAGCAACCGCCAATGTAGGAGCGGTCGGGGGCTTTGCCATACGCGGTTTGAATCAGCGCTTTGGCCATGGGTGTGAGGCTGGCGACGGCTTGGTAGCCGTAGTCGAGCCGTGCTTGAGGCTCCATGCCAAAGAACGGCGTTTGGGGCCCAGTGTGACCAGCGTCCGAGCTGATGACGGCAAAGCCTTGCATCAGCGCGCCCGTGATGGGGCCGCCACCTAATGCGCCCAAAGCGGGTTGCACAGAGCCGTCGAGGCCACCGTTGCCTTGGTAATAAAAGCGGCCGTTCCACTGTTGAGGCAAACGCATTTCGAAGCCAATGGCGTAGTCGCGGCCATCGCTGCCTTTGCGTTTGTTCATCTGCCCAGTCACGCGGCAGTGTTCGGGCAGCGGTTGGTCGCCTTGCTTCATGGCACCGGCTGCCACACGCGCGCTGCTGTCGATGTGGGTGCGGGCAAAGTTGAATTGCTGGGGCAAGGCATCGCAGTTTTGCAGGCTGGCACCGACGGCAGGCGTGAGTTGCTGGACGGGGCTGGTGGCTTGCCAAGGTAAACCGCTACAACCCGCGATCAGCGTGGCACCCAAGGTGCAGGCCAAGGCGGTGGTGATGGGGCTGGCGTGAGGGACTGAGGTCTGTGTCATGTCTGGCCTTTTACGTTTAACGAGGAGCCATGCGCAACGCACCATCCAAGCGAATGACTTCGCCGTTCAAGTGGTTGTTGGTGACGATGTGGCAGGCCAGTTCAGCAAATTCTTCAGGCTTGCCCAAACGTGAGGGGAACGGAATAGACGCGGCCAAGGACTGCTGCACGGGCTCAGGCAGTGTGCGCATCAAGGGCGTGGCAAATAGGCCCGGCGCCACGGTGCACACGCGAATGCCGTGTTGCGCCAAATCGCGGGCCATGGGCAGCGTCATGCTGACCAAGCCGCCTTTGGATGCGCTGTAAGCCTGTTGACCCACTTGGCCATCAAAGGCGGCGACCGAGGCGGTGAACATCATCACGCCGCGCGCGCCGTCTTCGCCCGCCGGCAGTTTGGCGCATTCGGCGGCAAACAAGCGGCTGATGTTGTAGGCCCCAATCAGGTTGACGTTGACCACGCGGGCGAAGTCTTCCAAGGGGGCGGCGTTGCCGTCTTTGCCGACCACGCGTTTGGCGGTGCCGATGCCGGCAATGTTCATCAAAATGCGGGCGGGGCCCAAGGTGGCGTGGGCGGCATTCAGGGCGGCTTGCACGCTGTCGGTGTTGGTGATGTCGCACGCGCAGGCCACGGCCGTGCCTGCACCATGTTGCGCGTTGAGGCTGTCGGCCACGGTTTGGGCCAAGGCCGCGTTCACGTCGAGCACGGCCACTTTGGCGCCTAAACGCGCCAGTTCGCGTGCGGTGGCTTCACCGAGGCCTGAGGCCGCGCCGGTGACGAGGGCGGTTTGTCCTTGAATTTGCATGTGTGTGTCCTAGAAGGGGTGAGTTCAGCGTGTTGAGTTCAGTGCGGCAGCAAGGTGTGGGGCGCTTGGCCGTCGTGCAGGGCTTGCACCAGCGCATCGCGGTGTTTGAGCACGGCGCGTTGGTTGATGGAGCCTTTATCCGTCACTTCGCCTTTGTCGATCGAAGGCGGCTCGCTCAACAACACGGCGCGTGCAATGCGCGAGGCGCTGCCTGTGGCCGTTTCACTCAAATGGTTGAGCACGGTTTGGAAATGCGCCACCACTTGGGCGCTGGCCAACACCTCGGCCAGCGAGGCTTCGGGGCCTAAGCCACTCAAGCCACGCACGGCAGCGGTTGGGAAAATCAAGGCGCCCACTTCTTTGCGGTTCAAGCCCGTGATGACCACGTCTTGGATGTACGGCGCGCCTGCCGCAATGATCTTGCCGCGCAAGGGGCCCACGCTGACAAAGGTGCCCGTGGCGAGTTTGAAGTCTTCGGCAATGCGGCCGTCGAATTTCAGGCCTTGGTGCACATCGGTTTCGTCGATCCATTTCACGGCGTCGCCGGTGCAGAAGAAGCCTTCTTCGTCAAACGCTTCTTGGGTTTCTTCGGGCGCTCGCCAGTAGCCGGGGGTGATGTTGGGGCCTTTGTAGCGCACCTCCACCTTGTCGCTGTTGGGCACGAGTTTGAGCTCCATGCCGGGGGTGGGCACGCCTAAGTCACCCGCTTTCACGTTGGGGCTGGTGACGAAGATGGCGAAGGGGCCCGACTCGGTCATGCCAAGGCCGGTGCTCATCACGATGCGTTCGCCCACTTCGCGTTCTTGGCTCTCAAATAGGCTGTCCCAAATGGGTTGGGCCAAGGCCGCACCGGCGTAGAAGAACATGCGCACGCGTTTGAGCAAGCTGGCGCGCAAGGCGTCGTCGGTCTTCATGGCGTTGGCAATGGCTTCAAAGCCGGTGGGTACGTTGAAGTACACGGTGGGCGAGATTTCGCGCAAGTTGCGCAGCGTCTCGGCCATCAAGGCCGGCGTGGGCTTGCCGTCGTCGATGTAGAGCGTGCCGCCGTTGTAAACGGTCAAACCAAAGTTGTGGTTGCCACCAAAGGTGTGGTTCCACGGCAGCCAGTCCACCAGCACGGGTGGGGCGTCGGCCAGCACGGGCATGGACTGCGCCATTTGCTGCTGGTTGGCGCACCACATGCGTTGCGTGTTGATGACGGCCTTGGGCATTTTGGTGGAGCCCGAGGTGAACAAAAACTTGGCGATGGTGTCGGGGCCGGTGGTAGCCATGGCTGCATCCACGGCGGGCGTGGCTTCGGTGGCGGCCAAATCGTCAAACATCGTCACGGCGCGGCCGTCGAGGTGGCCTTCGTGCAACACCACTTCTACATCGGAACCCACGGCGGTTTGGATGGCTTTGCCGTAACGCGCCGCGTCTGACGCGAACACCAAGCCCGGTGTGAGCGTGGTCAAGATGTGGCGCAGCTTGTCGTAGTCTTGGCTGATGGTGGAATAGGCCGGCGATGCGGGGCAATAAGGCACGCCCGCGTAAATGCAGCCCAGCGCCAACAGCGCGTGTTCCAAGCTGTTTTCAGACAGGATGACCACAGGGCGCTCGGCGTTCAAACCACGGTTGAGCAAGCCTTGGCCAATGCTGCGCGCGGTTTGCAGCGCCTCGGCGTAGCTGACGTGACGCCAGTCACCGGTGCTGCCATCGGCTTGTTTTTGACGGCGTGCAAACAAGGTGCGGGTGGGGGCCTCTTGGCTCCAATGCACCAAGCGGTCGGTCAAGCGGTGCGCGTAGGGGGCGATCTCTTGGTCAGCAGCCATGTAACGGATGCCTTGCTGGCCCTCGCGCATGGTGACGCGGGTGACCCCAAAGGTCATGTCGCGGAATTTGGGGGCGCTCATGCTTGCTGCACCTTGGCTGCACGACCCTCCAAGAAGTCACGCACGCGTTGTTTGGCTTCGGGCGCCGATTGGGCGATGGCCGAAATCATGGATTCGGTGATGAAGCCCTGGTCCGCAGGCTGCTCGGCAATGCGGGGCAGCACGTTGATGAGGGCGTAATTGGTCAGCGGGGCGTTGTTGCCAATGCGCTTGGCCAGTTCCATGGCTTTGGCAAACGAGGTGCCTTTGGGCTCCAAGTACTGGGCCAAACCCACGCGCTCGCCTTCGGCAGCGTTGTAGACGCGGCCGGTCAACATCATGTCGGTCATGCGGGCCACGCCGATCAAGCGGGGGATGCGCACCGAGCCGCCGCCGCCCACAAAAATACCGCGTGTGCCTTCAGGCAGCGCGTAAAACGTGCTCTCGTCCGCCACGCGGATGTGGCAGGCGCTGGCCAACTCCAAACCGCCACCCACCACAGCGCCGTGCAAGGCCGCCACCACAGGCACGGGGCCGTATTGCACACGCTCTAAGGCGTGGTGCCACGAACGGGAGTGGTGCATGCCTTGGCCGGCATCGCGTTCTTGCAAGTCGCTGAGGTCGAGGCCTGCGCAGAAGTGGTCACCGTCACCGGCGATCACGGCGGCTTTGGCGGTTGCGGGCAGGTTCTCGAAGATGTGGCGCAGCGAGGCGATCAACTTGTCGTTCAACGCGTTGCGCTTGGTGGGGCGGGTCAAGCGCACCACGGCAACGGTGTCTTGCATTTCAAAGTGGATGTCTGGGTTGGAGTTCATGGTGAGGGCCTGTGTGTCGCGTTCGGGTTTGTGTCAGCTTGCTTTTGTTTTGTGGTTGAATTATGGTTATGTAAGATAACTAAATAATCCGGACTTACCCTAGTTCAGAATGTTTTAACGTCAGCCCCTCAACCCACCTTTAGCACCCACCCCCAAGGAGACAAGCCCATGGATTACAAAAACCTCATTGCCATCGACATTCACACCCACGCCGAGGTGAGTTGCCGCAACCCGTTTGACAGCTACGGCGAAGAGTACGACCGCGCCGCTGACAAATATTTCGGCTCCAGCTTGCGTCCCACCATCGACGAAACGGTGGCGTATTACCGCGAAAAGAAAATCGGTTTGGTCATGTTCACCGTCGACAGCGAATCGCAACTGGGCCGCCGCCGCATCCCCAACGAAGAGATCGCCGACGCTGCCAAAAAGAACAGCGACATGATGATTGCCTTCGCCAGCATCGACCCGCACAAGGGCAAGATGGGCGCGCGCGAGGCCGAGCGTTTGATCACAGAAGACGGCATCAAAGGCTTCAAATTTCACCCTACCGTGCAGGGCTACCACCCCTACGACAAGATGGCTTGGCCCCTGTACGAGGTGATCAACCACTACAAATTGCCCGCCATTTTTCACACCGGCCACAGCGGCATTGGCAGCGGCATGCGCTGCGGTGGCGGCCTGCGTTTGGCCTACAGCAACCCCATGCATTTGGACGACGTGGCGATTGACTGGCCTGACATGCAAATCGTCATGGCCCACCCCAGCTTCCCTTGGCAAGACGAGGCCTTGAGTGTGGCCACGCACAAACCCAATGTGTGGATTGACCTGTCGGGCTGGAGCCCCAAGTACTTTCCGAAACAGTTGGTGCAATACGCCAACACACTGCTCAAAGACCGCGTGTTGTTCGGCAGCGATTACCCCCTGATCACGCCCGAGCGCTGGATGAAAGACTTTGAAGTCGCCGGTTTCAAACCCGAAGTGATGCCTGGCATCTTGAAAGACAACGCGGTGCGTTTGCTGGGCTTGGACAAGACGGCCGTTTAAGCTCGTTCGAATGCTCAACATCCTCACCATCACCGGCCCGATTTATCTGTCGATTGGCATGGGCTTTGCCGCTACGCAACGCGGCATGTTCAGCAAGGCAGACGGTCAGGTGATGGGGCGCTTTGTGTTGAATTTTGGCCTGCCCGCCATGTTGTTCAACGCCTTGGCCAACCGCAATTTTTCAGACGTGTTGCACCCCAAGTATTTGCTCGCCTACGGCTTGGGATCGTTGTTGTCGTTTGCCTGTGGCTTGATGTTGTGGCGCAAGTTCCGTCACAAAGGCTTGACCGAAAGCGGCTTGGTGGCCATGGGTTTCAGCTCGTCCAACAGCGGCTACGTGGGCTACCCCATCTTGTTGCAAGTGTTGGGGCCGGCTGCGGGTGTGGCCTTAGCTTTGACGGTGCTAATTGAAAACTTACTGATCATTCCTTTGGCCCTAGCCATTGCTGACAGCGGCGAGTCCGAGCACGCCTCCTGGCAGCAAACCGTCAAAGAGAGTTTGTGGCGCATGTGCAAGCTGCCCATGATGTGGGGCATCGTGCTGGGCTTTTGCTTTTCGTTGTTTGACTTAGAGCTGTCCCCCGTGCTCGCCAAAACCACCAATATGTTTGCCGCCGCGTGCGCGGCTTTGGCCTTGTTTGTCAATGGCGGCACTTTGGTAGGCATGCGCATGGAAGGCTTGTTGCGCCAAGTGCGTTGGATTGCCTTGGGCAAACTGGTGCTGCACCCCTTGATGGTCGGTTTGATGCTGTGGGTGGTGGGGCCCATGGAGTCGTCGCTGCAGGTGTCGGCTATTTTGTTGGCCGCCATGCCCATGCTCGGCATTTACCCGCTGCTGGCGCAACGCCACGGGCTGGCGGGGTTTTGCGCCTCTGCCTTGTTGGTCACTACCGTCGCGTCGTTTTTCACCATCAGCCTCATTTTGTGGGGTATGAGTTTTGTGCCGGGTTGGCATATTTAAATTTTGATAGACATCCAAGAATCCGAAATCGAAGTCACCGCCGTCCGCGCCCAAGGGGCGGGCGGGCAAAACGTGAACAAGGTGTCCAGCGCCATTCACTTGCGCTTCGATATTTGGGCCTCTTCACTGCCTGACGATGTGAAAGAGCGCTTACTGTGTTTGCGGGACAACCGCATCACCCGCGATGGTGTGGTGGTGATCAAGTCGCAAGAGCATCGCAGCCAAGACATGAACCGCATTGAGGCTTTTGCGCGTTTGTTGGAGTTGGTGCAAAGCGTCGAGCACGCCCCCAAAACCCGCCGCGCCACCAAGCCCACTTACGCCTCTAAGAAGCGGCGTTTAGAGGGTAAAAAGAAGGTGTCCGAGATCAAGTCCAGCCGCAGCAAGGTGCTTTAGGCTCACTCCACGCTGATGTTGGCTTGCTTGATCAACGCTTCGTAGCGTGCCAGTTGCGCCCGCAGTGCCGCCGCCAATTCCTCGGGGCTGGTGCCGCGTGGGGTGAGGCCTAGGCCCATGAGTTGCTCGCGCACGGCGGCGTCGCCCAGTGCTTTGCTCACCTCTTGGTGCAATTGCTTGACGATGGGCTTGGGCGTGTGGGCGGGGGCCAACAAGGCGAACCATGAGTTGAACTCAAAGCCGCTCAGGCCTGACTCGCCCACGGTGAGCACCTCAGGGAACTGCGCCAAGCGCTTGGGCGTGGTCACCGCAATCAAACGCAACTTGCCTGCTTTTACCAACGCGCTGACGGTGGCAATGCCTTGAAACGCTACGTCGACTTCTTTGCCCGCCACACCCACCGCCGCTTGCGTGGCGCCTTTGTAGGGCACATGGGTGAGTTGCACGCCCGCTTGCGAGGCAAACAAAGCCATAGCCATGTGTTGCGGGCTGCCGTTGCCGCCCGAGCCGTAGTTAACCTTGCCCGGTGCTTGGCGCGCGGCGGCGATCAAATCGGCGGCTGTTTTGAGGGGCGAGTCAGCGGGCACGACCAAGCCCCATTCGACAGTGGCGACCAAGGAGATGGGCTCGAAGTCGCGCAGGATGTCCCAAGGCATCTTGCTTTGCAGATTGGGCAGCATGGTCATGATGCTGTCGTTGAAGCCGCCCAGCGTGTAGCCATCGGCAGGCGATTTGGCCACGCGATCCGCGCCAATCAAGCCCGCTGCACCGGCTTGGTTGTCAATGGCAATGCCTTGGCCCAAGCTGAGGGCCATTTTTTGCATCACGATGCGTGCGGCGTTGTCGACGGCGCTGCCTGCGGCCAAGGGCACGATGAGTTTGATGGGTTTGTTCGGGTAAGCCTGCTGCGCCCAAGCAGGGGCAGTGCCCAAGCTGGCCAGCGTGGCCAAACCCATCACGCCGTGTTGTAGGGCTTGTCGTCTTTGCATGGCTAAAACTCCTGCGTTATCAGCGCGATATGAGCGCGTTATAAAAATCAAGTGGGCGTGTCGCTCAAGCGCGGCACGTTCAAGCGGTCAGCCACTTGGTTGAGTTGCTCGGTCAAGGCGTGCGCGATGGGAATGCCCTGCGTGGTGTAGGCCACGCGCTTGGCTTCGCTTTGCTCGCCGGGCAGCCAAATGCGGTCCACACCGGGCATGCGCTCGCTGGCACGCAACTCACGCACCAAGGTGTCCACACGCGCTTTGAATTCGCCAATGTCGCCAAACGCTGAGGGGTCGATGACGGCGATGGCTTGGCCGGTGTTGGTCACGCTGGTGTCGTCTTTGTTGAAGTCGATCACGGCTTTGCCCATGGCGGCACCGTTGAGCGTGCCGGCCAGCAAGCCCACGATGAGCGACAGGCCATAGCCCTTGTAGCCGCCGATGGGCATCAAGAAGCCTTCTTCGCTGCGCTTGGGGTCGAGCAGGGGTTGGCCTTGGCGGTCGATCATCCAGCCCTCGGGCATCATTTCGCCGCGTTGGGCCTTGGCTTTGACCTTGCCGTAAGCGGCCACGGTGGTGGCCATGTCGAGCACGATGGGCGTTTCGTCTTGGGTCGGAATGGCCACCGCAATCGGGTTGGTGGACAGCAGCATGTCCAGCCCACCCCACGGTGGCAAGTGGTTGGCGTTGCCCACCGCAAAGTACAGGCCAATCATGTCGTGTGCCAAGGGCATGCGTGCGTACAAAGACGCCGGGCCGGCGTGGTTGCTGAATTGGCTGCCCACCCACGCGATGCCACAGCGACGGGCTTTCTCAATCGCCATGTCGGCCGCGCGTTGCATCACCAAGTGGCCCATGCCGTTGTCGCCGTCGAGCAAGGCGGTGGCGAGGCGTTCTTCTTTGACGCGGATGGTGGGCGTGGTGTTCACACCCCCCGCCAAGATGCGGCGCGCGTATTGCGGAATGCGAATGACGCCGTGGCCGTCCGAGCCTTGCAAGTCGGCTTGAGCCATCAGCCGGGCGACGGTGGCGGCGTCCTCGGATGGCAGGCCCAAGGCCAGCATGGTCTGGCAGATGAAGTGGTTCAGTTGGTCAAAGGTGACGTGGGTGTCAGACATGGTGCATGCGTTTCATGAGGGCCAAGACGGCGCAATCGGGGCTGGACAGCACAGGTGCAGTGCTGTGCTGTTGGGCGAGGGGTTGGGCGGCGGCCATCGAGAACTGAGCGAGCATCACCACGTCGCAGGGCGGCAGCTGGGGCACAGCCGCTGCAATTTTTTGGTGGTGCATGTCAGCGCGGCCTTCGGCCAAATCTTGCATGGCTTCGGGCACAAAGCCGGTGGCCAGCTCGATGGCGATGTCACGTGATTGGGCCAAGGCCATTAGCTCTTGCGACATTGCCTCAATGGAGGCAGCGAAGGTGGCCAGCAAGCCAATGCGCAGCACGCGGCCCGGTTGCGCCATGGCCAGGGCGTCTTCAAACATGGCTTCGTTGGGTTTGAGGGTGGGCAAGCCTGTTGCTTGTGCGGTCCGTTCAATGGCGGGGCCAAAGGCCGAGCAGGTGAACAAAATGCCTTGTGCGCCTGCGCGCTGGGTGTAGAGCGCCAAATCGACAAAGCGTTGCACCATGGCCTCGGTGAGTTCGCCTGCGCTGGCGCGGTCGCGTGACAGCGTGTCGTCGAGCAGGTGTTGGCAGTGCGCGCTGGGCCAGTGTCGGGCGAAGGCTTCGGTGATGGGCGTCATGGCCAAGGCCGTGGCGTGGATGAGGGCGATGCGCGGTGGTGTCATGTTGCGATTCACTGTAAACCCGCGCTGCATGCGGCTGCCTTGAGGTTTGTCCTAGTGTGTGACTGTCGCCTAGCAGACGCACGAAGCCAAAGCAGGCTCCCCATAATGAATCTAAGGCCCAAAAGGGTCTGTCATTCAGAAAAAGGACACATCATGCAAACTGTGAATTTCGCCAAACGCGCCGCACTGGCCTTGCTGTTGACATTGCCTGCGTGGGCCCAAGCGCAATCCCCCGCGTGGCCCAGCAAGCCGATCAAGTGGATCGTTCCCTACACACCGGGCGGCATCACCGACAACGCCACACGCATGGTGGTGCAAAAGGTGCAAGAGCAAACGGGCTGGACCATCGTGATCGAAAACAAACCGGGCGCTAACTCGATGCTGGGGGCTGACCTTGCCGCACGTTCAGCGCCAGACGGTCACACGTTCTTGACGGTGATTGGCGCACATGCCGCCAACGCCACCCTGTATGCAGGGCGAATGCCCTATGACCCCGTGAAAAGCTTTGCACCCGTCTCGTTGGTCGGCATTGCACCGCTGGTGATGACGGTCAGCAACAACTTGCCCGTGAAAGATGTGAAAGAACTCATCGCCTACTCCAAGGCCAACCCAGGCAAGGTCGCCTTTGGCTCCTCAGGCGTGGGTGCTGCTGCGCATTTGACACAAGAGTTGTTCAAGCAAGCCTCCGGCGCCGACATGGTGCATGTGCCCTACAAAGGCACAGCACCCGCATTGGCCGATTTGATGGGGGGTAATTTGCAAGTCTTGACCGACACAGCCAGCGCCATGATGCCCCATGTGCGCAGCGGCAAGATCAAACCTTTGGCGGTGTTTTCCAACAAGCGCGTGCCGGGTGCGACCGAGGTGCCCACCATTGCTGAAGCTGGCGGCCCAGCCATCGAAGGTTCGACGTGGGTGTTGTTTTTAGCGCCTAGCGCCACGTCCAAAGACATCGTGAATCGTATGTCTGCCGAAACCGCCAAGGCCATTAACTCGCCCGAGTTGCGTGCCAAATTTGAGGCCTTGGGCATTGAGTCGGTTGGCAGTAGTCCTGAGCAAGCGGGTAAGTTCTTGGACGAAGAAATCGTCAAATGGGCCAAGGTGATCAACGCCGCTGGCGTGAAGGCCGATTGAGGAATGGCACGATGAATTTGTTTAACTTAGAAGGCCAAGTGGCCATCATCACGGGCTCGTCACGCGGCATTGGCCGCGCCATTGCCGAGCGCATGGCGGAGCACGGCGCGCGCGTGGTCATTTCGTCACGCAAGGCTGACGCCTGTGCCGAGGTGGTAGACGCCATCAACGC
Source organism: Limnohabitans sp. TS-CS-82 (assembly GCF_002943475.1). Lineage (NCBI taxonomy): Bacteria > Pseudomonadati > Pseudomonadota > Betaproteobacteria > Burkholderiales > Comamonadaceae > Limnohabitans > Limnohabitans sp. TS-CS-82. Next base: position 180,760 of record NZ_PTQX01000004.1, on the reverse strand, counting down.
CAAACATGGCGCTGGGCGTGCCATTGCCGTGGCGGCCAACATTTCGTCCAAAGAGGATTTAGAGCATTTGGTGGCTGAAACCAACCGCCAGTTTGGACGCATTGACGTGCTGGTGTGTAACGCCGCGAGCAACCCGTATTACGGGCCGCAAGCGGGCATTGCCGATGCGCAGTTCCGCAAAATTTTGGACAACAACATCGTGGCCAACCATTGGCTCATCGCGCTGGTGGCACCGCAGATGACGGCTCAAAAATCGGGCTCCATCATCATCGTGTCGTCGATTGGCGGCTTGCGTGGCTCGCCGGTGATTGGCGCGTATTGCATCAGCAAGGCCGCCGACATGCAGCTGGCGCGCAACTTGGCGGTGGAGTACGGCCCGCACAACGTGCGTGTGAATTGCATCGCCCCAGGTTTGATCAAAACCGACTTTGCCCGCGCGCTGTGGGAAGACGAGGCCATGCTGACCGAGCGCATGCGGACCACGCCACTGCGCCGCATTGGTGAGCCCGATGAGATTGCGGGCACTGCCGTGTTTTTGGCGTCGCAAGCGGGCTCTTACGTCACCGGCCAAAGCATCGTGGTGGATGGCGGGGTGACAATTTAAAGTGGGTCAAAAAAGGGGTTGTTAGGCCTTGCGCAAGAAGCAGGCTTTGAGCATGAAGTTGCCTGCATCCATCTTGCAGTCCACTTCATGGTCGCCGCCCACCAAGCGGATGCTCTTGACCTTGGTGCCCATCTTGAGTGTGGTGGATGAGCCTTTGACTTTGAGGTCTTTGATTAACACCACGGCGTCACCGGTTTGCAGCACCGTGCCGTTGGCGTCTTTGACCACGGCCTCATCGTCGTCTTCAGCAGCGGTTGCCACTTGGGGCCATTCGTGGCCGCAGTCCGCGCAAACGAAGTTGGTGCCATCTTCGTAGGTGTTTTCTTGGGCACATTGAGGGCAAGCTGGAATTTGAGACATAGGCTATACGTTGATTTAAAAAATAGGGCGCGTTTGCAGGCGTGAGGGCGTGTTAGCCCGCCAAGCCCACGTAAACATGTTGCACATCGTCGTTGGCGTCGATGGCGGCTAAAAAGGTTTCAACTTCTTCCAGGTCGGCCGCGCTCAAAGTGGCAGGGTCGATGGGGTTTTTAGGTTTGTAGCCCAGCTTGGCCGACAGCACGGTAAAGCCATGCTCAGGCAAGGCTTTGCTGACCACATCGAGGTCGGCGGGGTCGGTCAAAAACAAGGTCACGCCTTCTTCTTCGCCCGCTTCAAAATCTTGCGCACCGGCTTCAATGGCGGCCAACTCAGGGTCAGCACCTGCGTTGGCCGGTTCGGCTTCCACCATGCCGACATGGTCAAAGTCCCACGACACAGAGCCCGAGGTGCCCAGCTGGCCTTTGCGAAACAGCACGCGCATTTCAGGCGCGGTGCGGTTCACGTTGTCGGTCAAACACTCGACCATCACGGCCACGCGATGCGGGGCAAAGCCTTCGTAAATGACGTGTTCAAAGTTCACGGTTTCGCCGGTCAGGCCTGCGCCTTTTTTGATCGCGCGGTCCAGCGTGTCTTTGGGCATCGAGACTTTGCGCGCTTGTTCAATCACCAAGCGCAGCCGCGCGTTGGCGGCGGGGTCGGCACCGTTGCGTGCCGCAATCATGATGTCTTTCGACAGTTTGCCGAAGACACGGCCTTTGGCGTTAGCCGCCAAATCTTTGTGTTTGGCTTTCCATTGAGCGCCCATGGGTGTATTCCTTTAAGTCGAGTGTTCAGTTCACGCGGAGTTGAATGCCGTCTGCGCGAGCGGCTGTGATTTCGCCAATGTCTGTGGCTGCGTCAAAGCCGTGTTGTTTGAACACGGCGAGCACTTCATGCACAGATTCAGGCGCGCAGGCCACCAACAAACCACCGCTGGTTTGGGGGTCGGTGAGCAAGGCTTGGTCGATGGCGTGCAAGTCTGGGCTGAGTTCAATGTCTTTGCCATACGCCGCCCAATTGCGCGCCGAGGCACCGGTGATCATGCCCACGCGGGCCAGTTCACGCACGCTGGCGAGCAGGGGAATGCGGGCCATGTCGAGTTCGATGGTGGTTTTGGAGCCGCGCGCCATCTCTAACGCGTGACCGGCCAAACCAAAGCCGGTCACATCCGTCATGGCATGTACGCCGGGCAGGGCCGAGAGGGCGGCGCCGGGGGTGTTGAGTTGGGTGGTGTTGGCAATCATCTGTGCGTAGCCTTGCGCATCCAGCCCGTTTTTCTTCAAAGCGGCAGACATCACGCCCACGCCCAGCGGTTTGCCCAAGATCAGGCGGTCGCCCACGCGGGCATCGGCATTGCGTTTAACGCGCTTGGGGTGGATCAAGCCCATCACCACCAAGCCGTAAATGGGTTCGACTGAGTCGATGGTGTGGCCGCCTGCAATGGGAATGCCCGCTTCGCGGCAAATGCTTTGTCCGCCATCCAAAATTTTGCCAATCGTCTCAGACGACAAGACATGGATGGGCATGCCCACCAGCGCCAAGGCCATGATGGGTGTGCCGCCCATGGCATACACATCGCTGATGGCGTTGGTGGCGGCAATGCGGCCAAAGTCGAAGGGGTCATCGACGATGGGCATGAAGAAATCGGTGGTGGCAATCAGCGCCTGCTCGTCGTTGAGTTGGTAGACCGCCGCATCGTCGGCCGTCTCAATGCCCACCAGCAGTTCTTTGGGGATGGGCATGGCACTCGTGCCCTTCAAGATCTCGCTCAACACGCCTGGCGCAATCTTGCAGCCGCAACCGCCGCCATGTGACAGGCTGGTGAGACGGGGTTCTTGGGGGGCGTGTGTGGGGGGGAGGGTGTTCATGGCGGGGTTTTGTATCTGGGCGGGTTAGCCCCTATTTTGCCAGCAGCGATGTCCGACTTGCGACAACGCAATGGCATGCAGCGTGCGATCCTCATTTGCACAAGTTTTTTGTTCAACACAAGGAGTTACGGCATGGCTATTTATGAATTGCGCACTTACACCGCCATCGTGGGCAAGCTGGCGGAGGTGGTGGAGCTTTACAAAACACAAGGTTGGCCGGCGTTGCAAAAGCACCCGCAAAAGTTGGTGGGCTACTTCACCGGCGACATCGGCGCGGTGAACCAACTGATCCATGTGTGGAAGTTTGACGACGATGCCGACCGCCGCGCGTTTTGGGCGGGCGTGTTCAACGACCCCGAATTCATGGCCTTTGCCAAGCAAACACGTCCGTTGTTGCTGTCGCAAGAAAACAAGCTCATGCTGAATGCGCCTTGGGGCCCACAGCCTTAATCGCGCTTAAACCACCATCGGGTTCATGCCGCCATCCATCGTCAAGCTGATGCCTGTGATGTAGCTGGCCCGTGCGGAGGCCAAAAACACCACGGCATTGGCGATCTCGATGGGGTCGGCCATGCGCCCCAAAGGGATGCGTGCACTCGCGCGCGTCATGGCTTCTTGCTCGGTGATGCCATTGGCGCGGGCATCTGCGGCAAAGCCCTCTTTGAGCCGGTCAGTGACCGTCAAACCCGGGTTGACGGCGTTCACACGGATGTTTTTGCCTGCATAGGCGTTGGCCATGCCTGCCGTGGCCAGCATCAAGGCGGCATTGGCGGCACCGCCTGGCATGTGAATGGCGCTGGGCACTTTGCCACCCGCACCAATCACGTTGACCACCACGCCCGCGCCACGTTCGCCCATTCGTTGGATGGTCGGGTTGATCATGTGGATGTACGAAAAGTACTTGGCCTGCATGGCGTCATGCCAATCTTGCGGCGTGAGTTCGGCAGCCGGTGTGCGTTTGGCCGCGCCGGCTGAATTGACCAACACATCGACGGGGCCCAGCGTGGTTTCGGCTTCATCCAGCACCCAAGTTCCTGATTCAGCCAAGCGTAAATCTGCTGCGATGGTATGCACGTGCGCGCTCGCATGACGGGCTAAAAGATAGGCTTTGCCATTTTGCAAATTGCTCAAGTCACGCGAGACCAAAGTAACGCGCGCGCCTTCTTGCAAAAAAACGTCAGCGCAGGCCAAGCCAATGCCTTTGCTGCCGCCGGTGATGAGGATGTGTTTGTGGGCGAGTTGCAGGTCCATGAGGGGGTTCGCTTAAAGAATGTTGATCACGCAATATCGATCACAACTTGACCGATGGTTTGACCCGCTTCCACGCATTCGTGCGCTTGCACCGTTTGCGACAAGCTGAAGCGCTGGCCGATGGTGTGGCGCAATTGCTGGCGCTCCAGCATGTCGCTCAAACGCGCAATGCAGCGGTCGCGGTCGCTGGGCAGTAAGTCGTAGACCAAGAAAAACTTCAAGTTGATCGAGCCCCACAACAAGGGCCGGAAGGTGACGGGAATGACCGCGTTGTTAGAGCCGTAACACACCACCGTGCCATGCGCTTTCAAGGCACCTTGGGCGATATAGTCGGTGGTGGTGGAGAAGTCCATGTCGATGATGCAGTCCACACCTCGCCCTTGCGTGAGGGCTTGAATCCGCTGCGGCACCGACTCGGTTTTGTAAAAAATGACATCACGCACACCCGCTGCTTGCGCATGCAAGGCTTTGGTCTGCGAACCGACGGTACCGATGACATGCGCACCGGCGAGTGTGGCCATTTGCGCAATGTAGTGACCCACGGCCGAGGAGGCCCCAGTGACCAGCACGGTTTTGCCCTTCAAGTCATCCGTCAGATCGCCCGCCAACAAGACGGCCTGCATGGCGGTCAGTCCGGGAATGCCCATGCATGCACCTGCTGCGTCGTCGATGTGATCGGACAGGCGAACGGCTTGCGCCTCTGGCACGGTGATGTACTCACAGGCCGTGCCCCATGGGCGCTGCCATTGGCCATTCCACAACCAAACGCGTTGGCCCAAGCGCTCAGGCGAGACGCCGTCGCCCACGGCATCAATCACGCCTGCGCCATCGCTGTGCGGAATGATTTCAGGGTCTTGCACAGGCCGTGCTTTGCGCGACTTCACATCGGACGGGTTGACGCCCGAGGTGTGCAGCTTGACCCGCACTTCACCCGCTTTCGGCTCGGGCGTTGGCAATTCGCCAAACACCAAAACATCGCGCGCTTCGCCGTTTTGGGTGTACCAAACGGCTTTCATGGCATGGCCCAAGTCTGTGTCATGGAGGTCCGCGTCATCAGCGATTGAGCGCTCTTGGCCACGGTGGGGTAGTTCTCACGCCACGCCAAGTCTGGGTAACGCAAATCCAAATACCAAAGCGCGCAGCCGATGGTCAGCAAGCCCAAATGAAAGGTGCGTTCAAACACGTCTGGGTGGTGTTCTAAGTAAGCCAGCGAGGTGCGAATGGCATCCAACTTGCCCTCGACCCATTCGGGCCAGCGCAAGGCCTCGGGGCGCACGGCTGTTTCGTAGCGTGCCAGCAAAGCGGCATCCAAGATGCCATCGCCCAACGCTTGCAGGGTTTGCGCTTCCCAACGCTCAGGGCCGTTGGCGGGCAACAAGTTGCCGTGGCCGATGGCGTTGAGGTATTCGCAAATCACACGGCTGTCGTAAAGCGCATGGCCGTCGTTGGTCAACAGGGTGGGCACTTTGCCCAGCGGGTTGTTGGCCACGATGGCGGCATCGCGGTTGACGGGGTGTGCGCTGGCGGGCAAGAACTCAATCTGGTCGACCAAGTTGAGCTCAAACGCTGTGACCATGCATTTGCGAACGTAGGGAGAGGTGGGGGAAAAATAAAGTTTCATGGTGATGAAGTATGGGGTGAGCGCGCAGGCAGAGCTGTCGCTCGTTCGACGCGTGAGAATGAGTCAGACATGTCAGGCTTCTTTCCAGGACACCAGGTAGACGCCCAATCCTGTGGCCACGCCATACGCCAGCATGGCCAAACCGATGAGGGCGAACATGTCTTGCACCGGCGCACCTTGCGCGACCAACATGAACCCGCCCACCGTGACCAGCACCAAACGCAGCGTGCCCGCTAACACGGGGCCCATGAGCTTGCCCGCGCCTTGCGAGGCAAAGTACAGGCACAAGCCAAAACCAAAAAATCCATAGCAAGGACCTGCCCAAGCGAAATAGCTGTTGGCGTTGGCCAAAACGGTCGTGTTGGTGGTGAACAAGCTTGACCAAGCGTTGGGGAACACGGTCACTATGGCGCCAATCACCCCCACGATCACGGCCGAAAGCCCTGCGCCCATCCACGCCACATGCCGCGCACGCGTGACCTGCCCAGCACCTAAAGCCATGCCGACCATGGGCACGCACGCCACACCGATGGCAAAGGTGATGGGGATCAACAAGAACTCCAAACGTGTACCGATGCCGTACCCTGCCAACGCCTCCGCGCCAAAGCCCGACACGATTTTGGTGAGAATCAAAATGGTCAGCACGGTTTGCAGCGAGGAGATGCTGGCGACCGCGCCTACTTTCAGAATGTCTTTGAAAAAGCGAGGGTTCAGCGCGCTGGAAAACTGCAAGCGCACGCGACTCTGGTCGGAGCGCAGATAGCGGTACAACGACACCGCACCTAAGCTGAACGCGATCACCTGACCGGCCGCCACCCCGCCAATGCCCAGTCTTGGAATGGGCCCCCAGCCCAAGCCCAAGACCCCGCCCAAAATGACTTGCCCTGCAGCCACCCACATCAAGGTGACCGAGGGCGTTTTCATATTGCCCGAGCCACGAATGGCAGAGGCAAAAGCATTGGTGAGCCAAATGCTGATGGCGCCTGTGAAGGCCACATTTGCATAGATCACGGCTTGCTCCAGCGCTTCAGCGGTGCCACCCACCAGCGCAAAGATGTCGCGGCCCCAGATCAAAAACAAGGCGCTGAACAACAGGCCTAGCCCCAAGCTGATCAGCGTGGCATGCCACACCAAGGCGTTGGCCTTGTGTGCATCGCCAGCGCCAATCGCTCGACTGATGGCCGATGAAATACCGCCACCCATCGAACCCGCCGAGAGCATCTGTTGCAGCATGATCATTGGAAACACCAAGGCGATGCCTGCCAATTGAACGGTGCCCAATTGCCCGATGTAGGCTGTTTCAGCAATGCTGACCAAGGCCGTCGCCACCATGGCGATCATGTTGGGTAGGCTAAGTCTCCAAATGGTTGGAAAGATCGGGGCGTTGAGAAGCGGGTTGAGTGAGGTCATGCCATCTTTGGTGTGCGGATTTTTTGAAATAGCCACGTGAACACGGGCCACAGCAAAATCACGAAGGTACTCGCCGCCAACCACATGGCGATAGGGCGGGTGAAGAACACCAGCGGATCGCCATCGGACTTGATCATGGAGGTGACAAAATTTTCTTCCATCATGGTGCCCAGCACGACGCCCAAGATCGCGGGCGCGACAGGGAAACCGTTTTCCTCCAGCAGGAACGACACCAAGCCAAAAAACAAAATCAAGGTGACGCCCCAGACGGAGTTGTTGATGGAGAAAGAGCCCACGATACAGAACAACAAAATAATGGGCATCAAGATGTTGCGCGGCACTTTCAAGATCTTGGTGGCCACGCGAACCGTCAGCCAACCCAGCGGCACCATGATGATGTTGGCCAAAATGAAGACCAAGAAAATGGCGTAGATGTTTTCGGGGTTGTTCACGAAAATCATCGGCCCTGGGTTCATGTTTTTCAAATACAAAACCCCAATCGCAATGGCGGTGATGGAGTCGCCAGGGATGCCAAATACGATGGCTGGAATCCAAGCCCCTGCAAGAGACGAGTTGTTGGCTGCGCCAGATTCCACAATGCCTTCGACGTGACCCGTGCCAAACTTCTCAGGCTCTTTGGAGAATTTTTTGCTCATGGCATAACTGAGCCAAGAAGCCATATCGGCCCCCGACCCGGGTTGAATGCCAATGATGGTGCCCAAGGCACTGCCACGCACCAAAGGCCAGCGGTATTTTTTTAACATGCCCCACATGCCTGAAAAAATGTTGCCAATCTTCTCCGTTGCGATGATGGGGGTTGGATCGGTGTTGGTGATGTAGCGCAGCAACTCCGACACGGCGAACATGCCCACCATCATGGGAATCAGCTCCACCCCACTCATGAGCTCGTTCATGCCAAATGTGAAGCGCGGTAGGGCCGCAGGGTTTTCTAAACCGATGCACGCAATCAGCAAACCTAACAGCAAAGAAATGCAGGCTTTCAAGACGCTGGTGTTGCCAATGAAGACGGCACCGGCGAGGCCCAAAACCACCAGCCAGAAGTACTCAAAGGAAGAGAACTTCAACGCAATTTCAGCCAAGCCCGGTGAGAACATCACCATGACCAAGGTGCCAAACAAGCCACCAATGGCAGAAAACACCAAGCCCGCGCCCAAAGCGATTTCGGCTTGGCCTTTGAGGGTCATTTGATACGCCTCATCGGTGTAAGCCGCTGAAGCCGGTGTGCCGGGTATTCGCAACAGGGCACCTGGAATATCGCCCGAAAAAATAGCCATGGCGGTGGCCGTCACGATGGCGGCGATGGCGGGAACGGGCGGCATGAAGAAGGTGATGGGTACCAAGAGTGCGGTGGCCATCGTGGCGCTCAAGCCGGGAATGCATCCGACAAACAGACCAAACATGGCCGAGCACAAAATCACCAACAAAACGTAAGGGTCAAACACCAGCCAAAAGGCTTGAAGCAGCACAGCAGTGGTCATGGGGCGTCCTTATTTACCATTGGAAGGGGGTTAGCACGCCCCACGGCAAAGGAACGCGAAGTCCCTTGTAAAAGATGGTGTGGATCACCAACGCGACCATCGCTGCAATAGGCAATATCAACTTCGCACGTACTTCTAAAGCCCAAAACATCAACGACACGATGGCGGTTGCGCAGATCAAAAATCCCAAACGATCCGAGAAGTAGATGTAAAAAAGCAGGCAGGACAGGGTGATCAAAAAGTTTCGCAAATGAAACCAAGATTTCACCCAGCCACCCACTTCGATCCACGCCTCGTGCTGCTTGGCTTTTAAACCTTTGATGATCAAGAGCACCGCACACAGAGCGAGCAACACGGCCAGCAATCCAGGGAAGGCCCCGGGGCCAATGTTTTGTCCTGGAATGACAGGATAGTGTTGAACGGTTTGCAAGATGGACAGCGCCAATGCCAACAGCGCTGCCCCCATGATCGTGTCGTTGAATTTCATACGTGGCTTACTTCGCCAAGCCCAAAGACTTCATCACAACGCCCATGTCGGCATCGCCCTTGGCCATGAACTGCTCAAAGCCTTTGCTGTCGGCATAAATCGTTCCGAAGCCGCGTTGTTGCATGAAGCCTTGAAACTCTTGGCCGTCATAAATTTTCTTGAGGGCCGCGCCCAATTTGGCTTGAATGTCTGCGGGTATGCCTTTAGGTGCCGCCAATCCGCGCCAAGCACCAATCGCCCAGTTGCTGCCAGCGGCAGATTTCAAAATTGGCACGTTGGGATACAGGGCCGATGGTTGCGCGGCCATCAAGGCTAGAGGTCGTGCTTTGCCTGCATCGATCAGGGCCCGCGCTTCAGGCAGTGAGCAGGTCACAAACTCAATGCCGCCCGCTGCCAAATCGTTCATGGCCGGTGCTGCTCCGTTGGAGGGCACCCAAGGCACGGCTGTGGTGGGGATTTTCATGTCGTTGAGCATGCCTGCTAAGGCCAAGTGCCAAATGCCGCCTTGACCCGTGCCCGAGGCTTTGAACTTGCCTGGGTTGGCCTTGATGGCGGTGACCAAGTCGCCCAAATTTTTGTAAGGCGCATCAGCGCGCACGGTGACGCCTGCGGGATCGATGTTCATCAAGGCGAGGGGGGTGTAGTCCGCCGGTGAGAGCTGCGTCAGGCCAGCCCAGTGCATCATCGAAATTTCGACGGTGATCATGCCGATGGTGTAGCCATCGGCGGGCGCTGTGGCGATCGCGGAATGTCCCACCACGCCGTTGCCGCCGGTGCGGTTGACCACGTTCACCGGTTGTCCCATTTCTTTTTCAAGCAGCGCAGCCACGATGCGTGCCGTGGCGTCGGTGCCACCGCCTGCGCCCCAAGGCACGATCATGGTCAAAGGGCGGCTTGGATAGCTTTGTGCGATGGCAGTACCGCACAAGGACAGGGCGGCTGCAGCGCAGGCCAATGACGTCATCAGGGTTCGGCGAATCATCATGCATGTCTCCTTGGATTGTTCGAGGGGTGAGAGGCTGCTGCAAAGGGAGCAGCACCTGATGGCATTTAAATTCGGCCGTGGCCGAAACGTTGGTAATGCGTGCGACATTTGCGAATCGGGAATACCCGTGGCGCCTATTGACAGCTGAAAAATTACGAGGTTTGTTCCAGTGCCTGCAGCACTTCCGCGCGGCTGGGGCAGCCCAAGCGACCGCCGAAGCGTGTGCATTTCAACGATGCAGCGGTGCAGGCGAAGCGGGCTGCCGAGGCCGTGTCTTGCCCTTCCAGCATGGCCAATGCGAAGGCACCATGAAACACATCGCCAGCAGCCAAGGTGTCCACCACGTCAACGCGCGGCGCTGGCACATGCGCGATTTGACCGTTTTCGACCCAGTAATACCCGTCTTCTCCGCAGCTCGCACCGACGTGACGGCTGTGTTGTTGTGCCACGGTGAGTAAGGCCTCTTGGACGTTGTGAAGGCCGGTATAAGCCAACAGGCCGGCATCTGAGAACACGGCGTAATCTGCCAGCGGCATCAAACGTTGCAGCACCGCTTGCGGTGCGACATCGCCGTCCACCATGGTGAGCACACCTTTTTCATGTGCGGCGCTTAGCGCGGTTTCGGCACCTTCGGGCCAGCGTACATCGCAATGCAAAAGGTCGACGTTCGACAAATCTTGTAACGGCAGCCAATTTGGCGACGTGTCCACTTGTGGGTCATGAAAGGGCACCACCAAGCGCTGTCCTTGTGCGTCCACGATCACGCTGGCGTGCGATGACTGCGTGCCTTTGACCGTGAACAGTCCGCTTGGATCAATACCTTCGGCGGCGAGGGCGCGTCGCATGGCGTGTGCGTCTGGGTCATCGCCCACGCGCGCCCACACCTGCGCTTGTCCGCCTAGTTTTTGAAAGGCACAGGCGGCAGAGATGGCCATGCCATCGACCACGGTGCAACGCTGTGTGGCCAAAACTTTGGCAGGCGGGCGTGGAATCTCCGGTACCCGAAAAATCGCCGTGGTGCAGATGGCACCCAGAGCCAGCATGCGTTTGGGGGGCGCCATGTTGCGTATGCCTCAGTGTGTTTGAAAACGACTGGCAAGTTGCGCCAAAGCCGTGATGCCCGCCCAGTCGCGGTCATTCAACAAATCGCTGGGCACGATCCAAGAGCCACCGACTGTGCAACAGTTGGGCAAGGCCAAATAATCGGGAATGTGGGGCGGACGTATGCCGCCAGTGGGGCAAAACAGCACGTCCGGAAACACTTGACTCATGTCCTTTAACCAAGCAGCACCCACGGGGCCTTGTGCCGGGAAGTACTTGAGTTCTTTCAACCCAAAGGCGCGTGCTTGCATGACTTCGCTGGCCGTCGCCACACCCGGTAAGAACGCCATGCGGTGCGCTTGAATGGCTTGCGCGAGCTCGTGGGTGAGTCCCGGCGAGACCCCAAATTGAGCGCCCGCTTGATGCGCGCGAACCACGTCTTCGGGTGTCATCAAGGTGCCCATGCCGATGTCTGCTTCCGGCGTCGCTTCCCGCATGGCTTGCACGGCGGCCACAGCTTGCGGTGTTCGCATCACGACTTCAAACACATGGATGCCGCCTTTGACCAAGGCTTGTGCCAAGTCTCCCGCCGTGCTGGCGTCATGGAGGGTCAAGATCGGCATCACCGGTGTGCGTGCCAAGATGGCGCGCATCGTGCGTGGGGATGTGGGCATGAGAACTCCTAAATTTCGGCGCTGATGGCGTCGTAGTTGAAGATCCAGTCGTAGCGGTTGCCAATCGCGGTTTGTTGCCACTCGCGTTCAATGAAGGCCACGCCTTGTACGGCATCGGCGAGGGCGGGGTTGTGAAAGCGTGGGGTGTTGTCGCTGGCGCCACGCACCATGCGGTAAGCGCGTGCCATGCGTGCCGCCTCAAAGCGTTGGAAGGCATGCGGCAAGTCGTGCGCGTCTTGGCGGATGCAGCGTTGCAAGACGACGGCGTCTTCCAAGGTGAAGACCGCGCCTTGTGCCAAAAACGGCAAGGTGGGATGGCAGGCGTCGCCCATCAAGGTGACGCGTCCTTGCGACCAGTGTTCTAAAAAAGGGCGTCCACACAAAGCCCATTTCAAAAATGAAGGGGCATGGCGAATCATGGTTTGGATGTCCTCGTGCCAGCCTTCAAAAGCGGCCAAGGCGGCATCCACGCTGTCGGGACTGTTCCAAGGTGGGCCAGACCATGTGTTGCCTTCGAGCGTGCCCACAAAGTTCATGACCTTGCCTGCATGCAGCGGGTAATGCACCACATGGCCACCGGGGCCTACCCAATTGGTGGCGACGGGCCGCGCCAAGTGCTCGGGCAGCACATCCATGGGAATCAAGGCGCGCCAAGACACCATGCCCGAGAAGTCAGGCGGCGCTGCGCCAAACATGGCTGCACGAACTTTGGAGTGCAAGCCATCTGCGCCAATCAAGGCATCGCCGCTGACCGAGGGGGCGTCTTCAAAGTGCAGGCTGACGCCCGCATCAGATTGCGTAAACCCTTTGCAGCGCGCGTTTAAGTGAATGGCATCGGGTTTGAGGGCTTGCACCGCATCGGCCAACACCTGCAGCAGGTGCGGGCGAAATGCCGTCATGTAGGGGTAGCCGTATTTGTCGATGGCTGCTTTGCCAAGGTCAAACAGGGGCCAGGTTTGACCTGTGTTCCAGAGCCGAATTTCTTTGCCTTGGGTGGGGCTGGAGAGGGCCTTTAAAGATTCAAACACGCCCGTGTGATCCAACACCCGGTTGCCGTTCGGGCTGATTTGGATGCCTGCACCCACTTCACGTAATTCGCTGGCTTGTTCGTAAACGTCGACGTCGATGTTGTTTTGCAGCAAGGTCAACGCCGTCGCCAAGCCGCCAATGCCGCCGCCTGCGATCAAGATTTTGGGGTGTGTCATGCAGACGTGTTTCAAATCAAGCGGGTTGGCCACACACGCGATCAACCCAAGCCACAGGATCAGCGGGCAATGTACGGCCTCGCCACGCCACATGTTGGTCTGGCCGAGACAGCACCAGAGCCTCCTTATAAATCATCTTGGCCTCGTTGCCTGCAATGTCGATCACGCGCATCGGCATGCCACGTTGATGGGCGGCGTGAACCAATGGGCGGACGTCAACGCTTGGGTCGGTACGCAAAAGTGCGTAGTCGTCGCCGAGTGCGTCGTACAACGACGTGCCATCGGAAAGATATACGTGGGGTGTTCGGCACCCGGGTACGGTGGATGGTGTGAATTGGTGCATGGTGTAGTTTGGTGCGGCCTCGTCGTCGTAGGCAATGATGGGCGAGGTGTCGTAAAAATAGCCAAAGTTCAAGCCCGCGCAACAGTATTGCTGCACGTTCAAGTCGTACAGCTTTTGCCCTGTTTTTAGTCGCAGCGCATCGCCTTCTGGGCCCATGGCTTCAAGTCCTTCGGGAATAGCGCTGCGTTCTTTTTGCAGCGCCAATGCATGGTTCATGGCGAAATGTGAGACTTGTTGTGTGATCGGCTTTCGTTCTGCTTCGTAGGCATTCAAGATGTTCGAGTGGCCCCAACCTTGGAGGTGCGCAGCCAAGAGCCACGATAGGTTCATAGCGTCTGCAATGCCCGCGTTCATGCCGTAACCCGCCATGGGAATCCAGAGGTGAGAGGCGTCACCGCAGATAAATACACGTCGATCGCGAAATTTGTCGGCGACCAAACGACGACCAACCCAGTCTTCGTGGCTCAATATGTCGTATTGAAAATCTTGCCCAACGCCCAAAATTTGGCGAATGGCCCAGTCTCTGTCAATGGCGTGAAAGTCAAGTTCGTCGTCTTTGAGGTAGTTGTGAATCAGCCATTTTTCTTTGCCATCGATGGCATACACATTGCCGCAGCGTCGAGTGTTGAGCGAGAAGGTGGCCCAAGCCGGTGCGACTTTGAGGTGTTTTAGCAAGTCTGGCGCATGGATGTAGGTGGATTGCACGCGGCCCACGACATCGGTGCCTTCTAGCTTTGCACCAATTTTCTTTCGCGTGTTCGAATGGCCACCGTCGCAGCCGACCAAATATTGACAACGGATATGGAGCAGCTGGCCACTGTCTAAATCGTGGCCTAGGGCTGTCACGCCGTCTTCGTCTTGCGAAAAATCGTCAATGGATGTGCGATTGAGCAGCGTCACTTGGGGCATTGCCAGCACATGTTCAAACAAGATCGGCTCTAAATAAATTTGATTGATTCGGTGGGGTGGCTCAGGCGTAGGCCAGTGGCCGTCAGGACCTGATGTGACGGTCCAGCGATCTCGACGGCAGGGAATCGGAATGCGAGACAGTTCTGTACCGGTGAATGTTGTACGGTAGGCCACATCATGCGGGTAGTCCTCGGGTAAGCCGCTTTGACGAACCGCATGGGCGACACCTAAGCGTCGAAAAATTTCCATCGTGCGTGCCGACACATGGTTGCATTTGACGTTGGGCGGTTCGCCGCGATGACGCGTTTCTGCGATCACGACCTCAATGCCCCGTTGCGCTAAGTCCATGGCCAAGGTCAGGCCGACCGGACCAGCGCCAATGATCAAGACAGGGCAATTCAGGGGGGGCGTCATTCGTCTTTCCTTCATTGAATCAGATGGCGATATTGAAACGATTGTGTGGGACGGGTGCGCTTGCCCGTCTAGGGAATCCCCTAGCTGACGAGAGGTGTCAATGATTGCTAGCATGCTAACGAATACACAGCGAGCTTGTTTCTTATGCCCCCTCACACCCATCCCACAACCTCTCATTATTTTTGGAAGGGGTTGACAGATTTGGGGGTGGATCATGTGTTCTCTAACTTAGGGACAGACCACGTTTCTTTGATCGAAGAGCTGGCGCGTTGGGACCGTGAGGGTTTGGCGCATCCCAATTTGGTGCTGTGTCCGCATGAAAACGTGGCCATGCACATGGCCGCAGGTTATGCCGCCGTGACAGGCAAAGGGCAAGCGGTGATGGTGCATGTGGATGCGGGCACCGCCAATGCCGCCATGGGCATGCACAATATGTTCAGGGCACGGTTGCCCGTGATGCTGATTGCCGGTAAGGCCCCTTACACCTTGCGCGGCGAATTGCCGGGGTCGCGTGACAACTATGTGCATTTTGTGCAAGACCCGTTTGACATCGCCAGCTTGGTGCGCCCGTATGTGAAATGGGAATACAACTTACCCAGCGGCGTGATCACCCAAGAGGTGTTGCGCCGTGGTCATTCGGTGATGCAAAGTGACCCACCGGGCCCGGTTTATCTCACGCTGCCTCGCGAGGTGTTGGCCGAGACGTGGGCACCAGACCAAGCCCCCTCTTTCAGTGCGGCGCGTTACGGCCCCGTGTTGGCCGGTGGTGTTGAGCCCTCGTGTGCGCGTCGCTTGGCTGAGCAACTGATGGCTGCTGATCGGCCCATCGTCGTCACGTCATATCTGGGGCGTAAAGCCGAAGCGGTGCAGGCCCTGGAAGAGTTGGCCGATTTGTGTGGCATTCGAGTGTTTGAGTTCAGCCCCAGCTACTTGTGTATCTCGCGTGCATCGCCTTGCTTTGCGGGGTTCGATCCAGGGGTGTCTATGTCTAGCACTGACGTGGGGTGGCTGCTCGATGTGGACGTGCCATGGTTGCCTAAATTTCTGCAAGACAACCCGCACACGCACTGGACGCAAGTGGATGTGGATGCCATCAAGAAAGATTTCCCCATGTGGGGCTTTGCCACCGATGTGCGCATGCAGGCCGATTGCGCCACGGTGTTGCGACAAGTCACGGCCGAAGTGCGCGTGCTGGCGGATGCGGCGTTCCATGCGCGTGTCGAACAGCGCATGGCGCTGATGCAGGTGGAGCACCAACAGCGTCAAGCCAACATTGAAAAATTAGCCCACCAGCCTGGCACGCAAGGCGCCATCAGTCCGGCCTACTTGTGTGCCCAACTCGGGCAAGCGTTGGCCCCAGACGATGTGGTGATCAACGAGGCCATCCGCAACACACCTGCGGTGCTCCATCAAATTTCGCGCACAGAACCCCTGACCTTGTTGGGCGGTGCAGGGGGTGGTTTGGGTTACAGCGGCGGCATGGCGCTGGGGGTGAAGTTGGCCAAGCCAGACGTGCGGGTGGTGCACATCGTGGGCGATGGTGGTTTTCATTTCTCAACGCCCACCTCGGTGTATGCCACGGCCCAGCGTTACAACTTGCCCATCTTCACGGTGGTGTTGGACAACGGTGGCTGGCAGGCGGTCAAAGAAGCGGTGTTGCGCGTTTACCCAGACGGCGAAGCGGCCCAAGCCAATGAATTTCAGGCTCGTCTGCAAGGTCCTGAACGGCATTTCGAGCAAGTGGCCCAAGCCTTTGGCGCCTACGGCGAATGCGTGAGCGACCCCGCAGATGTCCCCGACGCGATCGCCCGTTGTTTGCAAGCCTTGCATGATGGGCGCGCTGCTGTGTTGAATGTGCAGATCGGCCTTCAGTGATGCCAGTTTTCAAGGAGCCTTTGACCATGTCCATGTTTTCTCATAAGCATTTTCTCTTGGCGACGCTGGCCGGTTTGGGCGCTTTGGTGGCGCCAATTCTCAGCGGCGCTGCTGACTTTCCGACGCGTCCAATCACCATCGTGGTGGGTTACTCACCCGGGGGTGCCAACGATGTGTTGGCGCGCATCGTGGCCGAAAAATTAACCACCAATTTGGGCCAGCCGGTGATTGTCGAAAACCGCCCGGGCATTGCCTCCATCGTCGGGGCGAGTTATGTGGCCAAAGCCAAGCCCGATGGTTACACCTTGTTGATGGGGGCCAGTGGCCCCATCGTTTTTAACCATGTGCTGTACGCCAAGTTGCCCTACACACCGCAAGACTTCGCCCCCATTTCCTTGGTCGGCACTTTTCCGTTGGTGATGCTCACGCATGCCAATAACCCTGCCAAGTCGGTCACGGAGATGGTGAGCTTTGCCAAGCAAAACCCAGACAAGGTCAATTACAGCGCGCCTTCTGCCTCGTTTCAGTTGATTGCCGAGTTGTTCAATGGCAAAACCGGCACACGCTTTCAGCACATTCCGTACAAAGGAAGCGCTGACGCGATCACGGCCGTCATGACCCAAGATGTGACGATGACTTTGATCGACACCGGTCCGGCCATCACCGCTTTGCAAGGCGGTCGCGTCAAGGCGATGGCGGTGACTTCTGGGGAGCGTTTGAAAGACTTGCCCAATGTGCCCACCATGACAGAGCTGGGCGTTGACATCAACGTGTCGTTTTGGAGTGGTCTACTTGCACCCGCTGGTACACCGCCTGCGATTGTGAAAAGAATTCAAGAGGAAGTGGCGCGTGTGTTGGAATTGCCTGATGTTAAAAAACGCATCACGGGCTTGGCCATCACGCCGGTCAGCAACACCCCTGAGCAGTTTGACAAAATGATCACGCAAGAGATCAACGCTTGGCGTCAAGTGGCGACAGAGAAAAACATCAAAGCCAACTGATCGTGTGTCAGTGGCTTGAACTTCACGGAGATTGAACTTGGTTAATCCCACAAAATTCGGCAGCGGACAAGCTGTTCAGCGTTTGGAAGACACGCAGTTGCTCAAGGGCGCTGGCGTCTACGCCAACGACATCACGCCAGACGGTCAAACCCGTTTGTGCTTTGTGCGCTCGCCTTACGCGCATGCACGCATCGTGTCCATCGACACCTCTGCCGCCGAGGCCATGCCCGGCGTACGCTTGGTGGTCACGGGCGCACAGCTCAAAGCGGCAGGCATGAAGCCAATGCCCAGGCCTGTGAACTTCACCCGTGCAGATGGCACACCCGCCGCATCGCCCGACCGTCGTATTTTGGCGGCTGACCGTGTGCGCTACGTGGGTGAGGCTGTGGCCGCCGTGGTGGCTGACACGGAAGAGCAGGCGCGCAATGCTGCCGAGGCCGTGATGGTGGAGTTTGAAGAGTTGCCTTGCGCGGTGACCTTCGATGACGCACTCAAGCTGGATGCGCCTTTGTTGTGTGATGCGCCCGATAACCGCGTGGCCGAAACGCGCTATGGCGATGCTGCTGCGACAGCCCAAGCCTTTTCGCAAGCCGCGCATGTGGTTCAACTCGACATCACCAACCAACGCTTGGTGGCCTTGACCATCGAGCCCCGCAGCGTATTGGCGTACCCCGAACAAGGTCGCTTGGTGGTGCGCATGAGCACGCAAATGCCGACGGGCGTGCGAACGCTGGTGTGCGATTTGCTCGGCCTGCCTACCTCGCAAGTGCGCGTGGTGGTGGGCGATGTGGGTGGTGGTTTTGGCATGAAAACCGGTGCTTATCCGGAGGACTTGGTGGTGGCCTATGCCGCCCATACCTTGCAGCGTCCCGTCAAATGGATTGCCGATCGCAGCGAAGACTTTTTGAGCAGTGCCCATGGCCGCGATGTGTCCGTCAAAGCAGGCTTGGCTTTGGATGCGCAGGGCAAAATTTTGGCTTTGCGCATTGACACCCTTGCCAACGTGGGTGCTTACCCATCGATGACGGGTGTGGCCATTCAACTGCTGATTGGCCCCTGGGTGCAAAGCAGCGTGTATGACATTCAGCTGATTGATTTCCACTTTGTCGGCGTGTTGAGCAATACGTCGCCAACAGGGGCTTATCGCGGTGCGGGGCGTCCAGAAGCGATTTACAACATGGAGCGTTTGATGGACGAGGCCGCGCGCAAGTCTGGCATCGACCGTATTGAACTGCGCCGTCGCAACATGATTGCGCCTTCGCAAATGCCTTACAAAAACCCCATGGGTCAAACCTATGACACGGGCAACTTTGCGTCCATCATGGACCAAGGTTTGGCGCAAGCTCAGTGGGACAGTTTTGCCCAACGCGCTCAAAAATCAGCCCAACGCGGACTCTGGCGCGGCTTGGGTGTGGCCACGTTCTTGGAGTGGACGGGTGGCAACGCCTTGGAAGAAAACGTGCATGTGCAGGTGCTCCCAGACGGTGTGATTGAAGTGTTCACCGCCGTCAACGCGATGGGGCAGGGTATTGCCACTTCTTTGGCTCAATTGGTCGTGGATGTGTTTGGTGTGCCGCTGTCGCAAGTGCGCATCGTCATGGGTGACACCGATCGCGGCAATGGTTTTGGCAGTGCGGGCTCGCGCTCCTTGTTCACCGGTGGATCGGCTGTGAGCGTGGGCGCCAAGCAAACTTTAGACAAAGCGCAAGATTTGGCTGCACAAGCTTTGGAAGCCTCGTCGCAAGACCTGCGTTATGAGCAAGGGGCCTTCCATGTGGTGGGCACAGACTTGAAAATTGGTTTGGCCGAATTGGCCGCGCGTCAGCCTGAGCAACGCATTGAGCTCAACTCCACCACTGCAGCCACTGGCCCGACTTGGCCCAATGGTTGCCATGTGTGCGAAGTCGAGTTAGATCCGCAAACCGGTGAAGTGCAGGTGGTGTCTTACACCTCCATGAACGACGTGGGGCGTGTGGTCAACCCGATCATTGTGCGAGGCCAACTCGATGGTGGTGCCGTGCAAGGCATTGGCCAAGCCTTGTTGGAGGACGTGGTGTACGACCCCGAAACGGGCCAACTCTTGACCGGCAGTTTGATGGACTATGCCGTGCCGCACGCAGACATCATGCCGGGCTTGTTTGACACCCACACGGACGAAAGCATTCCGTGCAAAAACAACGTGTTGGGCGTGAAAGGCGTGGGCGAACTTGGCACCATTGGGGCCACGCCCGCCGTGGTCAATGCCGTGGCCGATGCCTTGGCACGCCACGGCCGCGCTGACTTATCTCCTCAGCTGCAAATGCCGCTGACCCCTTATCGCCTTTGGCGCTTGATGCAACAGGGCTAAACAATGAATACTTTGATGCCAGTTACTTTGACCGTGAACGGCCAAGCCGTCACCTTACATGCCGCGCCCAACACCTTGCTGGTGCAAGCCTTGCGCGAACATCTCAAACTCACCGGCACCCATGTGGGTTGCGACACAGCCCAGTGTGGTGCTTGCACGGTGTTGATGAATGGCAACGCCATCAAGTCGTGCAACGTGCTGCTCGCGCAAGCGCAGGGCGCAGAAATCACCACCATTGAAGGTTTAGCCAGTGCCGATGGCACGCTGCACCCGATGCAACAAGCGTTCAAAGCGTGTCACGGCTTGCAGTGCGGTTTTTGCACACCAGGCATGGTGATGACAGCGGTGGGCTTTTGCGCAAAGAATGCAGCCGTCGATGCGCAAGATGTGCGTCACGCGTTGGAAGGCAATCTGTGCCGCTGCACCGGTTATCAAAACATTGTGTTGGCTGTGCAGCAAGGCGCTGCGGCCATGAAGGCTTAAGGAGTCCGCGTTATGTATGCATTCACGTACGAGCGTCCAGCGTCTTTAGGCCAAGCCTTGTCGTTGTTGGCTGCGGGTGGTCAAGCTTTTGCGGGCGGACAAACCTTGTTGGCTTCCATGAAGCAGCGATTGTTGAGCCCTGAGCAGTTGGTTGATTTGTCTGCCTTGAGCGAGCTGCAAGGCATTCGCCAAAGTGGCGACGCTTGGGTGGTGGGCGCATTCACGCGCCATCAAGAGCTGGCCGAGCATGCGGGCTTGCGCGCTGCCTTGCCGGGCTTGGCTGCGTTGGCTGGCGGCATTGGCGATCGCCAAGTGCGTGCCATGGGCACCTTAGGCGGTTCTGTGGCCAACAACGATCCCGCGGCTTGTTACCCGAGTGCGGTGCTCGCCTTGGGCGCCACGGTGCACACCGACCGTCGACAGATCGCAGCGGATGATTTTTTCCAAGGCATGTACACCACGGCCTTGGAGCCGAGTGAGGTGATCACCGCGATTGCGTTTCCAGCCGTCTCGCGCTCTGCCTATGCCAAGTTCAAACAACCGGCCTCTCGCTTTGCCTTGGTGGGGGTGTTTGTCGCTCAAACTGCAGCGGGTGTTCGGGTGGCCGTGACGGGCGCAGGCAATGGGGTGTTTCGTCATGCAGGTTTAGAAGCTGCGTTGAGTCAGCGTTTTACGCCAGAGGCTGTGGCCGATGTGGTGATTGACGCCAGCGAGCTCAATGCCGATTTGCATGCCTCTGCCGACTACCGCGCCCATTTGATCAAAGTGCAAACCCAACGCGCGGTGCAGCAGGCCTTGGCATGAGTCCAGCGGGGGCGCTGGCATCGATCGATGCCTTGGTGGCCGCATTGGCCCAAGAAGGGTATTTGGCTGAGCGGCGATTGGCCACGGCTGTTTTTCTGGCACTTCGCTTGGAGCGACCGTTGCTGCTGGAAGGTGCGCCCGGTGTGGGCAAGACCGAGTTGGCCAAAGCCTTGGCGCGTGTGATGCAACGTCAAATGTTGCGCTTGCAATGCTATGACGGCATGGAGCAACGCGAAGCGCTGTACGAATGGAACCATGCGGCGCAGCTGCTCCATTTGCGGGCTATGCCAAGCCCAACTGAGAACGCCACGGACACCGCCGCTGCAACCCCTAATCTGGAGCAAGCGGTGTACCAAGACCGGTTTTTGATTCGCCGTCCGTTGTTGCAAGCCTTGGACATGCCAGCCCCAGGCGCGGTGCTGCTGATCGATGAGGTGGACCGCGCTGACGAACCTTTTGAAGCGTTTCTTTTGGAGTACTTGGGCGAGTACCAAATCAGCATTCCAGAGTGGGGCACCGTCAAAGCGACGGTGACGCCCATCACCATTTTGACCAGCAACCGGACCCGCGATTTGCACGATGCGGTGAAACGGCGCTGTTTGTTTCATTGGATGGATTACCCAGACCAAGCCCGCGAATTGGCCATTGTGCGTGCGCAAGTGCCGCAGGCCAGTGAAGCCTTGGCCCTTCAAGTGGCCGAGTTTGTGGCGAAGGTTCGCAGTGCGGCGTTTGCATCGCACTTTGAGCGTTTGCCAGGCATCGCTGAAAGTGTGGAATGGGCGCGGGCTTTGGTGATGCTGCAAGCGCAAAACCTAGACGCACCGTGTGTGGTGGACACCGCGGGTGTTTTATTCAAGCAACAAGACGATGTGTTGACCTTGCAAAGCCACCTAGACGCTTTGCTGGCTTAGGCGGAGACGGCATGCTGACCGAGCAATTGGTGATGTTGGGCCGTCACTTGCGCAACGCAGGGCTGCCTATGGACAGTGCGCGCATGGCCTTGGCTGTGTCAGCTTTAGACCTCGTGACCGTGGATCGGTGTGATGACGTGCGTGATGCGTTAGAGGCCGTGTTCGTGAGCCGTGAAGAAGATCGCGATGTGTTTCTTCAGGTGTTTGAAGCGCACTGGCGACGATGGGGCCAAACAGGCTCAGCCCAGTCGATACCCCTGACCATGGGCAGCAACGAGAGCCCAAAGCATCGGCGTGCTCAAGTTGCACAAACCGATGCTTTGCTGGCACCCGATGACGAGCCTTGCGCTTCTCCCGCACTCAGCGCCAGTGACTTACAGCGTCTGCGACAGGCCGACTTTTTGAGCTTGAGCGCGGATGAGTTTTTGCAATTGCAACACCACGCGAAAGCCATGCGCTTGGATATTCCGCAAGTTAAAAGCCGGCGTTGGTGTCGCAGTGAGCGAGGTTCGCGTGTGGATTGGTCGCGTCTCATGCGCAGTGCTGCGCGTCATGGCGGTGAAGTGCTGCATGTGCCGCGTCAGCGCAGGCGCAAACAGGTGCTGCCTTTGCTGGTGCTGTTGGATGTCTCGGGATCGATGGCGCCTTATGCGCGCATGTTGTTGGCCTTCTTGCACCAACGCACCTCGCAAGGCCCGCGAGCGGTCTTTACATTTGGCACGGCGTTGACAGATCTGCGTTCAGCGTTTGCACTGCACGATCCTGATGCCATGCTGCAATCCGTCAACCAAGCGGTGTCTGACTTTGGTGGCGGCACGCGTTTGGGTGCCTCACTGGCAACGCTGCGTCAGCGTTATCCCAGTACATTGACGGCGCGACGTTCGGTGGTGTTGCTCATCACGGACGGCTTAGATACCGGTGAGCCCGATGTGTTGAGGTCTGAGATGCAGTGGCTCAAACGCCATGCCCGACGTGTGTTGTGGCTCAACCCCTTGTTGCGTTTTGAGGGCTATGCGCCTTTGGCGCGTGGCCCCAAGGTCTTGTCCGAATGCTGCGACGCGCAAGTGGCGATTCATAATTTGGACCGTTTGTCATCATTTGCCCAAGGGCTTCAACAGCTTTTAAAAACTTGACCCCGTGTCAATTCAAGGAGATCAATCGATATGGAAATGCAAGGCACACGGCAACTGCCGGTCAGTCGCGAACAAGCGTGGGATGCGCTCAATAACCCCGAAGTCCTGAAGCGCTGTATCCCAGGTTGTGACAAGTTTGAACTGGTGGGTGAGCACCGTTACGCCGTAGGTGTCGCCATCAAAATCGGGCCCGTCTCGGCCAAGTTTTCGGGCACGGTCACCTTGCAAGACATCGATCCGCCCAATGGCTACGCCTTGGTCTTTGATGCACAAGGTGGCGTGGCAGGGTTTGGCAAAGGTGAGTCGAATGTCAGCTTGATGCCCAACGACCAAGGCTGTGAATTGCGCTACACCGTTCAGTCACGCATTGGTGGCAAATTGGCGCAATTGGGGCAGCGATTGGTGGATGGCGCGGCCAAGTCGTTGGCCGAAGATTTTTTCAAACGCTTTGAGGCCACGTTTGATGCGCCTGCGGTTACGGACGCTGATTTGGCTGGTTCTGCGACAGGCAAGGGCGTTGCATCTAGCGCGGTGGAGGGTCAACCGGTGCCGATTTGGGCATGGGGCTTGGCGACGTTTGTGTTTACTTTGGCGGTCATCTTCATCGTCTAATTTTCTGAATTTTGGTTGCATGCACAACCATTAGGGTTTCTACTTGGTTGCGCGCGCAACCAATTAGCGCAAAATTCATGCTTCTAAAAAACACAGATGTGTTCAGGGAGAAGACGATGAATAAGTTCACAGGAAAACTCAAGGCTTCGTTGGTCGTGGCCTTGCTGGCGCTTGGTGCCGCGAGTGCTTTGGCCCAAAAATATCCCAACAAAGTGATTGAGTGGGTGGTGCCTTACCCACCTGGCGGCGGTACCGACACGGTGGCGCGTACGTTGGCGCAGGTCATGGGGGAGTCACTGGGCCAGCCCATGGTCATCAACAACAAGCCTGGTGCTGCCACCAACATCGGTGCGGAGTACGTGGCGCGCGCCAAGAACGATGGCTACGTCATCATGTCGGCCGACACGGCCACACTCGCCGCCAATCCGTTCATTTACAGCAAGTTACCTTTCCATGTGGAGAAAGACTTTGCGGCGATCGGTTTGACTGTTCGATTCCCCATGATTTTGGTGGTCAATCCGGCAGTTCCTGCCAGCAACCTCAAAGAGCTGTTGCAGTGGATGAAGACGCAAGACGGCTCCGTCAGTTACGCCACACCCGGCGCTGGCAGTCCGCACCATTTGGCGTCCGAGTTGTTCCGTGAAGTGAGCGGCACCAAGCTGACCCACATTCCCTACAAAGGTGCGGCACCGGCTTTGCAAGATGTGGTCGGCGGACAAGTGCCCATGATGTTTGTGGACACGGCCAGTGGTTACCAATTCATCACGTCAGGTAAGCTGCGTCCGATTGGTATCGCCAGCGCCAAGCGTGTCAAGAATTTTGAAAATATCCCGACCTTGGCCGAGCAGGGTTTGAAAAACTTTGAAGCCTACGCTTGGCAAGGGTTGCTGGCACCTGCAGGCACGCCTGAAGAAGTCATTCAAACCTTGAACAAAGCGCTGATGAATGCCATGAACAACACGCAAGTCAAGGCGAAGTTGCAGGTGTTGGGGTTGGAGGCCACGCCAAGTACACCACAGGCCATGGCGGATTACGCCGCCAAAGAGCGCGCCAAGTGGGGCCCCATCATCAAGGCCACTGGCATCAAAGCAGATTAATTTAAAGCGTAAAGGCATCACACCGTGGTTCTCAAACTCGACCGTTCGTTCACTTACCGATTGCACCTCTTGAACAAAGAGTCTGACTCGGAAAGTCATAAGTCCTATGTGGACAAACTGGGTTTGTCCGTGAGCGAGGCACGGTGCTTGGCCACGGTGGGTTCTTTTGAGCCCATGTCGGTGATGGACTTGTCGTTCAAAGCCAATGTGAACAAAGGACAAGCCAGCCGAGCCGCCCAAATCTTGGTCGACCGAGGGTTCATTCGTAAGGCTGAAAACCCCAACGATGGCCGCGGTGTTGAGTTGACGTTGACAGCCGAGGGGCAAGAACTTTGGGCGAAAACCATGAAGCTGATTGAAGCCCGCAACCAAGAAATATTTGGCTGCCTCAACAAAGAAGAGTTGGCTCAGTTGAGTGGATTTTTAGACCGCTTGGTGGCGCACAACGTCAAAACCTGATTCGATATTTTGAGAGTAAAAAATGCATAACCCGACCACAGAGGCGCGCCCCTCGATTTACTACAACTACCAAGTGAACAAGCCTTGGTTGCCTTCGCAACATGGCCCGCAGGCGCGCCAAAAAGTGGTCATCGCAGGCGCTGGTCCTGCAGGCATGGTGGTCGCCTTGGAGTTGGCGCGTCATGGCGTTGCCAGTGTGATCGTGACGTCTGAGTTGCAAGTCTCTCAAGGCAGTCGGGCGATTGTGTTCACGCGTCGCTCCATGGAAATTTTGCAGCAAGTTGGTGTGGCCGATCGCATGACCGACAACGGCTTGCCTTGGCGGTTTGGCAACTCGTATTACCGAGGCGAGCGCGTGTTTCGCTTAGAAGCGCCGCACGATGCGGACGATCGATTTTTCCCGATGCTCAACATCCAGCAGCAATACATGGAGGAGTACCTGCTGGATGCCTGCAACGCCAGTGATTTGATCGATTTCCGTTGGGGCAATCTCGTGACCCAGGTTGAGCAAATGGATGGTTTTGCCAAGGTGACCTTGGACACGCCTGAAGGCCCCTACACCTTGGAAACCGATTGGTTGGTCGCCGCAGATGGTGGGCGCTCTGGCATTCGCACCGCCATGAATTTGCAAATGGAAGGCGCTTCTTACGAAGGCTTTTTCGTCATTGCGGACATCAAGATTGATCTGCCCTTGCCGACCGAGCGCTTGGCGTATTTCGACCCCGATTGGAACCGTGGCAACACCATCCTCATGCACCGTGAGCCGCATGGCATTTGGCGTGTGGACTACCAGTTGCCCGAAGGGGAGACGCCAGAAGAGGCGTTAAAGCCCGAGTCGTTGAAAGCCCGCATCGATGCACAGCTGGCCATGATCGGCCATGCGGGCGCGACATGGGAGATGGACTGGAACTCGGTCTACTCCG
Organism: Limnohabitans sp. TS-CS-82; assembly: GCF_002943475.1. Lineage (NCBI taxonomy): Bacteria > Pseudomonadati > Pseudomonadota > Betaproteobacteria > Burkholderiales > Comamonadaceae > Limnohabitans > Limnohabitans sp. TS-CS-82. The sequence continues at coordinate 154,444 of NZ_PTQX01000004.1, read as the reverse complement.
CCCGCACATTGACCTTGCCCGACTATGTGCACGGCAATGTGATCTTCACCGGCGATGCCGCGCATTTGCTGCCTATTTTTGGCGTGCGTGGCGCGAACACTGCGTTTCAAGATGCGCAGTCTTTGGGATGGCAATTGGCGTTTGTGGTCAAAGGCCTGACCAGTCCCCAACTGTTGGCCAACCACAGTGCGGAACGTGTGGGGGCGGCCCGAGAAATCATTCAAGAGGCGGGCAAGAGCACGCGTTTCATGGCACCTCCGAAAGGCGGTTTTCAGTTGCTGCGTGATGCGGTGCTGTCGCTGTCGTTGACGCAGGCGTTTGTGCGCCCGCTGTACCACTGGCGCACCTCGCGTCCGCATGCGTACACGCATTCCATGCTCAACAGCCGTGGTGATGACAACGCCTTGTTCACCGCTGGCCCTGAGCACGGCGCACCGCCACAAAACATTCGTTTGGCACCCGATGACTTTTTGTTAGACCATTTGGGGGGTGGCTTTGACTTGCTGTATTTCACCGAGGCAGAGGCTGTTCCTGCGGCCTTGCTTGATCTGGTGGCAAAGGTGCAAGCCAAGGGGGTGCCGATGCGCGTGATTGCTGTGGGCTCGTGCCCCAAGGTGGCCGGGGCCGATGTGACATTGGCCGATACCCAAGGTCATTTCCGCCGTCGCTACGGGGTACAAGCCAGTGGTGCAGCCTATCTGTTGCGCCCCGATCAACATGTTTGCGCACGCTGGCTCACGTTAGACGCCACACGTTTGCAAGACGCCTTGGCAGCTGCACTGCCGCAATAAAGAGAGCACGTTCATGACACCTCATCCCACTTTGAGCCTGACGGGTTTAGAAACCGTTTATGACGCACTGGCCATGGCAATTGACCAAGCCGGTTCAGACAAAAAAGAACTCTTCCTGGTCAAGTTGGCTTTGCTCAATGCCCAGGCATTGGGCGACGCTGAACTGTTCCAGCAACAGCTGCACATCGCGTTGCAAGATTTGTGAAACGCCAAGGAGCACACCCCATGAAAATAGACCGTATTCACCACGTTGCTTACCGCTGCAAAGACGCCAAAGAAACCGTCGAGTGGTACGTCAAGCACCTGAACATGAACTTCGTGCTCGCCATTGCCGAAGACTTGGTGCCCAGCACCAAAGCGCCAGACCCGTACATGCATGTGTTCTTAGATGCAGGCCATGGCAACGTGCTGGCATTTTTTGAGCTGCCCACCGCACCCGCAATGGGGCGCGACATCAACACGCCAGCTTGGGTGCAGCACATTGCCTTCAAGGTCAACAGCATGACCGAGCTCGAAGCGGCCAAAGCGCAGTTGGAGGCGGGCGGTGTGGAGGTGTTGGGCATCACGGACCACGCCATCTTCAAATCGATTTACTTCTTTGACCCCAACGGCCACCGCTTAGAGCTGGCCTGCGATGTGGGCACGCCCGAGATGTACCAACAACTCGACGACGTGAAGTGGGCGATGCTCGAAGAGTGGAGCCAAACCAAACAAGCGCCCAAGCATGCCGCTTGGATGCACGATCAAGAATTCAAAGCTTTGGACTGAGGTAGCGCCATGACCACACTGAACGAAACCCACGACCCACATTTGCGCAGTTGGGTCGAGACGGCCAACGTCGCTGGCTGCGATTTCCCGATTCAAAACTTGCCGTTCGCCGTCTTTCGCCGCCAAGGCACCGATGAGGCGTACCGATGCGGTGTGGCCATTGGTGATCAGGTGTTAGACCTTGCTGCCTTGGCACAACGCTCGCCGTTCAGTGGCTTGGCATACGACGCCTTGCAGGCCGCTGCGCAAGACAAGCTCAATGCCTTGATGGCCTTGGGTGAGCCTGCATGGGCCGCATTGCGCTTGGCGTTGTCTCGCGCTTTGCGCGCAGGCGCTGCGGCGCAAGCCAGTCTTGCCGCATGTTTGGTGCCAGTGTCGGATGTGGTGTTTGATGTGCCCGCACGCATCGGTGACTACACCGATTTCTACACCTCGGTCCACCACGCCACCAACATTGGCAAGCAATTTCGCCCAGACAACCCGTTGTTGCCTAACTACAAATGGGTGCCCATCGGCTACCACGGTCGCACATCCAGCATTGGCGTGTCAGGGCAGACGTTTGCACGTCCGAAAGGGCAAATCAAAGCACCCGATGCAGAAGTGCCTGTGCTGGCCGCTAGCAAACGCGTGGACATTGAGCTGGAGCTGGGAATTTTCATTGGCTCTGGCAATGACTCTGGTGATGCGATTGCCATCGCCCAAGCCGAGCAGCATGTGTTTGGCATCTGCTTGTTGAACGATTGGTCTGCGCGTGATATCCAAGCTTGGGAATACCAGCCCTTGGGGCCGTTTTTAGCCAAAAATTTTGCCACCACCATTTCTCCTTGGGTGGTCACGATGGAGGCGCTGGCGCCGTACCGCGTGCCCTTTGTCAGACCTTCGGCTGATCCGCAACCTTTGCCATATTTAGACAGCACAGCCAATCGCCAAGCGGGTGCTTTGGACATCCAGCTGCAAGTGGGTTTGCAAACGCCGCGTATGCGCCAAGAAGGCGAAACGGATGCCTCCATTTGCCGCACCAGCTATCGCCACGCTTATTGGACGATTGCTCAAATGGTGACCCATCACACAGTCAACGGTTGCAATCTGCAACCGGGTGATTTGTTGGGCAGTGGCACGCTCTCTGGCCCCACGCTGGATCAAGCAGGCGCCTTGATTGAGTTAACCACAGGTGGTAAGCATCCTTTGACCTTACCCAATGGCGAACGTCGCGTCTTTTTAGAAGATGGCGATGCGGTGGTCATCCGTGGTTGGTGCGAGAAACCGGGTGCGGCACGCATTGGCTTTGGCGCATGCTGGGGCACGGTGCTGCCTGCGAAAACTTGATACACGCGAGCTTCGGGTCTACCCGATAGCTGGCAGAGGCGCAGGCCATTTATATTCATGTGATGAATTCACTGACCTGCTTTTCTCTGTCCATCCACGATCACGTGGCGCATTTGGTGCTCAACCGCCCCGAGGCGCTCAACACCATGCACCCCACGTTTTGGCGTGAATTGGATGGCGTGCTCGACCAACTTCATCGCGACACACAAGCGCGTGTTTTGGTGATCTCCAGCACGGGCAAACATTTCAGCGCAGGCATGGCCTTGGATGCCTTTGGTGGCGAGTTGACCATGCAAGACCAAACGCCAGAAGGGCGCGCCGCTGTGTTTGACCAGTTGATGGATTTGCAGTCCACGTTCACGCGCTTAGAAACGCTGCGCATTCCCGTGGTTGTGGCATTGCACGGCTGCTGCATTGGCGGCGCGGTGGACTTGGTGACCGCTGCATGCATTCGCTATGCGAGTGCGGACACGTTCTTTTGCATTCAAGAAATCAACATTGGCTTGGTAGCCGATGTGGGTACTTTGCAGCGCTTGCCTAAATTGATGCCCATGGCCTTGGTGAAAGAGTTGGCTTACACCGGCCGACGCTTGGGGGCCGAGCAAGCCAAAGTGCATGGTTTGGTGAATGAGGTGTTTGCTGATGCCTCCGCAACTTTAGCCGCCGCCATGCAATGCGCCAATGAGATTGCAGCCAAGCCGCCCGTGGCGATTTGGGGCACCAAACAAGCGCTGAACTATGCGCGAGATCACAGCGTCGAAGATGCCCTCAAACAAATGGGCTGGCTACAAGGCGCCATTTGGAGCAATGCGCATGTGGGTGAGGCGATCGCGGCATTCCAAACCAAGCGCGCTGCAAGCTTTCCGGATTTGCAAGCGTTGAAATCTTTTCGCGATCTGGGTTGAGTCAGGTTCATGCCCGCGATGGGCGGGTGATGGCGTAGCGGTAGAACAGCTGTTTGCCCACTTGAACAATGCACAAATAGGCAACCACCATGACGGCCAAAATGCCGTAAAAGCTGGCGGGTGGCGCGACAAAACCGAAGTACAAACCGAAAGGCGTCAAGGGCAAGACGATGGCGGTCACCACAATGGCGATGGAAGTCAAAGCGAGCAAGGGATGGGGTTTGCTTTTGAATGGATTGCCGCGCGTTCGTATGATAAAAATCACCAACACTTGTGTGCACAGGGATTCGACAAACCAGCCCGTTTGAAAAAGTTTTTCTTCAGCCTTCAAAATTTCGATCAAGACATAAAACGTCAAGAAGTCGAACAGCGAGCTGATGGGGCCAATCACCAGCATGAAGTTACGAATAAAACCCAAGTCCAGCACGCGAGGTTGCGCGGTTTCTTGGGCATCGACCTCGTCGAGTGGAATCGGAATTTCTGAGATGTCGTACAAGATGTTGTTCAGCAAAATTTGCGTGGGCAACATCGGCAAGAAGGGCAAAAACAGCGCAGCGCCTGCCATGCTGAACATATTGCCAAAGTTCGAGCTGGTGCCCATCATGATGTATTTCATGATGTTGCCAAAGGTGCGGCGTCCTTCGAGCACGCCCGCGTGCAACACGTTCAAATCTTGTTTCAGCAAGATGATGTCTGCCGCGGCTTTGGCCACGTCCACCGCGGAGTCCACCGACAAACCCACATCAGCGGCGTGCAGCGAGGGCGCATCGTTGATGCCGTCGCCCATATAACCCACCACATGCTGATTGGCTTTGAGCGCCAAAATCACGCGTTGCTTTTGGCCTGGATTGACGCGACAAAATAAATTCGCCGTTTCAACGCGGCGTTGCAAGCTTTGGTCGTCCAACAGTGCAATTTCTTTGCCTGTTAGAACACCTTGCACCTCAATGTTGAGTTGTTGGCAGACGTGGCGGGTGACCAAATCGCTGTCCCCTGTGACCACTTTGATGGCGACGCCAATTTTTTGAAGTTCAGCCAAGGCCGATGCCGCACTCGCCTTGGGTGGATCAAGAAACGCAGCGAAGCCCGATAGCACCAACCCCGACTCGTCGTTCACCAAAGCCACCGCATGGTCTTGTGGGACCTCTCGCCAAGCGATGCCTAAGACACGCAGGCCATCGTTTTCTAAGGCGTGATAGCGCGCATGAATTGTGGCGTCAGCGGTGTCGTCGAGGTCGGCTTGTGTCACCGATCCTTCGGCTTCAACTTCGTAGTGGGTGCACAAGCGCAGCATGTCTTCGGCAGCGCCTTTCACCACCAACCAACGCTGCGTGCCGTTGTCAACCAACACAGAGACGCAGCGTCGTTCAAAGTCGAAGGGGATTTCGTCGATCTTTTTCCAAGCGCTGACATCGACCGTGTCATGGTTGAGGATGGCATCGTCGAGCGGACTTTTTAAACCTGTTTCAAAAAAACTGTTGAGATAAGCCAACTCTAAAACGCGCAGGCTGGATTGGCCTTGCACATTCACATGGCGCTCTAATCGAATTTTTGCTTCAGTCAGCGTGCCAGTTTTGTCGGTGCAAAAGACATCCATCGATCCCAAGTCTTGGATGGACGTTTGACGTTTGACGATCATTTGCAACTTCGCCAAGCGAATAGCGCCACGCGACAAGGTGACCGACACCACCATCGGCAGCAATTCGGGCGTCAACCCAACGGCCAAGGCCACTGCAAATAAAAATGACTCCAACCAAGGTTTATGAAACCAAGCGTTGACGAGTAGGACAAATAAAACGAGCACCACGGTGAGCCACATGATGAGCATGCCAAAGCGGCGTGTGCCCAACTCGAACGAGCTGGCTTGTGTGGGCTTTTCAATGCTGTCAGCAATTTCGCCGATCGCGGTTTGCATGCCCGTTCTCATCACCAAAATCCGGGCGCTGCCACTGATGACCGAGGTGCCCATGAACACCGCATTGTTGGCTTCTTGCATCTCAGTCGCGTTAGCCAGAAGGGCGCCTGGACGCTTCTCGACAGGAAACGCTTCGCCCGTGAGCAGCGACTGGTTCACGAAAAAATCTTTGGCTTCGAGAATCAACGCATCGGCGGGAATCAAGTCGCCGGCACTGAGTAGGCAGACATCGCCTGGGACGACCTCACTGACCGCGATGTCTTGGGGTTTGCCATCGCGCACAACAGTGGCGCGGACGGAGACAGATTGCCTTAACTTCTCGGCCGCAGCGTTGGCGCGATATTCTTGAACAAAATCGAGTGTCACACTGAGCAAGACGATGCAGCTGATGATGGCGAAGTTGACCACCTCACCGGTCAGCGCTGACACCGAACTCGCGATCAGCAGAACGACCACGAGCGGGTTTTTGAAACGCGATAAAAATTGCCAAATAAGCGCGTTGGCACGCTTGGGGTGCAGCGTGTTGGGCCCGTTGTCTGCCCACAACTTTTGCGCCGCTTCGGTCGATAAACCGGTGAGGCTTTGTTGTGCCGATGTGGTGGTGTCGTCACTGAGCCACCAAGCTTGCAATTTGCGTTGTATCAAGAGATCCCTTTTTAGCCGAGGCCATGGCCAATATAGCGCGCCGCCACGCAGACTTGGGTCGTTGCTGCGGCGTATCATGATTTCATCATGCCTATGCTCATCACTTTGCGCCTCTTTGTCCAACGTTATATGGGTTGGTTGCTGTTAACCGCTGCTGTTTTGGTTGGTGTGTTTTTAGGCGTGCGATACGGATTGCAAGGGCCCGCAACGCCTGTGCTTGCCGTGGTGCAGCGTGATTTTGTGCAAACCGTTGTGGCGAGTGGGCATGTGGAAAGTCCGCATCGCGTTGAGCTGGGTGCTCAAGTGACGGGCACCGTGCTGCGTATTCCTGTGGCCGAAGGGCAAACCGTCACGGCGGGGCAAACCTTGATTGAGCTCGAAAGCACCGAGCTTCAAGCCGCATTGCATCAAGCGCAATTGGCCGTGGCGCAAGCCCAAGCCAAATTGCGTCAAGTTCATGAAGTGCAAGCGCCTGTTGCCGAGCAGGCCGAGCGTCAAGCGCAAGCGAATCAAGACGCTGCCACGCAGGCATTGCAGCGGGCACAAAGTTTGTTCAATCAGGGCTTCATCGGGCAGGCCGCCTTGGATGAGTCCAAGCGTTCCGAGTCTGTCGCGCGTGCGCAGCTGCGCAGTACACAACAACAATTGCGCAGTGCCAGTTCAGGGGGGAGTGATTTGGCTGTCGCTGAGTCGGCGTTGTCCCAAGCGCAAGCCGGTGCTGATGTGGCGCGCGCACGCTTGCGTTATGCCCAAATTCAAGCCCCCGTTGCAGGCACGTTGATTGCACGCAATGTCGAGCCTGGAGATGTGGTGCAACCCGGCAAAGTGCTCATGGTGTTGTCGCCTGCAGGTGAAACGCAGCTGGTGGTGCAAATGGATGAAAAGCATTTGAACCTCTTGAAGTTGGGGCAAGTGGCGCAGGCTTCGGCCGATGCGTATGCCGGGCAACGATTTTCAGCATCGCTGGTATTCATCAATCCGGGGGTCGATGCGCAGCGAGGATCGGTCTTGGTCAAGCTGCAGGTGCCCCAACCGCCTGCGTACTTGACGCAAGACATGACGGTATCGGTCGATATCGAGGTGGGGCATCGTCGCCAAGCGGTGCTGTTGCCCACCGAGGCTGTGCACGACTTAGACGGCGCCTCGCCGTGGGTGCTGCGCGTGGTGGATGGCCGTGCGGTGCACACACCTGTTCAATTGGGTTTGCGTACGCCAACACTGTGTGAGGTGTTGGGTGGTTTGAAGGCGGGTGACTGGGTGGTCCCCATCACCGCAGCTTTGGTGTTAGACAACGCCCGCGTGCGTGCGATGCCTCCGTCTGTGACGAAATGAGCGCCACGTCACGCCCCACTGAACATGCGCACGCGATACCGCGGTGGATGCCCTTTGAGTGGTTGGTCGCATTTCGTTTTCTGCGAGAGGGCCGTGTTCAAACCGGTTTCATCATTGGTGGCGTCGCGATTGGTGTGGGCGTCATCGTGTTCATGTCCGCATTGCTCAGTGGCTTGCAAGCCAATTTCGTCAAGCGTGTTTTGACGGGGCAGGCGCACATTCAGCTGTTGCCGCCTAAAGAGGTCGTGCGTCCGCTTTATCAAAATCAAAAAGACGAAGTGCACGCACACATCGTGCAAGCCCCTTTGCAACGGCTCAAAAGCATTGATCAATGGCAAAGTGTGATGGGGCAGATCCGTGCGTTGCCTGATGTGGCTGTCGTGTCGCCGGCTGTGAGCGGTTCTGCATTTGTGTTGCGAGGGGCGACGAGTCGAGCGATCACCGTGTTGGGGGTTGAACCTGATCTGTACTTTCGCATTGTTCCCATGCCTGAAAAAATAGTGCACGGACATGCTCGCGTGACGGTGAGTGACATCTTGATTGGCACCGAGTTGGCCAGTGATTTGGGCGTAGGCGTCGGCGACAAATTGCGTATTTCTGCGGCCAGTGGCAATTCAAACACGCTGGTGATCAGCGGTATTTTTGATTTAGGCAACAAGGCCGCGAACGCACGCACCACCATCGTTGCATTGCGGTCTGCCCAAAGCTTGCTGGGTTTGGTGGGCGGTGTGTCTGCGCTGGATGTCACTGTGCACGATGTTTACAGCGCTGAATCTGTGGCGCGGCACATCACCGCCTTGACGGGGGTTGAGGCGGACAGTTGGATCAAAACCAACGAGCAATTCTTCACGGCCATCAGCGCTCAAACCACGGCTAACACGGCCATTCGCATCTTTGTCGGCTTGTCGGTGGCCTTTGGTATTGCCAGTGTGTTGGTGGTCTCCGTGGTTCAAAAATCGCGTGAGATTGGCATCTTGCGCGCGATGGGCATCACGCGTGGGCAAATTTTGCGCATCTTTTTATTGCAAGGTGGTTTGCTGGGTTTGGGGGGCGCATTGGCCGGTGCGGTTCTCGGCTTTGGTGGGTTGCTCATTTGGCAGCAAGCTGAAAGAAATGCCGATGGCTCCGTCATGTTCGCCATGCGCTTTGAGCCCAGTTTGTTTGTGATGGCCTTGGTGCTGGCCACAGTGACCGGTTTGTTGGCCTCGTTCGCACCTGCGCTGCGAGCCGCGCGTCTTGACCCTGTGGTGGCTATTCGTGGATAAAGTGAACGCCCTCAAAAACGATGCGCAAGTGGTGGCGCTGCGCGGGGTTTGCAAGTCTTTCAATGTGGGCAAGCCCAATGAGATTGAAATTCTGCACAGCATTGACTTGACCTTGAATCGTGGCGAGTTTTGCGCCGTCATGGGGCCCTCAGGTTCAGGCAAAAGTACCTTGTTGAATTTGATTGGTTTGTTAGATCGGCCCACGCAAGGCCAGTTGGCCATTCGCGGCGAGGAGACCACGCAGTTGAATGACCAAGCACTCACACGTTTGCGTGGACATGCCATTGGCTTCGTGTTTCAGCATCACCATTTGCTGGGTGCGTTCACGGCATTGGAAAACGTGATGATGCCCATGTTGGGGGCGGCTGGTTTTTCTAACGCCGAGATCACGGCAAAAGCGATGGCTTTGCTCGACAGCGTTGGCCTCAGTGCTTTTCGTCACCAAGCGTCGGGCAGTTTGTCGGGCGGGCAGCAGCAACGCGTGGCCGTGGCGCGGGCCTTAGCCATGAGTCCTGCGCTGCTATTGGCCGATGAACCCACCGGAAATTTGGATAGCAAAAGTGCGGATGCCGTGTTTGATCTGCTCCACCGTGTCAGTCGCGACCAAGGCACCACGGTGCTGTTTGTGACCCATAACCCAGAGTTAGCCGCGCGCTGCGAAAAAACGATTCAGGTGGTGGATGGGCGTGTGGTGGGATAAGTGGACCGATCAGAGCGGCAGCGTATCAAAGGTTTCGTAGGTCTTTTTGAGCCAGTTTTTAACGCGCTGGCGTTCGAGCAGGCCCAACCCGTCTGTGCCACTGTGGTGGTTCAGCGCGGCCCAAAAGCTGGCGTTTTGACGGTCAATTTTGCGCATGCTGGTTTCTTGCAGTTGGCCAAGTGTGACCACGCGAGCACCATATTGCATGGCTTTCTTTAAGGCGTCGGATGCCTCCAGTTGCGAGAAATCTGTGCCGCGCCCTTGGTTTTTGACCACCACGTAGTTGGTGTCGTGGCCAAAAGTGTCGATCAAGGTGTCGAGCAAATCAACCGAGTCTTTGCCCGCATCTGCGATGTGCCAAAAATTCACGGTCACGCCCAGGTCCGCCATCACGTTGAACAAGTCGGAATCTTTGATCCAGCGCGTCAGCGGCGCGGCAGTTTGTGCCGCCAGATCGACGATCACACTGGGTGGTGCGCCGTCCACCGTGTCTTCAAAGGCGGCACCAATGGCATCCAGGCCTTCGTAGTTGTCCACGATGATGGGCGATGCGAAATCGGCATAAAAGCGCGTGAAGGAGGTGTGAGAGCGGTCGGTGTCAAAACCTGTGAAGGGCAATCGTTTGTCGATGAAGTATTGGGCCAAAACCCGCGACACCACAGATTTGCCTACGCCGCCTTTTTCGCCGCCGATGAAATTGAGAGAGCTCATGTTTTTATAAAGGTAAGGTTGATTTTTTCGACAACCCGATGGGTTGTGCATCAAGACTTACGCAAGAAACATGCGCGCCCATGGGAACGGGATATGCACAGTGGATGCGTCATTGGAGTGCACCTCGCCCCTCAGTGGTGCATGGCTAAGCGGTGTTCACCTCAGCTTACTTTCCAACTCGGTGTGCGTTTGTCAATGAAGGCTTGCACACCTTCTAAGGCTGCGTCATCCATCATGTTGCATGCCATGGCATTTTCGGCATTGGCATACGCGGCTTGTAGCGGTTGTTCGAGTTGTTCGTAAAACAGTTTTTTGCCAATGGCCACGGCGGTGCGAGGTTTGGCCAAGATGCTGTTGACGTAACGCTCGGTTTCATGGTCCAGCTGATCGGGGCTGACCACTGCGTTGACCAGGCCTTTGGACAGTGCTTGCTCGGCGGTGATGAAGTCGCCAGTGATCAGCATTTCAAATGCCGCTTTGCGTGCCACGTTGCGAGACAAGGCCACACTCGGTGTGGCGCAAAACAAACCCAAGTTGATGCCACTGACGGCGAATTTTGAGGTTGTTGAGCTGACCGCCAAATCGCACATGGCCACCAATTGACAGCCTGCAGCGGTGGCAATGCCGTTGACGACCGCGATGACGGGAACGGGCAAGCGCTGCAAGCGCATCATCATTTCGCTGCACTGATGGAACAAGGCTTGGTAGTACGCCAACGAGGGGCTGGCACGCATTTCACGCAAATCATGTCCTGCACAAAATGCCTTACCTTGCGCGCTCAGCACCACGACACGCGCTTGTGGGTTTTGCGCCACTTGGTCTAAGTGGTTTTGCAGCGCTTGCATCACTTGGCTGGAGAGCGCATTGAACGCATCGGGACGATTGAGCACCAAGCTCACCACACCCCGTTCATCGGCGTGGCAGGTCACGGAATCTGGAGTGGTGGCGGTCATTCGGTTTCCTTAATGGGGCGTGTTGGCACGTTCACGCAGTTGGAATTTTTGAATTTTTCCTGTGGACGTTTTAGGAATCTCTTCAAAGCGAATTTCTTTGGGCGTTTTGTAGCTCGCCAAGAGCGACTTGCAATGTGCGATCAACTCTTGTGCCGTGGTGGTGCTGCCGGGTTTGAGCTCAACGTAGGCCCAAGGTGTTTCGCCCCATTTTTCATCGAGCTTGGCCACGACAGCGCATGCAACGACCGCAGGGTGACGGTAAAGCGCATCTTCCACTTCTAAGGAGCTGATGTTTTCGCCACCCGAGATGATGATGTCTTTGCTGCGGTCTTTGATTTTCACGTAGCGGTCGGGTTCTAAAACAGCCAAATCGCCAGTGTGGAACCAGCCGCCTTTGAAGGCTTCGGCGGTTGCCGCTGGGTTTTTCAAATAGCCTTTCATGACCACGTTGCCGCGGAACATGATTTCACCCATGGTTTCGCCATCGGCGGGGAGGTCGGCCAAGGTGCTGGCGTCTTTCAGTGTCATGCCTTCTTGCATGGGGTAGCGCACACCTTGTCTGCCATTGAGTCGGGTTTGTTCCGACAAGTTTTCCTGTTGCCACGAACTGCGTTTAACAGCCACAGAGGAGGGGCCGTAGACCTCGGTCAGTCCGTAAACGTGGGTGATGTCAAACCCCAATTTCGCCATGCCCTCAATCATCGAGGCCGGTGGTGCTGCACCGGCCACCATGCCTTTGACGGGATGGGTGATTTTTTCACGCAAGGACTCGGGCGCAGCGATCAACAAGTTGTGCACGATGGGGGCTGCGCAGTAGTGGTCAGCCTTGTGTTCGGAGATGGCTTGCAAAATGTGCACGGCGTCCACACGGCGTAAGCAGACGTGCACGCCACCCAACATGGCGACGGTCCAAGGGAAGCACCAGCCATTGCAGTGGAACATGGGCAAGGTCCACAGGTAACGCGGGAAGTTGGGCATGTTCCAAGTGACGGCGTTGCTGACGGAATTCAAATATGCACCGCGGTGGTGGGTGACCACACCTTTGGGGTCGCCCGTGGTGCCCGAGGTGTAGCTGACGGCAATGGCATCCCATTCGTCGGCAGGACCTTCGAGTTGGGCCAGTGGTGCGTGTTGTCCGATCCAAGCTTCGTATTCGTGTGCGCCTAAGCGTTCGCCCGGGCCGTCATATTCCGAATCACACACATCGATCACCAAAAGCTCACGCTGAAACTCGTCCTTCAAAATTTGAAGTGCTTGCCGCGTGGTCGCTGAAAACTCGCGATCGGTGATGAGCACGCTGGCTTCGCAGTGGTTCATTTGCCATGCCAACAAGGAGGCATCGAGGCGGGTGTTCAAGGTGTTGAGTACGGCGTTCAATGCGGGCACGGCATAGTGCGCTTCGACCATCTCGGGTGTGTTGGACAGTATGACGCTGACGGTGGCGCCGCGTTGAACGCCTGCTGCCTGCAGCGCTGCGGCAAGTCGCGCAGATCTGTCGCGCACTTGAGCCCAGTTGTAGCGCCGTTGGCCATGAACGACCGCCATCAAATCGCCAAAAACTTCGGCGCTTCGCTCGACAAAACTGGTCGGTGATAAGGCGACAAAGTTGGCTGGATTCTTTTCCAGATGTTGGTCAAAGATGGCGCTCATGAATGGGTCCTTCTGTGGGTCATTTTGAAAAGTTTAAACCAAGGATTTCGCACCGATGGCGGCGCATTTTGCGCAAATACAGGCGCGGTTTTGGGCAGCTTGGGGCAAGCTGGCTAGCAATTCAGGCGTGAAGGTGGCGTTGACACACCAACACGGTTCTTGCGTTTGGCCTGTCAGTCGCTCAATTTCCATGGCACATTGGTTGGCAGCTCCGCAAAGCGGGCAACGTGTTGGATCAAGGGGTGGTGCGGTGTTCATCTTTGTACCGATCGGCTCAGTGCTTTGACCAAGTCTGTTTGTGTCAGGATGCCGATCAACTTTTTTTCTGTATCGATGACCGGTAGGTGATGGTGCCCAACGGCCGAAAAGAGTGGCAGCAAATCAACGGCGTGTCCTTGGGCGCTGGCAACGCGGACTTTGCGCGTCATGATTTGGCCAACGACTTCGGGTCTCTCTGAATGGCTCAGGCCTGACGGGCGAAGCAGGGTTTGCATACGCTTTGTCAAATCATGGGGCGTCTGAATACCCGCGTGTTTCAAAAAGTCTGTCACCGTCACAATGCCCACCACATGTTTCGCTTGGTCAACGATGGGGAGCGCTTTGATGTGGAACTGACGCATCAGCGCCCATGCCTCTTGCAGCGACGTGCCAAATTGAACGGCAATCGGATCGGTGGTCATGATGTCTTGGCATCGCAGTTCGCCAAGCGTGCGCTGATAAGCGGCAGCTTCGGTGTGTCGCAATAACCCAATCAAATCGTCAGGGTTCACGTCTAGCACTTCGTTGTAGTGGGCGAGTGCAGTGTCTAGATCAGCTTTTGTGAAGCGGCTTGAATCAGCCCATTCATCGCGACCTTGATCGCTCAGGGCGTGGTGAGCGTAAGGATGCCCTGTCGCGCTGTTGTAGAGCATGCCAAAAATGGCCAGCAAAACCGAGTTGGTGAAGACCGGAAAGGCGACAAACGACAAGGTCGTTTCATGCGTGAGGACAAGCAGCAGCGCCATGGCACCACCGGGTGGGTGGATGCACCGAAAAACGAGCATGGTGGCCATCGCGAGGGCGACCGCCAATGCGCCAGCCAGCGGCACTGGCGTCACGTACGTTGCGCAGGCGATGCCGACGAGCGCCGACAAGGTGTTGCCGCCCACAACTGCCCAAGGCTGTGCCAATGGGCTGGACGGGGTGGTGAAGACCAGCACCGCGCTGGCGCCTATGGGCGCGACGAACCAAGGGCTCAGGTGGTGCCCCATGTGTTGAGAAATCAATGCCGTCACGAACAGCCCAATCGCTGCGCCCAGCACGGCGCGCAGCTGTTCTTTGGGGCTCGTCTTGATGGTGTTGGGGACAAGCCGCAAGCACCACTGTTGAGCGCTCAGGCCAAGTGTGTGAACGCGACGCATCAAATCTCGGGGGTGGCATCCAGCATGCGGATGCGGGCTTTTTCAACGTGACTGCGCATGGCGCGACGGGCACCTTCGGCGTCTTGTTGCTTGATCAACTCATAAATCGCGCGGTGCTCATCAATGGCGTCTTGGGTTCTTCGCCAAGGTTTGAGTTGGGCCATGTGGCGCCACAAATTGATGGCGTGGCTGACATCGTGCTCCAACGATTTCAAGATCTGAGTCATGCGCGGGTTAGCCGTGGCTTGGCCAATGGCTTCGTGAAAACCGAAATCAAAGTGGTGAGCCACGTCGCCGTTGGCAGCCGCGTTTTCAAACCCCGTCAGCATTTCTTCCATGCGGGCGAGGTCGGCCGATGTACGGCGCAGCGCTGCGAGGTAGGCGCACTCAGGCTCGATGACGAGGCGCAACTCAAGGCCATGAATCAAGTCGCTCATGTTTGTGCCTACACGCGTGTTCGACACGGCCACGGGTGCATGCTCAGACGCGCGTACGTAGGTGCCCGAACCGCGGATCGATTCAATCAGCTGATCTTGGCGCAACCGATCCAGCGCCTGCCGAACGACAGGGCGAGAGACTTGAAAAAACGAGGCCAGCTGCACTTCGGAGGGCATGCGTGTGTCAGTGGCCAGCTTGCCGGTTTTGATGGCGTGAAACAGACTTTCATACACCCGCTCCGCAAATCGCTCATGGCGCACGGGCTCCAGTCCCAGTTCTAGGGGGGAGTTGAGACTCGCCATGTCTTCGCCTATGTCGGGGAGGGGATGCATGTCTTTTTCCATGGCTGGATTATCGGCAGAGTTGTTTTTGGTCAAAGGTCATAAAAGTAAATTAAGTGAACAAATATTCACTGCATATGGTGAATTTCAGCGAAATAAATGAATTAAAGTAAATGTTGTTTACAACTTATGTGCGTTTTCTTCAAAATTCACGCACTTTCGCTCTGATCTTTACCTTTATGAAACAACACTTTATCAACAACGCTTGGGTCGCCTCCACTTCGGGTGCGTACATCGACGTGCTCGACCCTTCAGATGGCCAAGTTTTTGACAAACTGGCGCGCGGCAACGCACACGACATGGATGTGGCGGTGCGTGCCGCTCGTGCTGCATTTGACGGAGCGTGGGGGCGTTTGACAGCAACGGAGCGTGGTCGTTTGCTGCAAAAACTGTCTCAAAAAATGCTCGATCACATCGATGAGTTGACGCAGCTGGAATCGCGAGACTGCGGCAAGCCGCTCAAGCAAGCACGCGCTGACGTCACGGCCATTGCGCGTTACTTTGAGTTTTATGCGGGGGCTGCAGACAAGTTGATGGGGGAGACCATTCCTTATCAGAACGGCTACACCGTCCTCACCATTCGCGAGCCGCAGGGTGTGACCGGTCACATCATTCCGTGGAATTACCCCTTGCAAATTTTTGGGCGCAGCGTGGGCGGTTCACTGGCGGCAGGTAATGCCTGTGTGGTCAAGCCCGCGGAGGACGCCTGCTTGTCGATTTTGCGGGTCGCGGAATTGGCGGCCGAGGTGGGGTTTCCTGCGGGGGCCATCAACGTGGTCACGGGTTATGGCCATGAAGCGGGTGATGCCTTGGTGCGCCACCCGGGCATCGATCACATCTCGTTCACGGGCTCGCCCAACATTGGCAAGTTGGTGGTGCAAACCGCAGCCGAGCATCACACACCGGTGACCTTGGAGCTGGGCGGCAAATCGCCCCAAGTGGTGTTTGCCGACGCTGATTTGGATGCGATGGTGCCAGTGGTCGTGAACGCCATCGTGCAAAACGCGGGGCAGACGTGTTCGGCGGGCAGCCGCGTGCTGGTCGAACGCAGCGTGTACGAAGCGGTCATTGCGCGACTGGCATTGGCTTTCAATGCCTTGCGCGTGGGGCCTGCTGCGATGGATTTGGATTGCGGCCCGCTGATTCGCCAAACCCAGTTGCAACGCGTGACCGCCTTTTTGGACGAAGCCAAGCGCGATGGGTTGACGGTTGCGGGCGCTGGTCAAGTGGTGGCCGGTGCACCGGAGGGCGGCTTTTACCAAGTGCCCACATTGATTCGTGATGTGCCGCCTAGGCACCGATTGGCGCAAGAAGAAGTGTTTGGCCCCGTCATTGCCATCATGCCTTTTGACGACGAAGCCCATGCCGTTAAGTTGGCCAACGGCACAGACTTTGGTTTGGTCGCCAGCGTTTGGACGCGTGATGGCGCACGCCAAATGCGTTTGGCGCGGCAGATGCGTGCGGGGCAAGTGTTCATCAACAACTACGGCGCGGGCGGGGGCATTGAGTTGCCGTTTGGTGGCGTCAAGGCCAGTGGCCATGGTCGTGAAAAAGGCTTTGAAGCCTTGTACAGCTTCACCGTTTTAAAGACGATTTCTATCAAACACGATTGAGCCACTGCGGCGCATTCGGTTCACACACAACACACAGGATTCGGAGCAAACATGAAAAAAATCGGAATGATCGGCATTGGCATGATGGGCCACGGCATTGCCAGCAACTTACTCAAACATGGTCAAAACCTGTCGGTGCTTGAGCACGCCGGCAACCAGCCGCTGGACGCCTTGGTGGCGGCTGGCGCAGGGACCTTCAAAACGCCCAAAGCCTTAGCGAGTCATTGCGATGTGATCATCTTGTGCGTCACGGGAACGCCGCAAGTCGAGGCTGTGCTTTTGGGCGATGACGGCGTTTTGCAGGGCATGCGCCCAGGCACCATCGTCATCGATTGTTCGACCGCAGTGCCCACGTCGACCGAAAAAGTGTCGCAACTGGTGATGGCGCAGGGTGGGTTCTTTTTAGATTCACCCATGACCCGCACCCCCAAAGAAGCCGCTGAAGGGCGACTGAATTTGCTGGTTGGCGGCGACGCCAAGTTGTTTGAAGAATGCAAGCCCATCTTGTCGTGCTTTGCTGAAAACATCGTGCATGCGGGGCCTGTGGGCGCGGGGCATCGCATGAAACTGCTGCATAACTATGTGTCGCTTGGCACCGTCACCTTGCTGGCCGAAGCTGCGGCTTGTGCGCAATTGTCTGGCGTGAACGCGCAAACCTTTGTGGATGTGTTGGCGATGGGCGGCGGCTGGGGCGCTGCGTTGGAGCGCTTGAAACCTTTCTTGGCCAATGGCGACCCTTCGGGCTTGCGCTTCAGCATGGCCAATGCCTTGAAAGATTTGAGCTATTACAACGAGATGGCGAAAGACACGCACGCGGATCGCACGGTGGCCGAGGCCATCCAGCGTACGCTGGCAACCGCGTGCCAAGACGGCAACCCCCAAGCCTTGCTGCCAGAGATCATTCCGATGATCGCGCAACGTCAATCCCACTGATTTTTGAGAGGTGCGCGCTATGAACTATGACATCGTGACGATAGATGGTGACGGCATCGGCCCAGAGGTGTGCCAGTCCGCCATTCAAGTGCTGCGCGAGGCGTGTGGTGCTGGGGTCTTGAATTTTTTACCCTTCGACGGCGGCGCAGGGCATTACCAGCGCACAGGGCATGTGTTGCCCGACGACACCTATGCGGCTTGCCGCAAGGCGCATGCCATCCTTCATGGCGCGGCTGGCTTGCCCGGTGTGACCTATGCCGATGGCACCGAAGTGGGCAACGACTTGCATTTGCAACTTCGCTTCAAGTTGGATTTGTTTGCCAACGTTCGCCCCATTCGTTTGTACGCCGGTGTGAAGTCGCCCTTGGCCGATTGGTCTGCAGGACAGATTGACTACGTCATCGTGCGTGAAAACACCGAAGGCTTGTACGCCAGCCGCGGTGCGGGTGTGAACCTGCGCGGCGAAGTGGTGACCGACACCTTGGTCATGACCCGCTTAGGCGTCGAGCGTGTGGCCAAGTTTGCGTTTGATTTGTCACGCCGTCGTCAAGGCGCACCGCGCGATCAGCAGCGCCGCGTGACGGTCTGTGACAAGGCCAATATTTTGAAAAGCTATGCCTTCTTCAGAGCGGTGTGTGATGAGGTGGCGCAGTCTTACAGCGATGTTGCGATTGACTATGCCTACGCCGATGCCATCACCGTGCACATGCTCAAGAAGCCAGATTTTTATGACGTCATCGTGGCCGAAAACATGTTTGGCGACATCATTTCTGACTTAGGTGCTGCCACGGTGGGTGGGCTGGGCATGGCCCCTTCCGCCGAGTTGGGACTTCACCATGGCTTGTTTCAAGGCGCCCATGGCTCAGCACCAGACATTGCGGGGCAAGACGTGGCAAGCCCGCTCGCCACCATTTTGTCGGGCGCGCTGATGTTGCGCTGGTTGGCCGATCGACATGGCGATGCCCACTTGCACCAAGCTGCAGATCGGGTTGAAAAAGCCGTGGAAGACGTGTTGTCGCATGGCGATGCCATTCCGCACGACCAAGGTGGCCACGCACGTTGTACCGAAGTGACTCAGGCCGTTTGCCGCCGATTGCGTTGATGGCTGCATGCATTGACTAGGTAGATGTCCTAGTTTTGTAACTGGTGAACTCGTCATACCATCACGCCACTATATGAGTGGAGGCTGTGGATGACAAAATCAATTGCATTGTTTGGGGCTGGCGGAAAGATGGGCGCACGCTTGTCGAAAAACTTGGTGGGCTCGCCTTACCAAGTTCGCCATGTGGAAGTCGGTGAAGTGGGGCGCAAGCGCCTGCAAGACGAGTTGGGCATTGCCTGTTGCTCGGTCGAAGACGCCTTGAAAGATGTGGATGTGGTCATCTTGGCCGTGCCCGACACCTTGATTGGCAAGCTCGCTGCCGAGATTGCCCCCCAACTCAAAGCTGGCACCATGGTGATGACCTTGGATGCGGCAGCGCCCTTTGCGGGCCATTTGCCTAAGCGCCCTGATTTGACGTATTTCGTGGCGCACCCTTGCCACCCCAGCATCTTCAGTTCAGAAGTGCACACCCCGGGATCGCCCGACTACTTTGGCGGTGTCACTGCTGCGCAATCGATCGTGAGTGCCTTGATGCAAGGGCCAGAAGACGCTTTTGACTTGGGCGAGGACATTGCCAAAACCATTTACCAGCCCATCTTGCGCTCTTACCGCGTGACCGTTGAGCAGATGGCGTTGTTGGAGCCCGGTTTGTCTGAAACTGTCTGCGCCACTTTGCTCGATGTGATGCGTGAAGCCATGGACGAAGTGGTCTCGCGCGGCGTGCCTGCCGATGCGGCTCGCGATTTCTTGCTGGGTCACATGACGATTTTGGCGGCCGTGATCTTTAAGCAAATCCCAGGACAGTTCTCGGATGCCTGCAACAAAGCCATCACCTTTGGCAAGCCACGCCTGATGCGCGATGACTGGAAGCAAATTTTTGATCACCAAGAAATTGCCGACAGCATCGAGCGCATCACCTGATTTCTGTGCACCTTTCGCCCTTCCAACGTAGAACCCAAGGAGACCTCATGACATTTCAAAAGACAGTGCGTTTCGCTTCGATTGCCGCCGCCTCGTTGCTGGCGCTGAGCTCGGTCAGTGCCCAAACCATTTTGAAAATTGGCTACACGCCCGCGGCCACCTCGCATTACGGCGTGGGCTCGACGGTGTTGTGTGACGAAATTGAAAAAGGCACGCAAGGCCGCTACAAATGTCAGCAATTCCCCAGCGGTGCGTTGGGTGGAGAGCGCGAAATGATCGAAGCGGTGCAATTGGGCACGCTCGACATTGTGAACACCTCCACAGGGCCCGTCGGCAACTTTGTGCCTGAAGTGAAGATCGTGGACATTCCGTTTTTGTTCCGCGACTACGACCATGCGCGCAAATACTTTGACGGTCCTCAAGGCCAAGAGATGCTCAGCAAATTCCCAGCCAAAGGCTTGGTCGCTTTGGCGTGGACCGAAAACGGTTTTCGCCACATGACCAACAGCAAACGCGCCATCGTGAAGCCCGAAGATGCCGCTGGTTTGAAGATGCGCACCATGGAAAACAAAGTGCACATGGACGGCTACCGCGCGTTTGGCATTCAACCCACGCCCATGGCTTTCCCTGAGGTGTTTGGCGCTTTGCAACAAGGCACGGTGGATGGTCAAGAAAACCCGATTCCTGTGATCTTGGCTTCTAAGTTTTCGCAAGTCCAAAAGCATTTGTCGTTGACGGGCCATGTGTATTCACCCGCTTTATTTTTGACCTCACCACGCGTGATGAACAAGCTCAGCGAGGCAGACAAAAAAGTGTTTTTTGAAGCCGCCAAAAAAGCCAACGTCGCGCAGCGTCAAAAGGTGAATGAAGACGAAGCCAACGGCATTGCCCAACTTGAGAAGGAAGGCATGACCGTGATTCGCAAGGTGGACGGTGTGGCGTTCCGTGATGCATTGCGCACAACCTACGCCAATTACTCGAAAGAGTTTGGTGCTGAGAATATTCGCAAAATTCAAGAATACAAATAAAACGATGCAACTCTGAAAGACGGCCCTCACACCCCTGAGGCCGTCTTTTTTTATGCAAGAAAGTGTGGAGATGAGCGAACGAATTTATGCCCGATATTGGCTAGAAACAGGGGACGACCCGCTGCGTGCCGCCGAGGTGATCGCAGGCGAACAGTCCAGCGGCACGTTTTTAAAGCTCGCCACGGAAACCCCTGCTTTGAAAGAGCGCTCTGGCGCACGGGTGGAGTCTTTGCAGGTCTTAGAAACGGTGGCAGAGCCCAGCTTGCCGGGTGGCATGAAGTCCAACACCTACACGCGCTGTTTGCTGGAACTGTCGTGGCCCTTGGAAAACATGGGGCCTTGTTTGCCCACCTTGATGGCCACGGTGGCTGGCAATTTGTTTGAGTTGGCACAAGTCTCTGGCCTGCGCTTGTTAGATTTAACTTTGCCACCCGCGTTTGCCAAAGCCTATCCAGGTCCAGCCTTTGGCATGGCGGGCACACGACGTTTGAGCGGCGTGGCCAAGGGCCCGCTGATTGGCACCATCATCAAACCCAGCGTGGGCTTGAGCGTGTCTGAAACGGCCCAGCAAGTGCAGCTCTTGGTCGATGGCGGGATTGACTTCATCAAAGACGATGAACTGCAAGCCGATGGCAGCTACTGTCCGTTCGACCAACGCGTAGAAGCCGTGATGCGCGTGGTGAATGACGCTACGCAAAAGATGGGGCGCCAAGTGATGGTGGCCTTCAACATCACCGGCGACCTCGACCAAATGAAGCGTCGCCACGATTGGGTGTTGAAGCACCAAGGCTCGTGTGTGATGGTCTGTTTGAACTCTGTGGGCCTGACCGGCCTGAGCGCCTTCAGGCAGCACAGCACCTTGCCCATCCATGCGCATCGCGCGGGTTGGGGTTATTTGAGCCGCAGTCCGTATGTGGGCTGGGACTTCGCCGCGTGGCAACAAATTTGGCGTTTGGCGGGCGTGGACCATTTGCATGTGAATGGCTTGCGCAACAAATTCAGCGAACCCGACGAGGTGGTCATTGCCGCTGCACGCTCGGTGATCACCCCCATGTTTGAACATGCACCCATGCAAGCCGTGCCCGTGTTCAGTTCGGCCCAAACGGGTCTGCAAGCGCACGACACCTATGCCGCCTTGGGCAATGCTGATTTGATTTGCACCGCAGGCGGCGGTATTTTTGGTCATCCCGATGGCGTGGCGTGTGGCGTGACGGCGTTGCGTCAAGCTTGGGAGGCGGCTGAAGCCGGTGTGGATTTGGCCAGCTACGCCAAAGACCGCCCCGCTTTGCAACGCGCCTTGACTTTTTGGTGACCGCCATGTCTGCCCAAAAATCTGTGTGGCCCGACGGGCTTTTGCTCACCTATTACGGGGACGACTTCACCGGCTCCACCGATGTGATGGAGGCTTTCACTGCAGCGGGCGTGCCCACTGTTTTGTTTTTAGATTTGCCGCGTCTTGAAGACTTGGCGCGTTTCGGGCACATGCGTTGCGTGGGTTTGGCTGGGCAGTCGCGCGGTCAAAGTCCTGAGTGGATGCGGCGTGAACTCCCTGCTGTGTTTGAACGCTTGCATGCGATGGGCGCCCCTGTTTTGCAATACAAGGTGTGCTCCACCTTTGACTCATCGGCCCGAGTGGGCTCGATTGGCCAGGCGATTGATTTGGGGGTGACCACCTCGGCCTCGACGTGGTCGCCCATGGTGGTCGGCGCACCAAGGCTCAAGCGCTACCAAGTGTTTGGGCATTTGTTTGCGGCAGCCAATGGCGCGGTGCATCGCATTGACCGCCACCCCACCATGTCGCGCCATCCCGTCACGCCCATGCAGGAGAGCGATTTGCGCGTGCATTTGGCTCAACAAACGCCTCGACGCATTGAACTGATTGACTTGGTTGAACTCGCCGAAGGCGTGGGTCAAGAACGTTGCGCTGCTTTGCAAGGCAACGATCAACCCGTGGTGATGATTGACGTGGCTGACACCGCCAGTCAAATTGAAGCGGGGCGTTTGGTGTGGGAGAACCGCGGCCAAGGTGTGTTCAGCGCTTCGTCATCGGGGTTGCAATATGCGTTAGCGGCCTATTGGCGTCAGCAGGGGCTGATTCCTGCGACACCAAGCTTGCCTGTGGCCCAAGAGGTGGCATGCATTGCGGTGGTGAGCGGCAGTTGTTCGCCCATGAGTGCGTTACAAATTCAATGGGCGCGTGCAAACGGTTTTGCCACCGAACGCTTGGACATCGCCAAATGTTTGAACCCGCAGCAAGTCGATGCAGAAATCGCACGCTTGGTGAGTGGGGCGCTGGCCGCCATTGCGCAAAACATTTCCTCGCTTGTGTTTTCTGCCGAAGGTCCTGATGACCCGTCTGTACTGAACTTTGACGCCACCGCTGCGGCGGCTCAGATGCGTAAAAGTGATGCAGCCGCGCGCGTGGGGCAGGTGTTGGCCGAAATCATGCGGCAGGTGCTTGACGCTTCGCCCATTCGCCGCATCGTGGTGGCGGGCGGTGACAGTTCGGGGGCGGTGGGCAGTCATTTGGGGATTCGAGCCTTGACCGTGGCGGCGGGCATGGCGCCTGGGGTGCCTTTGTGCCGCGCTTGGTCGGATGACCCCAAACGCGATGGGCTCGAAGTGGCCTTGAAAGGTGGGCAATTGGGTTTGCCCCATTTTTACGGACAAGTGAGGTCTGGCCAATTCGTGTGATGGTAGATTCATGCCATGACTGTTGAACCCATCCAAAGACGAAAGCTCTATCAAGAAGTTCTTGATCGACTCATGCAACGCATTGAATCGGGCGAGATTGGCCCCGGTGACCAACTGCCTTCAGAGCGCGAGTTGATGGAGGTGTATGGCGTGGGCCGCGTGGCTGTGCGCGAAGCGCTGCAAGAGTTGGCGCGTTCGGGCATTGTGGAAATCTCTCATGGCGAGCGGGCGAGGGTGGTGGTGCCTACCGCGCATTTGCTGATCGATCAAATTGCAGGCGGTGCCCGCCATTTGCTGCGCATGCAACCCGAAACGCTGGATCACCTCAAAGAAGCGAGGCTGTTTTTAGAAACCGGCATGGTCAAGCTTGCGGCAGAAAAAGCCACACCCGATGACGTGTTGCGGTTGCAGGCGCGACAAGCGGACCACCGCGCCTCCATGGTCAACTTGGATCAGTTCATGAAACAAGACATGGCCTTTCACCGCGAGATTGCACGAATCAGCGGTAACCCGATTTACCCGGCCATCGTCGAGGCCTTGTTTGGCTGGGCCAGTGCGTATTACCAGTCGATTGTTCGTGCGCCCGGCGCGGAAGAGTTGACCTTGGCGGAGCACCAAAAAATCATCGATGCCATTGCGGCCCATGATGCGCCAGGTGCTGTCAAAGCGATGAGCGATCACCTGACCCGCGCCAGCGATCTGTACCGGCAGGCCGATCTTTAAGTTGGGCTTGCGCCTTCAAGGCGCTTGATCACTCGGCCTTCACATCGGCCGCTTTGATCACCTTGCCCCAGCGCTCGTATTCCGATTTGATGTAGTCCGAAAACTCAGCGGGCGATTTGCTGGAATGCACCGAAGCACCAATGGCTGCAAACTTGTCTTGCACCTCTTTGGTGTTCAAACCCTTGGCAATGGCGGCATGCATTTTTTGAAGAATGTCTGCAGGCACGCCAGCCGGTGCGCCCAAGCCAAACCACGGTGACACCACCAAGCCAGGGTAGCCCGACTCTTTGGCCGTGGCCACGCCGTGTGTGCCATAGGCCAGCTTCTCGGGGTTGGTTTTGGCATACGTGGTCAGCTCTGACAAGTTGTTGAACGGGGCGTTGTTGTTGGCCACGATGATGGGCGTCATCGATACCATGTTGCTGATGGGCGCAAAGTCTTTGAAGGTGTCAAACGGTGCATTGCCCAAGTGCGGCGCAATCGATACCGTGATCACCAGCAAGCCAATGGTGTAGCCATCGGCCGGCGATTTGGCCAACACGCTGTGGCCCAGCACACCGTTGCCGTCCGGGCAGTTTTCGACGATCACCGGTTGCTTGAGTTCTTCGCGCAAGATGTTGGCGGCTTCACGGCCTACGAGCTCGGTCGGGCCGCCTGCTGGAAACGGCACGATCAGCTTGATGGGCTACTCTTGCGCTTGGGAGACTAGTGGGGTAGAGCAAAGGCCAACGATCAGGCTGAGCTGTAGATTTTTCATGGCGTTGGGTTTCTCAAAAAAGAGTTCAAAGCAGATGTCTCGATGGTATGGAATGCCATTCAAATCTCTGTCGTATCTGTGACCATTGAGCCTGCGGTGATCGTGTCCACGTACTTAGCTGCTTATTCAGTAGGGCGTGCGCTTCAGTGCGAAGGGCTGAACAGTTTGTAGATCACTTGCCGAAGCCAAACGTGGGCTTGGTCTTTTTGAAAACGTTGGTGCCAAAACAAATGCACATCAATGACGGGTGACTTCATGGGCGTGTCTACATAGCGCACCTTGCCGTGTTTGACAAAGAAGTCGGCCAAGTCTTTGGGCACGGTGGCGATCAGGTTCGATGTTTCCACAATGGGCAGCAAGCTCATGAAGTGCGACAACTCCACCACCACACGCCGCTCAATGCCTTTGCTTTGTAAAAACTGCTCAAACACATGCTCGCGACCATCGGGTTTGACCACCGCGTGCAGCGACTGGTTGAACTGCGCGAGCGAGAGTTTGTGACCGATCTCGGGATGGTCTTTGCGAACCAAACACACATGCGCACTCGAGATCAGCTTTTGCTGAAAGAAGCCCGCCTTGTGCAAATCAGGGAAATAGCCAATCGCCATTTCTGCCACCCCCGACTCCAAGGCTTGCGCCGCCGCTTGCCTGGGCATGGCCAAGGTTTTGAGGTTGATGTGCGGCGCTTGTTGTGCCAACTCTGTCAACAAGCGGGGAAGAAAGTTGACCTCGGCAATGTCGGGCGTGACCAGGGTGAACGTGCGGTTGCTGCTGGCGGGGTCAAAGCTGGTGGGACGCAAGATGTCGATCTCAATCGTGCGCACCACTTGCCGAATGCTGGGGCTGAGCATTTGCGCCTTGGGTGTGGGCACCATCGCCGCGCCAGATCGCACAAACAACGGGTCGTCAAACAAGCTGCGCAGCCGAGACACCGCAGCGCTCATCGCCGGTTGACTTAAGCGCAAAGCTTCGCCCGCCTTGGTGACGTTGCGGTGTTCCAGCATGGCGTTGAACACCACAAGCAGGTTTAAATCGACTGATCGTATATCCATGGTGTGAATATTATGTATCCATGGAATTGACTAGATGAAGGGGTGGGTGATCCTTAGACTCCTTGACTTAGATCAAATCGCCATGCACCCAGACATGGCAACCACAAAAGGGAGACATTCACATGCAAGCTGCCCAGTCCTGCAGTTGCGGCATTGATGTGCATGCGCATGTCATTCCCGGCGAGTTCCCGAAATACTTGGGCCATGTGGTGCCCTCAGGCTGGCCGTCGATGGCCCCAGCGCATGAGTGCCACCGTCACGTCATGATCGACGGCAAGAACTACCGCACCGTGTCTGACAAGTGTTGGACCACCTCACGGCGTTTGGCTGATTTCCCGGACATGGGCTTGAGCTTGCAAGCTATTTCGCCTATGCCCGAGTTGCTCTCGTATTGGATGCAACCCGCCGACGGCGCACAGCTGGTACGTTTTCTGAACGAACAAATCGCGACCATGGTGCATGAGTCTGGCGGTCAGTTGGTGGGCATGGGGGCGGTGCCCTTGCAAGACGTGGCTTTGGCCATTGACGAGCTGCATTACATGAAGAGCGCTTTGGGGCTGCAGGGTGTGGAGATTGGCAGCAACATCAATGGTGTGGTGATGGGAGACCCGAAATTCGATCCCTTCTTTGAAGCCTGCGTGGCTTTGGACATGCCGGTGTTTGTGCATGCCTTGCGTCCCACCGGTATGGACCGTTTGCTGGGGCCTGCGCCTTTGCAGCAGGTCTTGGCCTATCCCACTGATGTGGGCTTGGCCGCAGCCTCGGTGTTGACGGGCAACTTGTTGACGCGTTACCCCACACTGCGTTTGGCGTTCAGCCACGGAGGCGGCACCTTGGCCATGTTGCTGCCACGTTTGCAACAAGCCATGTCGGTGTTTCCTGCGCTCAAAGACAGCGTGCTGCGCCCGCCCACCGAACAAGCGCGTGAACTCTATTACGACACCTTGGTGTTTGACGCCCCGACGCTTCGCCACTTGGTGCAAACCTTTGGCGCCTCGCAGCTGATGATGGGCACCGACTATCCCTTTAACTTCCACGACCACCAACCCGTCGCGCGTATTCAAGACGCCGGGTTTGACGCCGCCGTGGTGGACCAACTCACTCACGCCAATGCCCGTCGTTTTTTTGGCTTGGCCGCTTAAATTTTTGGAGAACCCATGACCCATGCATCTTCTCGTGTGAGCGCGCTGCGCAGTGTGGCGTTGAATGTGCCAGACCTAGCGACTGCAGAAAGTTTTTACACCACCACATGGCACCTGGATGTGGTTGCTCGCACAGCCGACGCCATTTACCTGCGTGGCACAGGTGCCGATCACCATTTGCTGGCCTTGCACCAAGCGGCGGGCGATGCACAAATTCGGCATGTCACCTTGCGTGCCCGTGATGCCTCGGCGCTTGACGCCGTTGCACAAGCCGCCGTGCAAGCGGGTGGCCAAGTGTTGCAAGCCAAAGCACCTGTGACCGAGCCTGGCGGCGGCGTGGCCGTGACCGTGGCCGATCCGGATGGTCGAATTTTTCAGCTGGTATATGGTGACGCTTTGCATGCCGATGCACATGAGGCCAAAGACAAGCCCATACGTTTGGCGCATGCGGTGCTCAACAGCCACCACGTTGAGGACACGCGTGGTTTCATGGAAGCGGTGTTTGACTTCTCGTTGTCAGACCGCACCCGCATCATGGCGTTCATGCGTTGCAACAGCGACCACCACAGCGTGGCGCTGGGCGACACCGACAACGACGCGCTCAACCACATTGCCTTTTTGATGTCCGATTTGGATTCAGTCATGCGCGGTGCAGGGCGCATGAAAGACGCGGGCTTCGCCACCGAGTGGGGCCCCGGCCGTCATGGCCCAGGCGACAACGCGTTCAACTATTTCGTGGGCCCCTTTGACGTGGTGATTGAGTACACGGCCGAGGTGGAGCAAATCGACGACAGCTACCAAGCGGGTCAACCCACGGACTGGACGTGGCCCCCCGGACGCGTGGACCAATGGGGCATTTCTGCGCCCCCGAGTGCGCGTCTCAAAGAGGCTCAGAAAGCCATTGTGTTTGTTTCTTCTCTCTAACTTTTCAGGATATCCACATGCGTTTCACAACATTCCATCAAGGCGGTCAAGATCGTTTGGGCTTGATCGATGGCGATCAGGTGATTGACTTGAACAAAGCGCAACCGCAGGTCAATGCCGATTTGCGCTTGGCCTTGAAGTCGGGCGTCGATTTGGCGGCTGCCGCCAAAGCTGCGTTGGCTTCTACCGCTGTACGTTTGCCCATGGCCAGCTTGCAGCTCGCGCCCATCATGCCCGAGCCAGGCAAGATCATTTGCTTGGGGTTGAACTACTTTGACCACGCCAAAGAAGGTGGACGCGACAAGCCTGAATACCCATGGTTCTTCTTGCGCTCTGCATCGTCTTTGTTGGCACCCAACGCGCAGGCCATTCGTCCCCAAGTGTCTGAGCGCTTCGACTACGAAGCCGAGTTGGCTGTGGTGATTGGCAAAACCGTCAAGCACGCCACCATGGACAGCGCCTTGGACGCAGTGTTTGGCTACAGCTGTTTCAACGACATCTCGGTGCGCGACTACCAAAAGAAAACACCGCAGTGGACGATTGGCAAAAACTTCGACCAAACCGGTGGCTTTGGCCCCGTGTTGGTCAGCGCCGATGAGCTGCCCCCCGGCGCCACCGACTTGCGCATTCAATCGCGCTTGAACGGCCACATCATGCAAGACGCCAACACCCGCGACATGATTTGGGGCGTGGCAGAAACCATCACCTTGCTCACTGAATGCCTGACCTTAGAGCCCGGTGACTTGATCATCATGGGCACCCCCGCAGGTGTGGGCCAAGCACGCACTCCGCCCGTCTGGATGAAGCATGGCGACACCATCGAGATTGAAATTGAACAGATCGGTCTTTTGCACAACACCATTCAGGATGAGGCGGCTTGACCATGGTCCAGACGGTAGATTCCGACATGTACGACGTGGCCATCGTGGGCTTTGGCCCCACGGGGGCCGTGGCTGCAGGCTTGTTGGGCGCGAAGGGCATTCGTACCTTTGTGTGCGACAAGTCGCACGATGTGTATGACAAGCCACGCGCCATTGCCTTAGACCACGAGATGTCCAGACTGTTTCAACAGATGGGCATTGGCAAAAAAATCAAACCGTACCTAGAGCCGTTCACCGATTCGGTTTACTACGGTGTGGATGGGCAAGTCATCAAACGCATGTCCACCGTGGCTGCGCCTTATCCGCTGAGCCACACGCCCTCGGTGGTGTTCACGCAACCGCCTGTGGAAGGCATTCTGCGCGCGTACGCCGCGTCGCACGACGCCGTGACGATTCAACTCGGGCTCACCCTGACCGCCTTGACGCAAGACAGCACACACGCCACCCTGAGCTTGCAGGCTGAGGATGGCAGCACGTCCCAAGTCAAGGCGCGCTATGTGATGGGCTGTGATGGCGCGAGCAGCACCGTGCGTGAGCAAGCCGGCATCACACTTGATGACTTGGGCTTTGATGAACCTTGGTTGGTGATCGATGTGATGGTCAACGCACAAGGCTTGGCTAAGCTGCCCACCACCAGCGTGCAGTACTGCAACCCCGAGCGTCCATCGACTTACGTCATTGGGCCCGGCATGCACAGACGCTGGGAGATCTCGATCAACGCAGGCGAAGACCCCAAAGCTTTAGCCACACCCGAAGGCGCTTGGCGCTTGCTGGCCCCGTGGTTAACGCCTGCCGATGGCACCTTGTGGCGTCAAGCGAGCTATCGCTTTCATGCCTTGGTGGCCAATACCTGGCGCAATGGCCGCGTCTTTGTGGCGGGCGACTCTGCGCATCAACAGCCGCCGTTCTTGGGGCAGGGTATGTGTCAGGGCGTGCGCGATGCGGTCAACCTGTGCTGGAAACTCGAAGCCGTGTTGCGTCACGGCGGCGCAGATACCTTGCTCGACTCTTATGGTGCCGAGCGCAAAGCCCATGTGACGGACTTGACGACACGCATCAAACACATCGGGCAAATCATCACCGAGCGTGACGTGGCCAAAGCGCGCGCGCGCGATGCGCAGTTGTTGACCGATTGCGGTGGTGTGGTCAAACCCACGCCGCGTCAAGATGTGCAGCCTGCTTTGTCGACCGGTTTGTTGGCCAGCACGCCACACGCAGCGAGAGGCACCATCTTTCCTCAGCCCTTGCTCAACATGGCCAACGGGCAGCAAGCGCGCATGGACGATGTGTTGGGTGCCGGATGGCGCATCATCTTGTCGGCCGATGCGGGGGGCGACTTTGTGCAAGCTACGCACCACCACCATTTGCCCGCCTTGACCACCGCCCAAGTTGGCACGCCCGACTTCAACGAGGCCGAAGGTGTGCTGGCGAATTGGTTTCAAAAATATGGCGTCAAAGCCGCCATCGTTCGCCCCGACCACTACATCTACGGCGTGAGCGCCTCCGCATACGACTTGGCCAGCCAATTGAATGGCTTGACCTTGGCCTGAACAACGACAGCAAACAACATTCACTAGGAGACAACCATGGAACGCAGACAATTTTTACAAGCAGGCCTTGTTTCGGCAGCATCAGGCATGAGCGGTGCAGCATTGGCCCAAGCTTGGCCAGGCCGCCCCATCAAATGGATCTTGTCGCAGCCCGCAGGATCGGGCCCCGACATCTTGGCGCGTTTTGTGGCGGACAACGTCAGCCGCCGAATCGGCCAACCCATCGTGGTAGACAACCGCCCCGGTGGCCAAAACGTCATCGGTGCGCAAGCCGCCATGCGTTCACCTGCAGATGGTTACACGTTTTATTACGCCACCACCGCAGCCATGGTGACCAATGTGTTCACCTTCAAAGCCTTACCCTATGACCCAGAAAAAGACTTTACACCTGTGCGCTTGATTGGCCGCAGCCCCTTTGTCATTGCTGCAGGTTCGTCCTTTGGTGGCGCAAGCTTGGCAGACGCGATTGCCGCAGCCAAGTCGCAGCCCGAAAAATTGGCGATCGCCACAGAGGGCCCCAAAACTTTCTCGGGCATGTTGGCCGATTCATTTGCGGCCATGGCGGGCATCAAGTTCACCCACGTGCCCTACAACAAAGCACCGGATGCGATTCAAGATGTGATCGGTGGCCGCGTGGACTTCATCTGCTTGCCCGAAGCTGCCTTGTTGAGCTACATCCGCTCGGGACAAATCAAAGCCTTGGCGGTGAGCACGGCGCAACGCACAGCCAACTTGCCGTCGGTGCCCACCTTGTCGGAAACTTTTTCGGGTTTTGAATACAGCGGCTGGAATGGTTTGTTTGCCCCCGCAGGCACACCCAAAGACATCGTGGACCACATGAGCCGCGAGCTCGAGGTGGTGCTCAAGCAGCCCGATGTGGTGCAGCGTTTGCAAACCCTGGGCTCGTTGGCCGAGACCAAGATGAGCGTGGCTGAATTTGAAGTCTTCATGCGCAGTGAACGCACACGTTGGGCGGGCATTGTCAAAGCGATTGGCATCAAACCCGAGTGATGGGTTACGCTACTCGCATCAATTCACAAAGAGGACATTGCATTGAATAAGTGGCAATCTGTTGCAATGACGAGTTGTGTTGTTTCAGCGCTGGCTTGGGCCGATGCGGAGGACTACAAAATCAAAGTCGATGTGACGCAACAAGGCAATGTGTTTTACACGCAAGCCAGCTTTCATCTGCCTTGAGTTTGTGTCAGTCGTATCGGTATTTGACCGACTACGACGCGGCCAAAAGCATTCCGGGTGTGGTGGCTTCCTCCTCCACACGTTTGGATGGCGGCAAAGCGCGTGTGCAGCCTTTGCTGCAAGAGCGCATTTTGTTTTTCCCCATCAATATGCGCATGGTGCAGTAAATGACCGAGCAGCCCAACAAGGATACAGACTTTGTGCAAATCAGCGGTGAGGCCAAGTCCTATAAAGGCTCGTGGCGTCTGGAGGAAGAAGGCAATGGCACGGTGTTCAAATACCGCGCCGAGTCAGAGCCCGATTCCGTGTTCCCCAAAGCCATGATTGAGTACTTCATCAAAAACCGCTTGAACAGCAGCTTCGAAGCCATGGCCAACGCGGGGGCGGAGCGCCGTCAGTTCGCTTGCGCGGTGAATTGATTCAAACGCACGCGGTATTTCTGAATCATGTGGCTGGGGTTGTAAGAACGTTTGGTTTGCCGAAAATTTGGCAAACCCAAATCTTGCTCAAAGTTCAGCCATTGCAACGCAGGGCGGTTCACGCAAAAGTTATGGAACATGAACTGGTACACCCCTGTGAAGGCGTCCACCCCTTTGGCAAACCGCATCACAGCCAAGCTGGGGTTGATGGCTTGCGCCAACAAAAAACCAATCGGCTGTTCATCCAGGTAGTACACCGCGCCTTCTAGCTTCAGGTCTTGCATGAGGTGCAAGGCTTCGCGGCAGGCTTGTGCGTCGGCTTGGTCCTCGGTTTTGTGTTTGTCGCACAACCATTGCGCCAACACGGCGTGTGCATGGTCTACACACTCGCCGTTCAAGGGTCGAGACGATACAGGGCCGCGTGCCAGCAGTTGCTGCATTTGGTTTTTCTTTTTGTGCAGCTGTTGGCCACGGTAGTGGCGAAAGTGATCGGCAGGGTAAAGGTAGTCGGCATCGGCCTCGTGGGCCGTGATGTCAAAGGCACGTGCATCCAACTGCGCCACCACCGCGGCGCTGACCGGATAAAAAAAACCGTGTTCAGCGAGCATGTCTTGCAGCTCGGCGAGGCTGGTCTGGTTCAGGTCAAACAACGGCAACACATGACGTTGCCCGTCATAAGTGAGGCCTGAGATGCGAGGCTTGTCACCCGGCCAAAAACGGTAGTCGTGGACGCTGCGAAATAAATACAGGTTGGAGAAAAAGAAATCAGACAAACAGTCCTTGCCCAATTCCGCGCGCCAGGCTTGCAGCGCCGCTTCAATGGTCTGCGCGTGGTGCAACGATAAGGGCAAGCTGTCCATGGGCGCTTGGTTCACTCACAACTTGCGCACACCGGGCGCAGGGCCATCAGACGGTGGGCCCGCAAAGCACTGCGCGCGTGTGAGCCACGCGGTGGCCGTGCCCCTGTGTGTTAGCTGCGTGTCTGACACGTGTCGGCGTTGTGTGACCACCAAACACAAGGCTGTCGCCGTGCCTTGTACGCAGTCGGTAGACGAGGGGTCGTTCCACGTCCATGTGGCACCCTCGGCACCGCTGAGTACCACATGCGGTGCAGGTGTGGGCACTGGCAGGCCGCGGTTTTGAAATGTCCATCCGAAGGTGGTGACGCCTAGATGCGCAATGTGTTGCAAGCGTGGAGTCACAGGCCGCGTCACACGCAGCGCGTCGTACACATCTTGTCCATGTGCCCAGGTTTCCATCAAACGTGCGGTGGCAAACGAGCGTGCGCTCATGCTGGGGCCAAACCAGGGCAAGCGGTCTTTGGGCCCCAAGCGCGCCAGTGCATCGACCAAGCGTGTGTACACCGGCGTCCAATGTTGAATCAGTTGAGGACCGTCCAAGTGTTGGTAGGTCGCGCGTGCAATGGCGCTGATTTCTTCGCCCGCTGCACGGCGTTGGCGCAGCAAGGCGGCTTGTTGTGCAAACGCCGCTGCATCGGTGACGGCCAAGGCGCCCACTTCGTCGATCAAACAGATGTGCGCAATTTCGTCCCAAGCGCTCCAGCCATGAAAGGCGGTGGGCATACGCCATTCCGTGGGTGTGAGCGATTGGCCCAATACGGCCAGCGCCGCATATTCGGCTTGTAGATCGGCACAGAGTTGCATCATCGCTTTGTCATCCCTGGTGCATCAACGCACAGCACCGCTGGCATAGAGGGCGTCCACCTGTTCGGTGCTGCGCCCCAGCTCTTGCAAGATGGTGCGCGTGTGTTCGCCCAAATGACCCGCCAATGGCGCTGGCGTTTCTTGAACCGCAGGAAAAACGGCGGCTGCGCGTGGTGAGCGCACTCTACCGACATCGGGGTAGACGGTGTCGGTCAGGGTGTGGTTGTGCTGAATTTGCGGGTCCATCGCCAGATCTTTTTTCTCATTCACCTTGCCCACTGGCACGCCTGCGGCACCCAG
This sequence comes from Limnohabitans sp. TS-CS-82, assembly GCF_002943475.1. Classification (NCBI taxonomy): domain Bacteria; kingdom Pseudomonadati; phylum Pseudomonadota; class Betaproteobacteria; order Burkholderiales; family Comamonadaceae; genus Limnohabitans; species Limnohabitans sp. TS-CS-82. The sequence goes on along the minus strand of NZ_PTQX01000004.1, from coordinate 120,404 downwards.
TCGCGCCACCACATCGTGTACCGATTCTTTGAGCACTAGGGGGTCCAAGATGTCGCGCAGCGCGTGGTGATGATCGCGGCGCAGCAAGATGGTTGCAAAGCGCGGATCGTCTTTGAGCTCGGGCTTGCCCAACACGCGGCACATGGCCATGAACTCATCGTCTTGTGGCGTGATCATGGCGAACCACCCATCGTGGCATTGCCACAGGCGCTGGCTGGCTCCGAACTCGGGCACGACAGGCGGCTTGGCATCCAAGAAGCTGTGGTTGTACAGCGCTTCAGGCCACAGAAACGAGACGGCAGCATCGAGCATGGATAGCTCAATCTTTTGTCCTTGTCCGGTGGTGGCACGCGCATGCAGCGCGGCGCAAATGGCCTGTGAGGCGGTGAGGGCGGTGATCTTGTCGCACAGCAAGGTTTGCAGCAGTTTGGGCTCGCCCGTGGCCACATCGGGATGGGCATCGGCAAAGCCAGACACGGCTTGAATCACCGGGTCATACACGCGGTAATTGGCAAAGGGGCCGGATTGGCCAAAGCCCGAAATTGAGAGGTACACCAAGCGTGGGTTGTAGGCGGCCACTGCTTCATAGGAAAAGCCCAAACGAGCCAACGCCCCGGGGCGAAAGTTCTCGACCAACACATCGGCGCTGGCAATCAAGTCCCGCAACACGCGTGCGCCTTCAGCTTGTTTCAAATCCAGCACGATGCAGCGTTTGCCGCGATTGATAGAAATGAACAGCGCGGTTAAGTCGCCCACTGTGGGGCCAATCACGCGGGTCAGGTCGCCGCCTTGGGTTTCAACTTTGATGACGTCGGCACCTTGGTCGGCCAAGATGCCTGCGGCCATGGGGCCGGATACGACCGCCGACAGGTCAACGACCTTGATGCCTTTGAGGGGTGCTTGCATGGAAGTCTCCGTGTGCATCGCGTGGTTACAAGCCGCGCGCGATGATTTCTTTCATGATTTCGTTGCTGCCACCGTAGATGCGGGCAATGCGCGCATCGACCCACGCGCTGCCCACGCCGCTCTCGACCATATAGCCTTGGCCGCCGTGCATTTGTAAAAACTCATCCAGCAGTTTGTTTTGCATTTCCGAAGCATTGAGCTTGGCCATGGCAGCCCGCTCGGCGTTGAGTTGGCCTTGCAGGTGCAATTTCAAACAGTTGTCGACAAACACGCGCAGCATGGTCGACTGCGCTTTGGCTTCGGCCAATCGGAAGCGGGTGTTTTGGTAGGCGAATACGCTTTGACCAAAGGCTTTGCGCTCGCGGGTATAGGCCAGCGTGCGTTCCAAAAACGCCTCAATCGACGCGGCGGCGCGAATGGCAATGATCAAACGCTCTTGCGCCAGTTGATGCATCAAGTAGCCAAAGCCTTTGTTCTCTTCGCCCAACCGGTTCGTGAGGGGCACCCGAACGTCTTGAAAAAACAACTCTGCTGTGTCTTGGCCCTTGAGGCCAATCTTGCGCATGGGCTTGCCCCGCGTGAAGCCGGGCATGCCGTCTTCTACGCACAGCAGCGACATGCCTTTGGCTGCCAGCTCTGGATCGGTTTTTGCGACCACGATCACCAAGCCCGCATTGATGCCGTTGGAGATATAAGTTTTTTGGCCGTTGAGCACGTAATGATCGCCTTCAACGCGTGCGTGGGTGCGCACCGCTTTGACATCGCTGCCGGCATCGGGCTCGGTCATGGCGATGGCGCCAATCAGCTCGCCGCTGGCCATGCGTGGCAGCCAGCGTTGCTTTTGTTCTTCGCTGCCGTAGGCCAAGAGGTAGGGCGCCACAACGTCAGAGTGCAAGCTAAAGCCTACGCCTGTGGCGTTGACTCGGGCCAGCTCTTCAATCACCACTGCCGAGTGGCCAAAGTCGCCACCACCGCCGTAGGGCGGGGGCAGGGTGCAGCACAGCAAGCCCGCCTCACCGGCTTTGAGCCAAACCGAGCGCGGCACTAAACCTTCTTCTTCCCATTGCAGATGAAAGGGCGCGATTTCGCGCTCTACAAAACGGCGAACCTGAATCCGAAATTGTTCGTGGTCTTCACGCAAAACAGTGCGGTGCGTGGCTTGCATCAGTTTTGATCCACCTTGATATTGGAGGCTTTGATGGCGCGGTCAAAAATATCGCCATCGATCTTGATGCCTGCGGCCAGCTCTTCAGGCGTGCTGCCCACGGGTTCTTGGCCAAACTCGGTCATGCGTGTTTTCAAGTCATCCGATTGCAGCGCTCTGGCAATGCCTGCCGAGAGCTTGCGTGTGATCTCTTTGGGTGTATTGGCAGGGGCCAGCACTTGAAAGAAGCCCACGGGCTCAAACCCTTTGTAGCCTTGCTCGGCAAAGGTGGGCACGCTTGGCAATGCGGCCACGCGCTGTGTGCCACTCATGGCGATGAGTTTGATCTTGCCTGCGAGCACCAGCGGGCGCACGGTGCCGGTGTCTAAAAACGCTGCGGTGAGTTGCCCGCCCAACAAATCTGTGACGATGGGCGCTGCACCTTTGAAAGGCACGTGAACCACATCGAGTTTGGCCGTCATGTTCAGCGTTTCACCAAAGATGTGGGCCGAGGTGCCTTGCCCGAACGAGCCATAGCTGCATTTGCCCGGGTTCTTGCGCACGTACTGAATGAACTCCTGCAAGTTGTTAGCCGGAAATTGCGCTGGCACCGTTAGGGCAATGGCCGAGCGCGAAATGATGGACACCGGCTCGAAGTCTGTGGCGATGTCAAACGGCAGTTTGTTGTAGAGCGACTTGGCGTAAATGATGGACGAGATCGTCAAGCCAATCGTGTAGCCATCGGGGGGCGACTTGGCCATGCCGGTGATGCCAATCCAGCCAGCCGCGCCGGGTCGGTTGTCGACCACCACGGGTTGTCCCCAGTACTCGGCCAGTTTTTGTCCGATGCTGCGCGCCAATATATCGGTGGTGCCACCGGGCGTGAAGGGCACGATGATTTTGATCGGCCGATTCGGAAAGTTGTGTTCGGTTTGCGCCCAGGTGTTGGGTGTTGCTAAGGCCATGGCCATCAGGCTCAGGGCTTGGCGGCGTCCCACGCTTGCTTGGGGTTCTTGCATGAATGTCTCCTTGTGCATACTCACTCGGTTGTTTTTCACGGGCGGTGTCTTGCATGCACCCTTCACCGCATGGTGCGGGCAAGGGCACATGCTCACAATGGCAAGAAACTTCATTTTGATTGGCAAAAAAAAGTGGCGTGCCGCATTAGGGAATTCCATAGGGCGTAACGAAATTGCCAACGTTTTTGATGATTTCAGCCATTGAGCAAGGCATGTCTTATTTCTAAGCTGAGGGCTCATCATGTAATTGGGATGCCACTGCTGTGTACTTGACTCAAGGATTGCATCGCGCCGTACAGCGCCAAGCGCAAGAGATTGCGTTGGTTCATCTCGACGATCAGGGAGAGCGTCGTTGGACTTTTGCCCAATTGATGGACGAGGTCGCGCGTCAAGCCGCTGCCTTGCAAGCGCGAGGCGTGCGCGCAGGCGATCGTATGGTCTTGCTGTCGGGTAACTCGGACGTGTTGATCATGGCCATCTTGGCGTGCCCCCCATGGGTTTGGTGACCCCTAAAAACTTAGACCCTAAAATTGCAGCGCGCCTGAGCGCGGCGTTTCAAAAGGCCTCCAACGATCCGGCTTACCTCAACCAACTGCAGCTCTTTGACATGCAACCCAACTGGACCAGTGGCGAGGCTTATGCCGCCTATGCGCGCGCCCAGTACGCCCGCGAAGCGGCCATGTTGACCGAAATTGGTTTTAAACCTGAATAATAGGCAGCTCACAACGTCAATCGATGCCATGACCGACACCACACCGCCGCGAGACCGGCTCGAAAAGCCCACGCTCATCTATCCGTTTGAAAAACTTCCGGAAGTGGGGCAGGTGGTCGAGGTTGCGCCTGGCGTGGTGTGGATGCGCATGCCTCTGCCCATCATGCTCAACCACATCAACGTGTGGGGCATTGAAGACGACACCGGCTGGGCCATCGTGGACACGGGCATGCAGACCGAGGCAAACCTGAGCGCTTGGCGTGAGATCTTTGCCAACGCCACAGAGCAACGTCCGTTGACGCGTATTTTTGTGACCCACATGCACCCCGACCATGTGGGCATTGCGGGGTGGTTGACGCGCAAATTCAAATGCCGTTTGTGGATGACGCGTTTGGAGTATTTGAATTGCCGCGTGCTCACTGCTGATTCTGGACGTCAAGCGCCCGAGGATGCGTTGGCGTTTTATCGGCGCGCGGGTTGGTCGGATGGCGCGATTGAAAACTACCAAGCGCGTTTCGGGAATTTTGGCAAATACATCCATGCCTTGCCTGAAAGTTACCGTCGCATCAAAGACGGCGAGCACATTCAAATTGGGCAACACACCTGGCGTGTGATTGTGGGGACTGGGCATTCGCCCGAGCACGCGTGTTTGTATTGCGAAGATCTCAAGCTCTTGATTTCTGGCGATCAAGTGCTGCCACGCATTTCGTCCAACGTGTCGGTGCATCCCACCGAACCTGATGCCAATCCCATGCAAGAGTGGCTCGAATCGTTGGCCAAGCTCAAGCGGGAAGTGCCCGATGATGTGTTGGTGCTGCCTTCGCACAACGAATGCTTTCGCGGTTTGCATGCGCGACTCGATTACTTGGCCTTGGCCCAAGTACGCACGCTGGAGCGCTTGCGTCAAAGTTTGAAACAGCCCAAACGTGTGGTCGATGTTTTTACCACCTTGTTTGGCCGCAGCATTGATGAGTCCGATGCAGGCTTGCTCAACTTGGCCACGGGCGAGAGTTTGGCTTGCATCAACTACCTGTTGCAGCGCGGTGCGGTGACGCGCACTTTCAATGACGCAGGTGTAGCGATTTATCAAGCGGTTTGAGTGCTTAGTTCATCCTCTATTTTCTCGACAAGGTCATCCATGAATCACGTTCAATCTCAGCTTCCTGTGTATGACTTTCAGCACAAAGTCGCCTTGGTTACAGGTGGGCTCAGCGGTATTGGTGCGGTCATCGCTGCCAGGTTGCAGCAATGCGGTGCACAGGTTGTGGTGTGGGATTTGAATGCGCCTGCCAGCAACCCTGGCCACGCACACACGATGAAGGTCGATGTGACGAGCGAGGCCTCGGTTGCGCAAGCGTTGGCCGATACGGTGTCGCACTTTGGCCGGGTGGATTTCTTGATCAACAGTGCGGGCTGGGCCGGGCCCACCATGCCCTTGGATGAGTTTGCGCTCGAGGTGTGGAACCGTGTGTTGAACGTCAACCTCAACGGTGTGTTCTTGAGCTGTCGTGCGGTGACACCTGTGATGCGCAGCCAAGGCTTTGGCCGCATCGTCAACATCGCTTCGTTGGCAGGCAAAGAGGGTACGCCCAATGCCTCGGCCTACAGTGCCGCGAAAGCGGGGGTGTTGGCCTTGACGAAGTCCTTGGGAAAAGAACTGGCCACGCACGGTGTGCGTGTGAACGCGATCGCACCTGCCGCGATTGACACGCCGCTTCTAGCCCAAATGTCACCCGAGCATGTGCAGATCATGGTCAACAAAAGCCCGCAGCAGCGTTTGGGCACGGTGTCTGAGGTGAGCGAAATGACGATGTGGTTGTGCAGCGATGCCTGCAGCTTTAACTCTGGCGCCGTGTTTGATTTGTCTGGCGGGCGCGCCACGTATTGAGCGTTGGATACCGTCGATGCGTTTTAATTTTTCTGTGAAAGATTTGTATGACCCAACAAACTCGCCGCGTCTTGGTGACGGGGGCCACCAGTGGCATTGGCTACGCCATTGCACATGCTTTTGCGTTAGACGGCGCCACTGTCACCGCCACGGGAGCTACGGCAGCTGAAGTAGCTCGCGCCCGAGAGTCGTCGAAGGCTGCGACGCTTGACTTTCAGTTGCTCGATGTACGTGACGATGTTGGCGTGAAGCAGTTGGTGGCGGCCATGGGGCCGTTGGATGTGGTGGTCAATTGCGCGGGCATTATTCAACGCCAAGTGGAGTTGGAGCCCGAAGCCTTTGCCCGTACCATCGACATCAACCTCAACGGCACCATGCGCGTATGTGCGGCGGCCCGTGAAGGTTTGAAGGCAAGAGGCGGTTGCATTGTGAACACCGCTTCTATGCTGAGCTTTTTCGGCGGCGGCTTGGTGCCCGGCTACAGCGCTAGCAAAGGCGGCGTGGCACAGCTCACCAAATCACTGGCGATTGCTTATGCCGACGATGGCATTCGCGTCAACGCTGTGGCTCCTGGTTGGATTGCCACACCATTGACGCAAGCGCTGCAAGACGACCCGGCCCGTGCCGCGCCCATCTTGGCACGCACCCCCATGAAACGCTGGGGCACGCCAGAAGACATTGCGGGGCCTGTGTTGTTTTTGGCCAGCGCACAAGCCCGCTTCGTGACAGGGATTATCTTGCCTGTTGATGGTGGTTATTTGATTGCCTGATCACGAGTACATATAGCGTTTACGGGCGTGATGCCTTTTTGTGCTTGGCAATATCCCGCAAACATGTCATCAACGTTTGCGTGGTAAGCGATGCTTTTTGACCACGCATCGTGATCATGCCGACTGGGGGTAAATCCATCTTCAGTGCAACGGGTAGAACTTTGAGTAAGCCTTCTTTTTGAAAATGCAGACCCACACCTCGCGCTACGAAACCTACCGCATGGTGGTCATTTACTGCGCACAAAATGGCTAGAAATGAAGCGCTTTCAATCAAATCGCTAGGGAGGCCTAACCCATTTTTGTGGAATATTTGCTCCAGTTTGAGGCGTGACGATGCCCATGGTGGCGGCACTACCCAAGCCTGTCGTGCCAATTGGTCCCAAGTGATTTTCTTTTGTTGTGTGAGTGGGTGGGCTGTGCTGACAACCAAGCACATGGGGTCTTGGTACAGCGGTTCTGTGCTCAGGTCGGGCGCTGCGTAACCGGGCTCTAAGCGACCCACCAACACATCAAGCTCACCTCTTCTAAGGCGTGGCAGCAAGCGCGTGAGGTCGCCTTCTTCCACCATCACGCGCATTTGTGCGGATTTCTTTTTGACTCGTTCAATGGCCGGACTGAGCAAAGTCGGTAGAGCCACCACCATGGCTCCAACGTTGGTTCGACCGGAGGCGCCAGTGGATGCAGAGGCAATGTCTTCTTTTGTGCGTTCAAACTCGCTGAGCACGCTGCGCGCAAAACGCACCACGCTTTCGCCCTGCGGTGTGGGCTCTGTACCGCGTGTGGAGCGTGTGAACAACGTGAGGTCAAACAAGCGCTCTATCTCGGCCAATGTTTTAGACACGGCGGGTTGTGTGATCGCCAAAAATTCCGCAGTTTTACCTAAGTGCCTCAATTGATCCAAGGCGACCAAGAGTTGCAAATGCTTGAGCTTGAGGTTGGAGCGCAGAACGCGGTCAATGCTGTTCATTGGAAATTTTCTTAGATGTCAATTAGGTTATGAACAAAGTCATATTTTTCATTGGAATGTAATGTATCAAATGGTAAAAATGGCGGCATATCTACAGGAGACATTTGTATGCACCACACCCGACGTCAATTCAGCAAGACCATTTTTGGCGTAGCCGCCAGTCCGTTGGTTTTTGCGTTGCCCGGCCAAGCCGCGGCGTACCCTGAAAAGCCCATCACCTTCATTTGTCCATGGCCAGCAGGCGGCACTGCGGACCAAACCATGCGTGCATTGTGTTCCGCTGCTGGCAAAGACTTAGGGCAAGCCGTGGTGGTGGAAAACAAAGTAGGAGCATCGGGCATGATTGGTTTGAAGGCGATGGCAAACGCCAAGCCAGATGGCTACACCATTGGGCAAATCCCTATCTCTGTCACACGCTTCTCTCAGTTGGGTTCGGTAGCGATCGATCCGCTGAAAGATTTGACTTACCTGGCGCGCACGTCAGGTCAAACCTTTGGCATGGCCACTTTGGCGAACGGTCGTTGGAAAACGTTGCAAGAGCTGGTGGCTGAAGCGCGTGCCAACCCTGGAAAAATCACTTATGCCCATGCGGGCGTGGGCGGTGCCACGCATGTGGGCATGGAAGAGTTCGCCATGGCCGCTGGCATCAAGTTCAACCACATTCCCTTCAAAGGTGGTGCAGACGCGCTTCAGGCCGTATTGGGTGGGCATGTCGATGTGTTGGTCGACTCGTCATCTTGGGCGCCGCACGTAGAGGCTGGAAAAATGCGTTTGTTGGCCACTTGGGGTGAGCAGCGCGTCGGTCGATTCAAAGAAGTTCCTACTTTGAAAGATGCGGGCTTCAATGTGGTGGTCGATGCGCCCAACGGTATTGGTGCACCCAAGGGTTTAGATCCCGCTGTGGCCATGCGGTTGCGACAAGCGTTTCGTGTTGCCGTGGCCAGCGATGAATTTAAACAAGCGTGCGACAAAATTGATGCACCCGTGCTGTATTTAGATGGCCCTGATTACGAGAGCTATGTGGCACAGGTCTACAAAAAGGAGACTGTGTTGATTGATAAATTGAAACTCAAAGAACTGGTGAAAAACTAAGTTATGCCATTGATCCGTCTTCACGCCAACGACAGTGTCTTGATTGCCAAACGACCGCTCAGCTTGGGCGAGCACGTCGAGGCGTGGGGCGTCAAAGTCAAAGCGCAAGTGCCAGCGGGCCACAAGATTGCCTTACGTGCCATTGCTGCGGGCGAGCGCATTCTCAAATACAACATCGAAATCGGTGTGGCTACCCGCGACATCGCGGCGGGTGAGCATGTGCATGGACACAACTTGGCCTTGGCTGATTTCTATCACGATCCCGCCTTCGGCGTGGATGTGAAGCCGGTGGCGATGTTGCCTGTGTCAGAGCAAGCGCGTTTCATGGGGTATGTGCGCCCAGATGGTCGTGTGGGCACGCGTAATTTCATTGGCATTTTTTCATCCGTCAATTGCTCTGCCACGGTGATTCACAAAATTGCGGCCTACTTCACGCCCGAGCGCTTGAAGCCGTATCCCAACATTGATGGTGTGGTCGCGTTTGCGCAAACCACAGGTTGCGGCATGGCCTCGCCGAGCCCGCACTTTGATTTGTTGCGCCGCACGATTGCGGGCTATGTGCGCCACCCTAACTTGGCCGGCGCGTTGATTGTGGGCTTGGGGTGTGAGCGCAATCAGGTCGCTGATTTGGTGGCCTCGCAAGCGCTTCGCTCCAGTGTGTTGATGCAAACCTTGGTTATGCAAGAGGTTGGGGGCACACGCGCCACCATTGAAGCAGGCATTGCCGCCGTTGAACGCATGTTGTCGTCGGCCAATGATGTGAAGCGTGAATCTGTCTCTGCCAGCCATTTGTCCATTGGTTTGGAGTGCGGTGGCTCAGATGGTTTCTCGGGCATCACGTGCAACCCTGCATTGGGCGCGGCGATGGACATTTTGGTGCGCCACGGTGGCACCGCTATTTTGTCGGAGACGCCTGAAATTCATGGGGTCGAACACATGCTCACGCGGCGTGCAGTGACGCCCGAGGTTGGCCAAAAACTGTTGGACAAATTGGCTTGGTGGACGGCGTACACCCGAGGCACGAATGTGCAATTTAACGGTGTGGTGGGGCATGGAAACCAGCAGGGCGGTTTGGCCAATATTTTTGAAAAATCTTTGGGCTCAGCCATGAAAGCTGGGTCAACGCCGTTGCAGGCGTTTTACGAATACGCCGAGCCCATCACGCACAAGGGCTTTGTTTTCATGGACTCTCCGGGCTACGACCCTGTGGCAGTCACGGGTCAAATTGCCAGCGGTGCGAATTTGATTTGTTTCACCACAGGACGCGGCTCAATGTTTGGCTCACGTCCTGCGCCCACCATCAAACTTGCCAGCAACACGGAGATGTTTACCCGTCTTGAAGAAGACATGGACATCAACTGCGGTCGTATCTTGGATGGCGAAGCATCGGTGCAGGAAATGGGACAGCTTATTTTTGAAGACCTCCTCAAACACGCATCAGGCGAACCGACCAAGAGCGAACTTTTAGATTTGGGTGATCACGAGTTTGTGCCTTGGCATTTGGGGGTGGTGAGCTGATTTACCAAGTGAGAGCGTGTCAGACAACGAGGCTGCGTCAGTCCGCATACCCTGGGTTGACGCGGTCTAGCACGCGCATCATGGCCTCGAAGTACAGGCGTTCGCGTTCTGATCGAGAGTGACGATCGTCCTTGCTGGGGGTGCGCACATTGTCAATGACGTGCTCTTCCAAGATGTTGATGGGGCGTCCAGTGCTCATGGCTAGAACTTGGGTTTTACATGCCTTTTCAAGTTTGTAGAGCAGGCGATAAGCTTGGGCCACCGTATCGCCAACGGTGATGACCCCGTGGTTTTTCAAAAACATCACCGACTTATTTTGCAGAAGTGATGCCAATCGTTCACCTTCATTGAGCGATGCGGCGAGGCCTGTGTAGGTGTCGTCGTAGGCAATGCGCTCATGAAAAAAAGCTGCTGTTTGCGTGGCTGCGAGCAAGCGGTTGTCTTTCAGCATATTGAGTGCGAGAGCCCAGGGTTGATGGGTGTGCAAGACCACCTTCGCCCCTGTGATTCTGTGCAGCGGCGCATGAATGCTTCGCGCTGAAAGTTCGACCACGCCATCGCCTTCGAGGGTCTCGCCTGCTTCATTGAAAACCATGAGGTTACTGACGCATGCTTCCGACCAATGCAAGCCAAATGGCAACACCATGTACTGGTCTTCTTGTCCGGGCACGCTCACGGTGAAGTGGTTGTCGATGCCTTCATCAAAGCCATCATGCACGGCAAGTCGCAACGCAGCAGCCAAATGTATTTTGGTTTGTTGGATGAGATCTGTGTTGGACGGGGTGTGCAGCGCGTGAACGGTCATGATTTACCTTTCGACAGAGACGACATTACTGTTTTTGGAGGTTAGCGGAAAACGCTTGATGTTCCTTTGCTTTCATGGGATACAGGGTCACCGGCAAGACACATGCGTTCTTGATGCCAAGCACTTGTCCAGCATGGACTTGGTGTTTTCTTGTCGTAGGAAGGAACGCCTTGTCGATTGATGCGCGCAACGTGCGTGTCAAACCCATGGACGCCCGTTTTTTCAAGCTTCAGACGCAGTACCCATCCCACACGTTGTGCGTCGTTGTCGGTTTCTTTCATGATGAAATTTCCAACGCTGTAGATGATGGGCTTGCTTTTGTAAAACTCAAGGTCTTGTGTGACGTGGGGGTGCCCACCGATGACGGCGTCAGCGCCTGCGTCAATCATCTTCTTGGCCAGTTGTCGTTGTCTCAGATTGGCCTTGGGCTCGTTTTCCCAACCCCAATGCATGAACGGTAAGACGATGTCTGCTTGGTACAGGTGACGGGCACGGCGGATGTCATCGACCACTTGCTCATCTTCACTCCATGCCACGCCTGGTGTTTGACTGCCCGCTTCATAGCTTCTGGGCATGAATTCGTTGTAGCTCAAAATTGCGATTCGAATGCCGTTGCGTTCGACGATCCAAGGGGTATGCGCTTCGCCCAAGTTCATGCCGCCACCTGCTTGAGCGATGTTATTTCTGGCGAGCAATGCCAGCATCTCTGAAAACGCCTGACGCCCGTAATCACCGGAATGGTTGTTGGCCAACGTGACACCGTCAACGTGGCGCCGCAGCGTGTGCAAAACCCGTGGTGCAGCTCGGAAGGTGTAGTGTTTGGGGACGGCTTGTCCCGTCGTGGCGACCACGCATTCCAAATTGAGAAGCCGAACATCGGCTGCGGCAAAGAGTGGGCTGAAGCTTTTAAACGGGTCAAGGCCACGTTTGATCAAAGTACCTGGCGTGCTGTCTAGGGTCGTGTCGCCAGCAAAAATAAGCGTCGTTTGGTTTGGCCGGATTTCAGACGTTTGTGCAAAAGCTGCACCTGTGGCGAGCGCAAACATCAAGCCTGTTGACCAGAACGTCATGGCACATTCTTTCCCGCGACGCAGCGATAAATCAGTTCCCTTTCTAATGGGCCCGCATACAAGTGCTGTTCACCCATCAAGTCAATCAGCTCACCCTCTTTGGGGCTTGGAAAGGGTGGACGAATCTGGACATGTTGTATCAAGAGGGACTGTTGCTTGTCTTCAAAATAGACATAGATCCCAATGCGTGGGCTTAAGTTTTCGTCTTTGACATGCACGGCTTTGAACCGGAATCGGTGCCCGATGTTGACGCTTTCATGCCCGTAGGGCTGATGTGTGGGGCAGATGGCAAGGGTCTGTGTTTCTCCTGCATAGGTCACATGACAGGTGAGCGCCATGTCCTGCGCAAAAGTGGAGGGGCAGGACAGGGCGTTGGCTGAAGCCAAGATCAACACGCTTGCTAAAAAAAAACCGCGAAAGAAAGGTCGTCGCATGTTGCCGAGGGTAACGTAAAAATACGGGTTCAAAGCACGGCTTTGATGCAGAGGCCAAGCGCTTTAGATGAGCTGGCGTGTCTTGATTGGCGCTAAGACTTTGAGCCATTTGGTGGCGGGTAAGGGCCAGCGTGCTTGAATTGTTTTTGCCTGTAATTTCAATGTGTGCCTGTCACAAGTGCGAGGGCGACGAAAGGCCAGTACCACGGCATTACCCGCTTGCGTTGGTTTGAATGCCCATACCGCGTCTTCTCCAAAAACAGTGGTGATCTTCTTCAAGCTATCGTCATATCGCGACGCATGGCCAAATAAGTTGACGGTCATGCAGCCATCGGTTGTAAGCATGTTGCGGCAATCATGGTAAAAATCTTCGGTGTCGAGTACAGGACAAGCGGCATCTTGGTCATACAAGTCCACCTGCAGTGTGTCAATTTTTCCTAGCCATCGCTCATCTTGTGCAGTCTCGGCAGCGTCGCCCAACAGCACTTGTAACGTCTTGCTGTCCGCTGGTAAATTGAACCAACGTCTGCAGGTAGCGATGACCTGGGGGTTCAATTCAACGGCGGTGGTTTGCATGCCTAAATGGTGGTGACAAAACTTGGTCAGAGACGCCGCGCCTAATCCCAATTGCATCGCGTGCAAATGGGGCAGTTGATTTAAATCTGTAAACAGCAACCAGCCCATCATGCGTTGCACGTAGTCGAGGTGAATCTCAAACGGCTTGCTGATCTTCATGGACCCTTGTACCGACGGCGTGCCCAGGTGTAAAAATCGCATGTCGCCGTAATCAAAAAAATTCACTGCGGGCAAGATCCCTATGCTTGGCGTGTCTACGTCAACGCCGCCTGACCCTTGACCGCTGAATGTACGCGCTTGTTTTCTGGCCAGTAAAACGCCTATTGATATCGCCAAGACACAGACGATCAAACCATAGACCAAGTCAATGGGCGCAAGGGCGGCCCCAAACTCTGAAGCTAAATTATGAAGCCACATGCATGCGTGCCTGGTGCAGTTTTTTATAGCTGTCGATCAGGCGATGGTGCCGGTCGAGGCCCTCCAGTTTCAGGCTCGTGGGTGTGAGCCCAAAGAAGCGCACGGTGCCATCCACAGAACCGATTGCTGCATCCATCCGCGCCTGGCCAAACATCCGGCGGAAATTGACTTCGTAGTCTTGCAGTTCCAGCTCAGGATCGAGCAACACTTCCAGCACCACATTCAGCGCTTGGTAAAACAATCTGCGCTCGACCGTGTTGTCGTTGTATTGCAGGAACGCTCCGACGAGCTCGTGCGCTTCTTCAAGTTGCTGCAAAGCCAGGTGAATCAGGAGCTTCAACTCCAGCACGGTCAGTTGACCCCAGACCGTGTTCTCGTCAAATTCAATGCCGATCAGGGTGGCGATGTCCAAGTATTCGTCCAGCTCGTTGTTGTCCAGGCGATCCAGCAGTGCCGACAAGCTGGCATCGTCCAGGCGGTGCAAGTTCAAAATATCGGAGCGGAACAACAGCGCCTTGTTGGTGTTGTCCCAAATCAAATCCTCGACAGGGTAAACCTCTGAATAACCCGGCACCAGAATCCGGCAGGCGATGGCACCCAATTGGTCATGGACGGCGGTGTAGACCTCCTTGCCCATGCCTTCAAGAATGCCCAATAAGGTGGCCGCTTCTTCGGCATTGGCGTTGTCACCTTGACCCGAAAAATCCCATTCCACAAAGTCGAAATCGGCTTTGGCGCTGAAAAAGCGCCATGACACGATGCCGCTGGAGTCGATGAAGTGCTCCACAAAGTTGTTCGGCTCGGTGACCGCGTTGCTCTCGAATGTGGGCTGAGGCAAATCGTTCAGGCCTTCAAAACTGCGGCCTTGCAGCAGTTCTGTGAGGCTGCGCTCCAGTGCCACTTCCAGACTGGGGTGCGCGCCGAAAGAGGCAAACACACCGCCTGTTCGCGGGTTCATCAAGGTCACGCACATCACGGGGTAAGTGCCGCCCAGGGACGCGTCTTTCACCAGGACCGGAAAGCCCTGTTCTTCCAGACCTTGAATGCCAGCCAGGATGCCGGGGTATTGGGCCAACACGTCTTGCGGCACATCCGGCAAGCAGATCTCACCTTCGAGGATTTCGCGCTTGACGGCGCGTTCGAAAATTTCAGACAGACACTGCACTTGCGCTTCTGCCAGTGTGTTGCCCGCGCTCATGCCATTGCTGACGAACAGGTTTTCGACCAGGTTGGACGGGAAGTACACCACCTCGCCGTCTGATTGCCGCACAAACGGCAGCGAGCAGATACCGCGCTCTGCATGGCCCGAGTTGGTGTCGATCAGGTGCGAGCCACGCAGCTCGCCATCGGGGTTGTAGATGCTCAGGCAGTGCGCGTCCAGAATTTCTTTGGGCAGCGCGTCTTTTTTGCCGGGCTTGAACCAGCGCTCGTCGGGGTAGTGCACAAACGCCGCGTTGGCCAGGTCTTCGCCCCAAAACGCACCCGCGTAAAAATGGTTGTTGTTCAACCGCTCGATGTATTCGCCCAAGGCCGAGGCCAAAGCGCTTTCCTTGGTCGAACCCTTGCCATTGGTGAAACACATCGGTGAATGCGCATCGCGGATGTGCAGGGACCACACATTCGGGATGATGTTGCGCCACGAGGCGATTTCAATCTTGATGCCCAAGCCCGCCAGGATGCCCGACATGTTGGCGATGGTTTGTTCCAGCGGCAGGTCTTTGCCCTTGATGGTGGTGCGGCTGTCCGCGCTGGGCTTCAGCGTAAGCAAAGACTGCGCATCGGCATCCAAATTAGCGACTTCTTCGATGACAAATTCGGGGCCTGCTTGCACCACTTTTTTGACGGTGCAGCGCTCGATCGAGTTCAGAATGCCACGGCGGTCGACCTCTTGGATGTCTGGTGGCAACTCCACCTGGATTTTGAAAATCTGCTGGTAACGGTTCTCCGGATCAACGATGTTGTTTTGTGAGAGGCGGATGTTGTCGGTCGGGATGTTGCGCGTGTTGCAGTACAGCTTCACGAAGTAGGCCGCGCACAAGGCCGATGAGGCCAAAAAATAATCAAAGGGGCCAGGGGCTGAGCCATCGCCCTTGTAGCGGATGGGCTGGTCGGCGACCACAGTGAAGTCATCGAACTTGGCTTCCAGGCGCAGCTTGTCGAGAAAGTTGACTTTGATTTCCATGGGCGATACTTTTAAAAATTGCTCAAAATGTAAAAGAAAAAGCCCCTGCACGTGAGTGCAGGGGCTTTACTTTTTTTGGCTCCTCGACCTGGGCTCGAACCAGGGACCTACGGATTAACAGGCCAATCACGGACACCACCGAGCGCAAATATACACCAAAACACGCCACTAACTGAGCAAAAAAAGCCGCATCGAAATGCGGCCAAAGTCACCATTCACCGATATTTATTCTGGAATCAATTCACAAAACGGAGCACATGCAGAGGCAAATTCCGAAGGTGATGCGGCCTCAAGTTGTGCCTGGTGCCAATCAAACACTTCTACGACCGCTTGAATCTGCTCCATGGTTGCCTCACCTTTTGCAAATTGAATCGCTCGGATGGCCTTTTGAGCCGCTTCGCAGGCCTCAATCACCTCTGGACCGATACCCATCTTGGCAAGTCTCATGGCCGTTCCGACCAGACCGATCAAAACTTGGAGACTCACCAGAGAAATTTGGCCTGTCTTCAGCTCCTGCAAAGCCGAGTAACTTTCAATCGAAATGATTGTCTTGCTCCCGGTAAACCTCTGTGCAAATACGGCGCTTCGCACGGGGTTAAAAGCTGGGTTCCAGACCTTACGTTTGGGGCCGCGCTTTTTCATTTGCGTATCAAGCCGCCAGCAGGTCTTTGTATGCCGCAAATGCGCCGATTCGCCGTGCCTGAATGCCTACATCTGCATGCGCGACGATCTTGATTTTGTTGTCCTTGCGCAGGGTGTAATCGTCAACAATGAAATCAACGGCAGCGGGCCCCCAGAATCCAATAACGACTTCAGAGAGATCGCCAAACAGCAGTGCTGAACATGCTTCGCCCGATGTGCCTTTGACAAGGTTGTCGGGCATGTTGGCGGCTGTGCGGACCTGATAGCCCAGCAGGTCTCGCCCCTCCATGATGAATTTGTCACCACCGGAAACACGTGCGGTGCCGCGCAGCTTCTTGGTGAGCTTAGGGCTCATGACAAATGTGGGGGAAAGGCTGTCGCCACCGCTGCGAGTAAGCACGTTGTGCTCCAGCTCCAGCAAATGCTGATATGCAGGTGCCGCTCCATTGGCTCCAGCGGAGATGATGTCCAAGTCTGGATGGCGCAAGATGCCAAGCGGCTGATCGTTGCCAGTGCCATTCACGGCGGCTGCATCAATGGCGTAAGAGAAACGAGACACCAATTCGCGGCGCACCAGTGCATCAACATCAACGGATGTACTGTGCAACAGTTTGCGGGAAATCGTGACAGAGACTGTCAGGCGATGGGGGGTCAACACGGAGTTTTTAAACTGAGGTTCAACAGCTGGTGCAGGTGCGCCCTCTGGGACCCATCCGTTAGAAACATCAAGGTTGGGATCGACAACGCTCAAGCCATAGGTCTGGCCACTGAGGCCCGAAATCAGCATTGCACCGCCATTGACCACCGCCGAGTGGGGCAAGAGGCTATTTGTCGGGCTCTTTGATAATTTTCCCGCGACCATTCCAGCACCATTAGACAGGTTCAAATCACGCGACAGCACAGACAGCGGCATCCAGTTGCCCATTGGGATTTGGCCGGATCGCTGGCGACAGCTTTCAGAAACTTCTTGGAACGCATTCAGGACCTTTTCGTCAAGATGACGTGACGGAAATTCAGTCTTGCTCAGAATGAAGTCGCGCAGATGCAGGTGACGTTCAATCTTGGAGGTGTGGCGAGTAATGGCGGACACCTCATCTGCGGTGCGGCGCTGCAAAGTTGAAAACGGGGTTTGGGTGTTGTTCATGTGTTGTCCTTTCGGGTTTTGACAACTTGATCTTTATCCCTCCCCCCTGAAGTGCCAGCAGGAGAACGCTTCAACCTCCATTCAAAATTTGCGCCATGCGTCTGGCGGTTCCAGGCAGCTTGCCGCCACCAGCTTTCATGGCGAGCCAAAGTCGGGCCTCTAGCCTTGTCGCATGGTCTGGGGGGCGCTCCATGTCTATCCAGCAATGCCACCGATGGCCTGCAAATCGCTGAGCTTCGCGGTGCAACGCAAAGGCCAGCCGCCATGGGTGATTTCCGGTTTCTTGCGCCAGTTCAGCAGCGGCCAGTTTGAGCATGGCGTCACGCAGCGCGATTCGGGCTCGCTCTGGATTCGCTGGTAATCCAAGACAGGCATTCAGCGTTGGCCCGTACTGTCGCTTGAGTTGGGGGCTTGTCTTGCTGTCTGCCTTGTGCCCACTCAGGACCCACCGGCGCAGGCC
Organism: Limnohabitans sp. TS-CS-82; assembly: GCF_002943475.1. NCBI lineage: Bacteria > Pseudomonadati > Pseudomonadota > Betaproteobacteria > Burkholderiales > Comamonadaceae > Limnohabitans > Limnohabitans sp. TS-CS-82. Next base: position 102,658 of record NZ_PTQX01000004.1, on the reverse strand, counting down.
ATCAAACATTCTTCGGGTTGCCTCATGGTCCGGTTCACCCCTGAAGATGGCCTCAATGATTTCCATGAGTGACCTCCCCAGCATGCCTGCAATAGACCAGGATGGGTGTGCCCCCCTTCAGCATTCCGCGGGCTCTGTGCAGGAGCTGCATGAGGCTTTCACCGGGAAGTCTGTCAACGCTGGGGAGCCGGTTCGCAACGCCGTGCAGACCGATGATTTCATTGTCCGGTCTCGGGCTTGGAATCAGGATCAATCGGATTGGCTCGCTCATGCCTCGTCCCCCTCTGACTGCCTTGCCATTTGGTCAAACCGGCGCGAGACCTCCGACAGCACCGACTCAACCTCACGGTCTATGGTCAGCTTCACCGTCCTCTCGTCCGTCATTGGGGCCAGCACTGGCGCAAGTCTTGAGCCGATCTGCTCTAGGCTGGTCCGCAGCGTTGTACCTGCATCCCGCATCATCCAAAGCACCTGCTCTGTCTGCATCAATTTGCCGGTTTCTTTTTCCAGAGCGATTCGCGTCAGCTCTGCCTGGTAGTGCTCACGCCTGTCGCGTGATCGCTTGAAGACCTCGATTTCCTGCTCGTCATCGTCCAGTCCGTCAAACAGCTCTGGGTCTGTGTCATCGAATGCTTGCTCGGTGCTTGCGTCCGAGACCGTGGGGGAGGTTGGCAGCGTTTCACGCCTGACACCCTTCATGCGACCGCGCTGGAGGTGCTTCCTGCGCCATCTGTTGGCCCTCTCAACGCTGTCCGTTGGCATACCTCGCTTCGCAAGCTGAGACACTGCCGATGGCGTGATTCCCAAGGCCTCAGCCAGTTCTTTGCCTGTCATTTAATTTACCTATTGATATTTATTAAGCGATTTAAGTAAACATTCAGCTATTGTTTAGCCTGACTGTCTACACACTCATCGAGCAGCGAATGACCCTCCTTGCAACTGCATGGGAAGGACCCAAACCAGGGGGTGTGGCTTCCACCGCTTCTGCGGCTTCTTCTGCTTCCGCATGTTTTTCCACCTCGGTAATTCACAATCTGGCGCACCCATCCTGTCTTTTCATTCCTCTTTAATAAATGTGAGGAAGCAGAGGAAGCGGTGGAAGCTGAGAGGGATACGCAGCTTTTCTGCATCGGAAGCGAAAGGGGAGCGGGGCGGAAGCCATGGAAGCCGCTCATGGCGAAACCTCGCTGAAGGTTTGCCCAAAGCGTGACAGTGGTCCCTCGAACGCTGCAACGGCTTCGGTTGCAAACTCGAAATTGGTTACGCCATTGAGCGGTCCAGTGCCCTCAGGAAGCCAAAGCGTGACTGGCGCACCCGGATTGCCCTTGGATGGCGAGCATTTGAGTTTTGAGAGCTGGTCCCGCGCAAACTTAGAAACCGTGGCCGTAAAACCGTTTTGGTTGACGATGGTTCGCTCGCCCTGTTGCCGGGACCATCGCTGAAACGCCTTGTAAAGCTGTCCGGTGCTGCATGCCCACAAGGGCAGCTCCAGTTGCCTCGCAAGCCAATCTCGGGCAAACCGTTCGGCCGGTTTAAGACCCAGCTCCATAAGGTCTTGCTTGGCGCTCGTCATGGGCGGTAGCGTGTAGGCGTTGAACCCATCCAGATCGCGTTTGAGCAGGAAGTCGTAAAACGCCTCCAGTGCGCCATATTTGATGGAGTGGGCCACTCTGTTGTATAGCCCGTCCGTGCGCTTGGGTGCCACCCAGAACACCGCATGCCGCCTGTCGTCATGCTCAATGGCGAGAGGCCGTGCTTCGTTTGACAGGAAGACCAGATTGCAGCAATTGCGCTCCTTGCGCACCGCCTGAAACTTGCTCTCAATCAGCAGATGCTCGGCGGTCACAAGCGACTTGAGCATGTTCTTGTAATGAATCAGCTCGCCGGTTGCGACTACTTCCTCCATGACAGCAAACAAGGTGCGACTGATCCAGTCGTTGTATTTGCTCTCCAGTTGCTGCTGACCACCGACCTTGCCGTATTCGCCATAAATCTTGAGCACGATTTCCCAGAACATAGATTTGCCCGAGCCTTGTGGACCGTGCATGACAATAGCCGTTGACAGTTTGGTGCCGGGCTTTTGGAATGGCAAAGCAATCCAGTTCAGGGCCCATTCAATGTTGGCTTCTACTTCGTCTTCGTGTTTCGAGGACGCGCTCAACAAGTGCCGCAGCAGCTCAAGAATTTGCGTGCAGTCACCGGCCTTCGCCCTGATCCTGAGCCCCTGATAGAGGTTCACGCAGTGACCCGCGCATTCCTGAGACGGATCGAACACCACATCTTCAGGACGGATGACCGTTTTCAGTGGGTGATTCATGAACTCTTTATGCAACGCCTTGTCAATGACGTTGCGCAGGTCGGCGGGTCGCATTGGTATGCGGTGCAGGCGGTCCCATATCGTTGTACTGGTGCCGTAGACGATGGCGTAACGCTCCAGCATTTCCTCAATCGTGGTGGGCAGATTCAAGCCATTTGAGTCGGCGTCCATTGGGTCATCGTCAAACGGGTCTTGGGCGGCTGCGCTGCGCTTGCCCCGAGTCTTTTTTTCTTTATTCATGACGCTTGCCAAGGCACTCCTGAATGAATGCCTGGACAGCAGATCGCGGATAAAGGGCGGTCCTGCCAAGCATGACAAATGCTGGCCCTTTGCCTTGGTTACGCCATGCGGCCAGGGTGCTGGTTGATAGGTCGGTCAGGACCTCCAGATCGGTAATGGAGTAGCAATCCAACTCACGGATCAACTCATCGCGGCGGTAGGCGCGCTCTTGCTCCAGCAAGTTCATTTTTCACCACCGGCGAGGATGAGAGTTGGCGCATCCAATTCGTCAGCACTCAGCTTTTGCGCAGTGGATTTCAGGTGAGATGGCTGACCATCTAGGCCAGAAAATGCACGATTAAGCCCCTCTGCTGCGGCGCTAAAAACCCGGCGTTTCGCTGAATCGTGCTCATCCTGTACCGACCGCGCAAATTGCTGGACTGCTGTCTTTTCAGCAACGGCGGCAAAGCGTTGGGGGTGAACCATAAGCCGATTGCGGTGCATCGCAACGGCGCTGGCCTCGGCCAATTCGATGCGCATTTTCCGAATGGCCCAGCGAGCGGCAAACTCGCTTGGATAGGGGGCCGCAGGACCGTCCCAGAGGCTTTTGAGCGGAAGAAAATCCGCCATGAATGGGACCGACTGGCCCCCTTTGATTTTGATGCTCGACATGTTCACTCCTTGATTTGCCAGCGTCACGTGGTGTTTAGTCACGGTTCCCAGACGCTGGTTTGTGCGCACACCGTGATTGGTGCGCAGGAGTGAATGTCTAGATTTTGTTGATTTGCGTGGAGGGCGCAAATCCTATTTGTTTGCGTCCCCAGAAGCTGCCGCTCGTTTGCCAGCGGTTCTTATCGCCCGCTCTGTGACCGACGGGGGGGGCGTTTGGCTTGACTCTATTTGATCCTGAAAGTCAAGCAGCGCCTTGGTAAACCGACTGTTTTCTGAAAATCCTGGCTCAAGTTTTAAGACTGCACGCCAACTGGCTGCGCAACATTCAATCCAAGCCTGAACAGCTTCGTCTGCCTCCATGCCTCGACCTCTTGCATGCAGTCTTGCGCTCGCCTCCATTGGCTCCAAAAAATCGCCCAAATTCACAATGGTTTTGAACAGATCAACCTGTGACTTGGTAACGCTCTGCTGAAGTTGCATGAGAAATTGAGAGGTGGAAAATTTGCGGGGCAATTCTTCCCCCTCAAATCCAAGCCCCCTCAGTGCCGCTCGCATAGTCTTGGCAGACTGAGCCAGATCGTTGAAATTTTTCCGGTCTACTTGCTCATGAAAATACGCATCGTCTCCATACACTTCTTGGAGCCAGTTCCATTTGATGCACGCCCGATCAAGAGCCGTCTTCTCATCGGCTGTGAGGTGAAATCCGCTACTTTCAGCCATGGCTCGCCCCCAGCCTGAATTGGGCCTGAATCGGTCTGCACCGAGAGCTAAATTCGTTTCTCATTCGAAAGACTCCTCAGCAAATTTTCGGCGCACTCAGCCCAGTCCGGGCTGACTGGATGCGCCCTCAAAAACTCTGCCATCGCATCCTCACCGCCGGTCTGCAAACATTGCAACATGGATGCCACCCAGCCGTAAAAAGGATCATCCCCAGACTGAGTGGGAGCCTTTGCGCTTGCCCTTGGAAACTGGATAACGGCGCTCATTGAATGCCTCCAAGTGCCATGGCCATGGCGTTGGCCTTGGTTTGTGTGGTCAGGTGGGCATAGCGGCGCGTCATGTCCAGTTTGCGATGCCCCAGTACCTCAGCGACCACGTTTAGGGGAACGCCAGCCTGGGCCATGTAGGAGGCACAACAGTGGCGCAGATCGTGGAATTTGAAATTACGCACCTGGGCGCGTGTCACCGCATCGCGCCATGCCGAATCAATCTGCGCTGGGGTCTGGTATTTGGTGCGGACACTGCCAAAGACATAGCGTGTGGCGTCACTCGATTTGAAGGGCTTCAGGGCCTCGATCACGTCAGGCAGCAGCACCAGAGTGCGGCGGTCTCCGTTTTTCGTTTTCCCGAGATAGGCAAGCCCTGCATCGAGGTCAACATCCTTCCATGTCAGGCTCAGCAGCTCGCCTCGTCTGGCGCCTGTTTTCATGGCGGTGAGGGCCATGGCATAAAGGCGGGGATATTTGGACTCTCGGCATGCCTCAAAAAGGCGGGTGCGCTCATCGGCGCTCAGGTATCGCACCCGTCCATCGGTCTCCTGAAGCCGCTTGATGCCCCTGCAAGGATGCGCAAAGCCCTTGGGGGTCAGGCGTTGCTCCATGGCCCATGTGAAGACCGCTGCAATGGCTTGCGTGTAGCGGTTCAGCGTGGCCCCTGTCTTTTGACGGGCGCGGCCTTTGACCTTGAAGATTTGTCGGCCCTGATGGTCCAGACCGACAAACACAATTGGGGGTTTGGTCGCCAGCTCACTGCGGCCAGCATGGATCAGATCGGCATCGACCTGAGACAGCTCAAAGTCCCCGATCATCTCCAGCCATGCGGACAGGCGCTGCGAGCGACTGCCATCGTTTCCTGCGTATTGGGCCATGTAACGCTCGATCAGCTCACGCACGGTGAGGGATGCTGGGCGTTGGGCGAGGGACCTCAGGCGCAGCGCGATGCCTGCGGGGTCAACTTGAGAGCTTGCGCTGGGAATCGCTTGCTCATCTTTGGCGTCAAATGCTGTCATTCGTTTCTCCTTAAGTGCCGAAAACCGGCGGACTGGTGGAGTCTGGAAAGACGCTGACAAATCAAGAAATACGAAGTGCCACAAACGAGAACCGGATCAACAACTTAGCGTTAACTTTGTCATTGACCCGGTGCGTTTTTGGCTCCTCGACCTGGGCTCGAACCAGGGACCTACGGATTAACAGTCCGGCGCTCTACCGACTGAGCTATCGAGGAATAGAAAAATTATAGCGCATTTTTTGCGACATTTTCAGAGGTGCCATTGAACACTTGCACGAAATGTTCTGGGCGCCCCTGGGTTGAGAAAATATTGACCATATTGTTTGGGTGATTCACGCCAGTAGTGCTTGTTGCCAACGTTCTGAATGCCCCATGTCCATGTAGCCCGATGCAGGGCGATGTGGCTGTCGAAGTGGGTGGTCAAATCTAAGGTAGTCCACGCGGGAAGCACGATTTCGCCGTGTTCGGTCACATGGCGTTTGCCCTCGCGCGATAGGCGAAGGCCGGTGCGCAATCCGGTGATGCTGGCAAAGCGGTATTCGGCCAAGCCGCGCACGATGTAGCTGGGCACGTTGATGGGGCGTTGCCCATTCAAGCTGGGGTCGCTGGTGGCATTTTCTCGGCGAGCCTGCAACCAAGTGGCTGAGCCATCCCATGTCCAGCCTCGTTGCGTGGTCCGTGCGTTGAGTTCAAGCCCGCGGTGATGCGCTAGGCCGTCCATTTGACGGGTGCATGCTCCGCCGTTGCTGCAACCCCATGAATCACCAGACACGGGGCGGGTGATGTCAAACCAAGTGGCCTGCCAGCGCGTCAGAGACGAGGTGCTCTTGATGCCCATTTCGTGTTGATGGCTGCGCAGGGTTGGCAATGCTTGGCCTGCATTGCTGTAACGCGTGGTGTCGTTGGGCGCGACTTCAGACTCAATGCCTTGCCCCGCGCTTGCAAACACCATGGGCCCCGCATCGAGTGCATGGCTCACGGCCAGCCAAGGCGTCATGAAGTTGCGCTGGTCTTGCGTGGCGCCAGAGCCGTCGGTCATCGCGCTTTGGCGGTTGAGTTGCGTGTAGCGCAAGCCCAGCCAAGCGGTGGTGCGGTCCTTGAGTTTGACGCGGTCCTTCACGGCCCATTCGGTGGAGGCATCGCGGGTGTTGCTCATCAAGCCGTTGCGGTCTGACGCTTGGTTGGGCGGCGTGAGTCCACCCGTGATGCTGTTGGTGGTGCCCAGCAGTGGACTGGTTTGCATGTGCGGCATGTCGTCGACCAAACGTTGGCGCATGATGCTGACGGTGAGCCCATGTTCCAGCCCACCTAGGTATGTTTGACCGCTCAAGCTGGTTTGTGCCACCTCGTTGTTGCGCCGTTCGTTGTTGGTGTTGTAGTCGTAAATCTGAAAATCACCATTGGCACAAAAACGGTCTTGCACGGTCGCGTTACAACCCGAGGCGTACACCAAACGATCATCCGCACGCAGTCGCTGCACGCCGTAGTGCGTGGTCCATAACCAGTTCTGGTCGAGCTGGTGCTTGAAGCGCACACTGCCTGTGAGCCCATCAAACACACCCGGGCGCGAGTTGGGCTGGCGTGTGATGTTGCGCGTGCCGTCCACGGGGGCGGGCAGGGCGTTGGGGCCGCTGCCCATCAGGCTGTAAAAGTTCACGCCAATTTGTTCGACGTGACTTTGCTCAAACTCCCATTCCAAACGGTTGCGTGCATCCAAGCGCCAGTCCATGGCCAAGGCCACCAAGTCGCGCTGACCTTGTGTGTCGCGAATGTAAGGATTCAGTTCCGTGTGCGCCACATTCAAGCGGTAGCCCCACGCCGCGTGTTCGCCGAATCGGTTGCCCAAATCGAGCGCGACTGAACGGGTGTCGCTGGGGCCGTAACTCAGCGTCACGTTGCGAATGCTTTGGTCGTCACGCATAGGCGGACGTTTGACCACGTAATTCACCAAGCCCCCCGGCGCGCTGGTACCCGCCTGCATGCCGCTGGTGCCCTTGAGCAGTTCTAAGCGTTCTTTGTTTTCCAGTCCGATGATGGTTTGTGCCGAGATCGGAAGGCCATCGCGGCGGAAGTTGTAGCGGTTGTCCAGCGCGAATCCGCGCACGCTTAAGTGATCCCAATAGGCGGGCAAGTTGTAGCTCTCGCTGACAGAGGCATCCAACAGCAATACATCGCTGATGCGCTGAGCCCCCACGTCGCGCAAGTCCGCTTGCGAGAAGGTGCTCACACTCAGCGGCAGTGCATGGATGGGAACATCGTCAAATCCAGAAATTCCCAAAGGCGGTTGGGCCGTGACGGTGACTTCGTCCAAGGCCGTCTGCGCACGAGCCAAGCCAGACCCCAAGCCTGTGCTCAAAAGCAGGGCCACCGCCACGGCTTTCGCGCTGTGAACGTGGTGGAGGGCGTGGTGTTGTGCGCGGGGGGTCATCGCATCAAGTCTTGCAAAGTGTGTGCAGCGGCTTCTGGGTGGTCTGCACCCGTGATGGCACGTACCACCGCAATCGAGCCCACGCCGCTTTGTAGCACCACAGGAATGCGCGCTTCATCAATGCCGCCGATGGCCACCAAGGGGCTGTGTTGCATGAGTTTGGCGTAGGCATACAAGCGGCCCGTGCCTTGCGGCGCGGTTTGCATGCGTTTGAGGGTGGTGGGGAACACGGCACCCAAAGCGATGTAGCTAGGGCTGACCGCATCGGCGCGCAGCATTTCGGCGTAGCCGTGGGTACTCAGGCCCAAGCGCAAACCGGCGGCGCGAATCTTCTCGATGGGTGCCTCGTCCATGTCTTCTTGGCCAAGGTGCACGCCGTAGGCCCCTTCGTCGATGGCGATTTGCCAGTGGTCGTTGATGAACAGCAGCGCACCTGTGCCTTGCACGGCTTGCACCGCGGCGCGCACTTCTTGGCGAATGGCCGTTGCATCGTCTGACTTGAAACGCAGCTGCACGGTCGGTACTCCGGCACGGGCCATGCGGCCCACCCATTGGGCATCGGGCAGCACGGCGTACAAGCCCAGCGCGTGAGGGCAGGTGGGAAATGCGTTGGCACGGGGCGCGGGTGCAATGCCGAAATCTTGCGGTGTGCAAGGCCAGTCATTCACCGAGAACTGCCTTGTGCGCAGCGTTTGTAGGCCCCAAGCTTGCGCGACGCACTGCGCGTCATGCTCTAAAAAACCGAGCATGCGGCAGCCTTGCAACACGCCAGCGGCCTCTTTGCTGAGCGTGGCATCGTTGGTGTGCACGGCTTGCGCGTAGGGCAAGGCATCGCCCGCCAGCATGGCCGCGTGTCGCGTGGCCAGTGCTTGGGCAACGTCTTGTGGTGTTTTTAAACCGAGGCTCATGCTTGGTGCCAAAAAGGTGTACCGAGCACGGGCGTGCTGGGCTGTGCGCTGTCTTGCGCTTGCATGGCGCCCGAGCGGTAGGCGGCGCGCCCTGCGTTGACCGCATCGGCAAAAGCGCCCGCCATGCTGACGGGGTCTTGCGCCAAGGCCACGGCGGTGTTGAGCAGCACGGCGTCAAAGCCCCATTCCATCACTTGGCAAGCGTGCGAGGGCAGACCCAAACCTGCGTCCACGATCATGGGCACATCCAAGCGGTCACGCAGGGTGCGCAAGGCGTGTGGGTTGATGGGGCCCTTGCCCGTACCGATGGGTGCGGCCCATGGCATCACGGCTTGGCAGCCCACATCGACCAAGCGCTGGCACAGCACCAAATCGTCGGTGGTGTAGGGCAGCACTTTGAAGCCCGCTTGGATCAAGCGGCTGGCCGCCTCGGGCAAGTTCAGCGTGTCGGGTTGCAAGGTGTAGTCGTCGCCAATGAGTTCGAGCTTGATCCAATCGGTCTCAAACACCTCACGCGCCATCTCGGCCGTGGTGATGGCTTCTTGCACGCTGTGGCAACCGGCGGTGTTGGGCAGCACGGGCACCTTGGCTTGGCGCAGCAGGTTCCAAAAGCTTTGCGAGGCTTCACCGCCGCTGCCGGTTTGACGGCGCAGCGAGGCGGTCAGCATGGCGGGTTGCGAGCGTTCGATGGCTTGCAACAGCACGCTGGGCGAGGGATAGCGCGAGGTGCCCAGCATCAAACGGCTTTGAAATTTTTCACCGTACAGCGTGAGCGGATCGGCGTGAAGTGTGTGTGTGGTCATGGTGTGCTCATGGGTTGATCGTGTGCTGATCAGCCGCCGGTGATGGGCGAAATCAGTTCGATTTTGTCGTGGTCGGCCAACGCGTGCCCTGCGTATTGGCCGCGTGGCACAAACTGCAAATTCACAGCGGCCGCAAAGGGGGGCTGAATGCCCGAGGCTGCCACGGCATCGGCCAAGGTGGCGCCTTGCGGCAGGGAGTGGGGTGCTTGGTTGATCAGCACTTGAAGGGGCGTGTCAGACATGTTCAAACTTCAGTTGGAATTGTGTTGCCAAGTGGGTGGTGTGGTGTTGCACCCATTCCACCACCACGTCGAGCATGGCGGGCGAGATCAAAAAGCCGTGGCGGTACAGGCCGTTGATCTGCAAAGTGCGGTCGCCCAAACAACGGATGGCAGGCAAATTGTCGGTCAAAGTGGGGCGGGCCTGGGTGGTGACCTCCAAGATGCGCGCTTCGGCAAAGCCGCTGTGCACCGTGTAGGCCGCGCTGAGCAACTCCAGCGTCGAGCGCACGCTGGCGGGCGAGAGGTCTTCGGTCTCAATCTCGGTCGCGCCGATGACGAACACATGGTCTTCTTTGGGCGCGATGTAAATCGGGTAGCGCGGGTGGATCAAGCGGGTGGGCCGCTGCAGCGTGACTTCGGGGGCATGCAGGCGAATCACCTCGCCGCGCACACCGCGCAGTTGCGGCCACTCGGTGCGCGCGCCCAAGCCGCGGCAGTCGAATACCCAATCAGGTTGGCCGGTTTTGCCTGGCTGAAAGTCTTCTGGCGCGCGCGGGCTGTGCCAGTGCAGGGCGACGTTTTGTTGTTCTAGGCTTTTGAGCAACGCAGCCAGCAATTGACGGTTGTCGAGCTGGCCTTCACCGGGCAAGTACAGGGCTTGGGCAAAGCGGTTTTCCAGCGCGGGCTCGTGTTGCAGCAAACCTTCTGCGTTCAGGGTTTGTGCCGCAGGCAAGCTGGGCAATTGTTGTTGTGTGCGGTGCATCAGCTGCTCAAAGCGTTTGGCCTCGGCCGCATCTTGGCGGTGCCACAGCACCAGCGTGCCGTTTTGCTGAAAGAACACCGGTTCAGACAAAGGGGCGATCAACTCGGGCCAACGCTTGAGCGCGTGCTGGCCCATCTGCACCACGGGCAGTTCGGTGATGGCCGATTCGGCCAGCGGTGCCAACATGGCCGCCGCCACACGCGCCGCTGCACCTTGAGCGTCAGGGCCTTGGGCTTCGTACACCGTCACGTGGTGGCCGAGTTGCGCCAAGGTGTGGGCCAGCAAACGGCCCATCAGGCCCGCGCCTAGCACCACGCTTGAAAGTTGTGCGCTCATTGAATGAGGTCCTTTGTGATTTGCGGATAATGCCGCCCATGAACAATTCTTACCGCTACGCACGCGTGCTCACCATTGCTGGCTCTGACAGTGGCGGTGGTGCCGGCATTCAAGCCGACTTGAAAACTTTTGCGGCCTTGGGCTGCTACGGCATGAGCGCCATCACCGCCTTGACTGCGCAAAACACCGTCGGCGTGCAAGGCATTCACGCCGTGCCCGCCGAGTTTTTGAAAGCGCAAATTCAGGCCGTGGTGGAAGACATTGGTGTCGACGCCATCAAGATCGGCATGCTGCATGCGCCCGGTATTGTGGAGGTGGTGGCATGGGCCATCGACCATTACCAGCTGAAGAATGTCGTGCTCGACCCCGTGATGGTGGCCACCAGCGGTGACCGCTTGATTGCCAACGAAACCGTGCAGGTGTTGGTGCGCGAGTTGTTCCCGCGTGTCAGCGTGATCACGCCGAACTTGGACGAAGCTGCCTTGCTCTTGGGCCGCGACATTCCCAATGCCCAAGCCTTGGACACCGCCGCGCAAGATTTGCTCGCCATGGGCGCCAAAGCCGTGTTGCTCAAAGGCGGGCACTTGGCGGGCGATGAGGTGGTCGATTTGTTGGTGCAGGCCAACGGCCCTTCGCAACGCTTGGCGTCCACGCGCATTGCCAGCCGCAATGTGCACGGCACAGGCTGCACCTTGTCGTCGGCCATCGCGGCGCACTTGGCTTTGGGGCATGGCTTGAGCGATGCCGTGCGCTTGGCGCGCACCTTCATCTTGGGCGCGATTGCGCAAGGCGCAGACGTGACCACGGGCCACGGTCATGGTCCGTTGAATCATGGTTTCGCGCCCGTGCCGCTTCATCGCATCACCAACCCGCCGTCGACCGTCAACACCTGACCGGTCATAAAGCGGCTCCAGTCAGAAGCCAAAAACAGCACTGGCCCTGCCACATCGTCGGGTGTGGCCAAGCGGCCCAGCGGGGTTTGAGCGATGAGTGCGTCTTTCACCGATTCTTTGGTGGCGCGGCTGGAGTCGGTGGGGCTCACCAAGCCCGGTGCTACGCAATTCACACGAATGCCCAAGGGCCCTAACTCAGCGGCCAGGTTGCGGCTGAACCCCACGAGTGCGGCCTTGGCCGTTGTGTAGTCGTGGTAGGCGATGCTGGGTCGGTCCACCAAGTCGCTGGTCAGATTGATGATGCTGCCTTGCCCGCGTTGTTTGAAGTGCGGCAGCACGGCTTGGCACACGTTGTAGGCCGCATGCACCGCGCCATCAAACTGCGTTTGGTAAGCCTGCCAAGACACATCGCCAAAACGTTGGCGGTGGTCGGGGTCGAAGGTGTAGGGGCTGAAGGCGTTGTTCACCACCGCATCGATGCGGCCTGTTTCGCGCAAGGCCTGCGCCACCATGTCGTTCACCGCTTCGGGCGAACGCACATCGGCTGACAGTGCCCACGCATCGCCGCCGAGTTGCTGGCATTGGGCCACCACGTCTTGGGCGGCGGCGTGGCTGCTGAGGTAGTTCACGAGCACCATCGCGCCTTCGCGTGCAAACGCTTTGGCAATAGCCGCGCCAATGCCGCGGCTGGCGCCTGTGACCAAGATCACTTGGCCTGCGAAGTTGCGGGGTGTGGCGTTCATTGCTGGTTGGCCGATTTGGCGCTGGGTTGAGACGTGACTTTGGGTTTTGCGGCTTTGTTCGCGCTGGCCGCCACAGGTTGGGTGTGGCTCGGCAACAAGTCTTGACTGACCACATCGCTCACTTGGATGTCGCGCTGAATCACGCCAAAGGCTTTGTAGGCCTTCGCGCCTTTTTGCAGGCCAGCCATGTCGAAAGCGCCCAAGCCGCGTTGGTCGGTGATGGCCGACACGCTGGACTCGTTGCGCAGCCGAATGATGTCCAAGTTCATGCTGGCGTTTTGGCCGTCGATGGCGTACTTCACGGCGAGCTTGGCCGCTTCTTCGGGGGACTGCATCATCCACTTAGCGCTGTCTTGGTAGGCATGCAAGAAGCGCTTGAGCACGTCTTTTTTCTGCTGGTACGTATCTTCACGCACCACGAAGAAGTCGCTGGAAATATTGAGGTGGTTTTTGACTTCCATCACGTTCACACCACCCAAGCCCTTTTGGCGGCCCACCAAAAGGCCCGTGTCCGTGGCGGCTGTGGCGTCCACTTGGCCTTGCATCAGCGGCGCAAAATTCAATAAGCCCGTGACGACCACGGTCACATCGGCCTCCGTCAAACCGGCTTGGTTCAACAGCACTTGCAAGTTTTGGCGGGTGCCGCTGGACAGGCTGTACACGCCAATGCGCTTGCCTTTGAGGTCGGCGGGTTTGAGGATGTTTTGCGATTTCAGTGACACCACGTTGAAGACGTTTTGCGGGTAGATGTCGTAGATGGCGCGCAGCTTCTCGCCCTTGTCCAAGGCGGTGAAGAACGAGCCGGGGTCGGTGAAGGCTACGTCGGCCTGACCGCTGAGCAAGTTGCGCAGAGCGTCGCCACCGCCCGCACCCGGCACGTAGCCCAGTTCAATGCCGCGGGCTTTGAAAAAGCCTTTGTCTTCTTCCACCAGCAAGTTGGTGATTTCGGTGATCGGTTTGCTCCAGCCGGCCACCACCACTTTGTCGAGTTTGGGGGCGGCTTGAGCCCAGCCAGCGGTGGGTGTGGCCACAGACAAAGCCAAGGCGCAAGTGACGCCCAGGGCGCGTGCTTGGGAGCTTAAATGGGCGCTGAGTTGGGTGCTTACGCAGGCCGTGAGGCGACGCAGCCAACGGCTAGAAGTGCGCGAGGTTGTGTGACAAGTCATGACGAGGTCCTTGTGGAAAGTTCTGAAGCGGTACCGAGCAAACGGCGTTCCAGCCATTCACATATTTTGTAAAACGTGAGCCCGAGCACCGTGATGACGGTGAGCACCGCAAACATCAGCGGCGTGTCCATCGAGCCTTGCGCGGCAATGATCAAGGCACCCAGCCCACGGCTGGCACCAATGAATTCGCCCACCACCGCACCGACCCAAGCCAGCACCACGGCCACGCGCAAGCCCGCCATGATGTTGGGCAAACCGGCGGGCAGCTTCAAGCGCCACAAGGTTTGCCACGGGCTGGCGCGCAGCATGCGAAACAGCTCCAGCTTGTTCGCATCGACTTGCTGCATGCAGGTGGCGGTGTTTTCTAAAAGCGGAAAAAAACAAATCAAAGCGGTCATCACCACCGTGGGCAAGGTGCCAAACCCAAACCACACGATGAACAGCGGGGCCAGCGCGAGCTTGGGCACCACTTGGCTGATCACCACGTAAGGCATGAGCACGCCACGCAAACGCGCCGACTCGCCCAACACCACGCCGCCCACAAAACCCATGGAGGCACCCAGCAACAGGCCCAACACCACCTCGGTCAGCGTGTGTGCGATGTGCGGCCACAAGTAGCCGCTGTTCAGTCCTTGCCACAGCGATTGCGCCACCACCGAGGGGGCGGGCAGCACCAAGGGCGAGGTGTGGCCCACGCGCACAGCTGCTTCCCATGCGGCCAAGCAAGCCAAGCCCAGGAGTGTGGAGAGGAGGGCGTCGCGTTTCATCACAGCGTGGCGTCCATGGCGTGTCGCAGCTGTTCGCACAGCGTGTTGAAGGCGGGGGTGTAGCGCATGGCAATTTGGCGCGGGCGCGGCAAGTCGATCTGCAAGGGCGTTTGCATGCGGCCTTGGTGCATGAGGCTGACGCGATCGGCCAAGTACACCGCCTCGCTGATGTCGTGCGTGACAAACAGCACGGCGGTGCCGTGCGCTTGGCACAGCGCCAAAAAGTCACGCTGCAAGTCTTCGCGCGTGATGGCGTCGAGCGCAGCAAATGGCTCGTCCATGAACAAGACCGACGGGCGGGTGATCAAGGCGCGGGCAATCGCCACGCGGCTTTGTTGACCGCCCGAGAGTTGATGGGGTTTGTCATCGCGCAGCGCGGTCAGGCCCATTTGCGCCAGCAGTTGTTCGCCGTGGACGCGGTGGTCGTTCGTGACGGTGCCGTGCAAGCTGATCGGCAGCAACACGTTGTCGAGCACGCTGAGCCAATGGAGCAGCGTGGGGGACTGAAACACAAAGCCCATGTCTGACGTGGGCTGCTGCACGGTCTGGCCTTTGAGCTGGACCTGGCCTTGTTGGGGCGTGAGCAAACCCGCCGCGAGTTTGAGCACCGTGGTTTTGCCGCAGCCGCTGCGGCCAATCAGGCAATGAATCTCGCCAGGCGCGAGTTGCAAGCACACGTCACGCACCACCTCGCCCCGTTCGGGGTAGGCAAAGTGCAGGGCGTTGAGTTGCAAAAAGGGCATGGGTGAAGTGGTCATCGCTAAAAAGTTCACTGCGTTAAACCTCGTAGGACGTGAAGCGCTCGGCCTCACGTTCGGTAGAGGCCTCGATGTCCACCATGCGCACCAAGTCGAGCAAGCTGAAACGCCCATCGTGATGCCAGCCAGCTTCGGGAGAGGTCATGGCGCCTAAGGCGCAAATGCGTGTCACACCCGCTTGGCCCAAGATGCTGCCCAGATGCAGCAACTCTTCGGGGGCAGCGACCAAGCCCACGGTTTGCAAGTAGTCGCGTTGCGGGGCGATCAAGGGCAGCACGTCATCTAACGTGTCCACGGCGACCACCAACACATGTCGATTCAGCGGGCCTGCGGTGAGCGGCAGAGGGCGGTCGCTGAACACCACGGTGCTGTGGCCCGTGCTGCTACCCAGCACGGTATGCAGGGGCGTGTGCTGTGCGCTGTCGTTCAATGGTGTGTCGCTGAAGTCGGTGCTGCTGTTTTCAGTGCCGCGTTGCGCGTCGTCCTGCAGTGACGCGAACTCATGGGCCTCACGCCAAGCGCCCACTTGCGCAGCTTCTTCGAGCGAGAGCGCACGACGCGGCAGCTTGTGTTGCAGACCAGCCAGCGCGTTGGCCAGGTGTTGGGCAAAGTCTTGCGGGCTGACTGGCGCACCGCGTTGCACGTAAAACACATGGGGCGAATAGCAGCCTTGTTGGTCGTAGCGCGCCACATCCAACGCCGCTTGACGCGCCACGCTTGGGGCCTTGTGCACCGACAGCGCGGCAGCCGACACCATGCCAAAACTCAGCTTGTGGCCATGTGGCAAAAAGCGGGTGGTCACGGGGACGTGGGCTTGCATGGCGCTCAAGGCTTCGTTGCCGCCATAGGCCAGCACGACGTCGGCCAAGGCGAAAGTTGTTTGATCGGAGGCGAATTCTTCGGCGTTTAGGCCTGTGTTTTCCGCGTTGCTGTGGGCTTGACGGAGGGGGTTGTTTTGGTCGTGTCCGGCGGCACTGCTGGGCCACCACACCACCGCAAAACAATCTGCCCAGCGCGGTTCGACTTCGGCCAGCAGGCGGGCGAACAGCGTGGCAAACACCGGCTCAGCACTGGCCACTTTGCCAATGGAACCCGCCTTGACCAAGAGACCCGAGACAAAGCTCCACATGGGTAAGGCCGGCACATTGCCGGCCCACACAT
The DNA here is from genome assembly GCF_002943475.1 of Limnohabitans sp. TS-CS-82. NCBI lineage: Bacteria > Pseudomonadati > Pseudomonadota > Betaproteobacteria > Burkholderiales > Comamonadaceae > Limnohabitans > Limnohabitans sp. TS-CS-82. Next base: position 86,496 of record NZ_PTQX01000004.1, on the reverse strand, counting down.
GCACCAACAACTCCGGCCCAAAGGCACGGGTCCAGCCGCCTTGGGTGCGGGGTTGAAACTCGTCCAGCACTTTAGGGTTGGCGAAGTCTTCGGCCACAAAACGTTGCAACTGCAAGCCGCGGAAGGTTTGCAAATAGGCGTTCAAATTCAAGCGCACCATCTCGGCGTCAAAGCCCGTGGCTTGAGGCAACAGGTGTTCGAGTTGTTGTCGATAGACATCGCGTGGGTCAAGCAAGCGGGCCGTGGCCATGTCCAGCACGCGCACGATGTCAGAGACGTGCATGGTTTTCAAATGCGTGCGGCTGGCGTGTTGCACGCGCTGCGCCAGGGCCGTCATTTGCGCGATGGTGAGTTGGGGCACATCGACTTGCCATGGCGCTTGCTGTGGACCCAAGTTGATGTCTAGGCTTGTGCCCGTGCCCGTGCGCGCAGGGATGCCCGTGCCCATGCTCAAGCGATGCCACGTCACGTCGGCATCGTTCAAGCCTGGCAGGTAACCCGCTTTGAAAACCGAGGCGCTCATGCTTGCGCCGCTTTCAAAAAGTTGTCCACGGCCATTGAGCAGCCTTTGGCTTGTGCGCCTTGGGCGCGGCCCAGCAACACAAAGCCATCGGCAGTGGCTTGGCCCACGTCTTCCGTCAAGATGGTGACCACCGAATTGAAGTTAGCCAAATCGGTGTGCGCCAAGATGCCGCGCTCACTGGCCGCCACGTCTAGGCCTGTCAACGGGTCGACCAAGCGCGAGCGAATCCAGTGCGGGCCGCGTTTGACCGAAGGCACTTGCCGGTTGCCCGCGTCGTAAAACTGGGTGCTCAACTCGGTCATGCCGTACATGTTGAGGCACTGGTCACGGCTCACGCCAAAGGTCGCGCTGAGTTGCTCGTAAAACGCATCCATCGGCACTTCGCGCGATTGGCCTTTGAAGCCGCCGGTGTCGAGCAAGCGGCTGCCTGCGGGCAGTTGAAACGTTTGCCCACGCGCTTGCAGGGCGTCCATCAGGTGCACAAAGCTGTAGCTGGCGCCTAGCAGTGCAAAGGGCTCGCCCGAGTCTTGGGCGTGTTGCAGTGCCTCGCACAGGGCGTCGGTGCGCAGACCGTTTTCGTCCAAGTAATACGCGCTGTCTGGCGTGCCAAAGTGGGCTATGGCCAGCGCCAAGTAATGGGCCAGCGAGGAGTTGGGCATCAGCACCTCGTTGGGAAACAAAATGCCCATGCGCAGTTTGGCGTCGCTTGGCATGACGTGTTGCGCAAAGTTACGCAGCATGGAGGCGTCGTACACCGCCATGGTGGGGTGAAAGTGTCGGCCTTTCACATCGCCGCGTGTGGTGCCGCTGGTCATGAAGGTGCGTGCACAGATCTCGGGCGGCACGCAGCTGAGCGTCAAGTCTTTGAATGCATTGATCGGCACGGCCGGAATGTCTTGCCAGCGTTTCACCACGCGCGGGGTTTTGCCGCGGCGTTGGCAAAATTTTTGAAACGGGCGGTTGTGTTCAAACTGGTGGGCGAAGAGTTTCAGCGCGAGCGCGTTGAAGTCGTCGTCGCTCACCGTGGGGCGTGCGATGAATTCAAGCAATTCTGAGACGAGGGCGTTCATGTTGAAACCTTGGGTGCGTGTTTGAGTGCAGCGGTCACTGGCTTGCGCCACGCGTCGTGGCCCCATGCGTGGCGTTGTGGGTGAGGCGAGCGAGGGTGAAGGTCAGCAAGAGGCTGGGCAAGGCCGAGCCGTATTGCGGTGCCCAAGTGGCGGCGGCATGAAACACCGCCACGCCCAGCAGCCACAGCGCGGCAGCGATCAGGTCAACTTTGGGGGGGAGCGCATCGTCCGGCGTGCGCATGACCGTGGCCCAACGGCCCAAGATCACGCCATACAGCGGCACAAACACCGAACTGAGCATCAGCAAGAAAGGCTCCAAGCTGTGCATGGGCAGCACCAAGGCCAGTGCCGTGCACAACACCGCCAAGGCCAAGCCCCAGCGGCGAGTCGACCAAGTGGGTTTGAGGCTGTTGGCGGACACCGCGCCCGAGTACACATCGCCATAAGCGTTGTCGAGTTCATCAAGCAAGATCAAACCGAGGGCGAGCAAACCGCCTTGTGCGAGCAACAAGGCCATCACCAAATCGGTGCCGGGTTCGGACACGCTGGCCACCAAAAAGCCCAAGGCGTAACACCACGCATTGGCGATGGCATAGCCCACCCATGTGCCCGCGAGTGTGCTGCGCCCGCTGCGGCCATGACGGGCGTAGTCGGCCACCAATGGCAACCACGACACAGGCATGGCCATGACCAAATCGATGGCCGAGAGCATGCCCATGCTGCCGTCGCTGGGGCGTGCCATGAAGGCGGTCAAACCTTGTGCGCTCGCCACGCCGATGAAGTGCCAACTCAACCAAAGGAGTGAGCCGATGACCAGAGGCAAGCCAATGCGGCTGACAAACTGGCGCACCAGAGTGAGCATGGAGCCCGTCATCAACAGGGTGAGCACGCCGCCCCACAGCAAGGTGGGCCAAACGATGTGGAATTGGGCACCCAATGCCCGTTGACCAATGGCTGCCGTGCCATCGCGCATGACCACCAGTTCAAAGGTGGTCCAACCGATCAATTGCACGATGTTGAGCAGCACAGGCAGGCGGGCAAAGGCGCTGCCGTACACGCGGTGCATCAGCCCTGCGCTGGACAGGCCGCTGTCGCAACCCAGCTTGGCCGTGGACGCCAACAAGGCCGAGCCCACGATGGAGCCGATCACGATGGCGATGAGCGCATCGCGCGTGCCCATGGCGGGCACCAAATACGCACCCACTTGCATGACCAGCAGGCCAACCCCAAGGCTGAACCACAGCGAGGCGTGAGAAAACCCAGTGAAGACGCGCGCGTCTTCACCCACGGGGGTGAGTGATGTGTTGTGTGTATTTGCCATTGCTTGTCTCAAGTAAATGGCAGTTCGGCGAGGCCTGGGGCAACCCATTCAAAGTGGTTGCTCTGTGAAGGCTAGCTTCCCTGCGCGAGGATTACCTCAATCAGGTTCAAAGGGACTTTCTCAGTCGAAGTCGGTGACGGCTTCAACACCCCTAGCGAATGCGCCATTGCTGACGCGGTGCGAATTTTAAGCGATACCCAACAAACGGTGAAGTTCTGTAGAGGTGGTGGTGTATTGCAGCAAGGTTTTGCGGGTTGGGTGCACGATGGCTGCCGCGCCAAAGGCGGCAAGGGTGGCTTCGTGAAAGCCACACAAGATGAGTTTTTTCTTACCCGGATAAGTGTTGATGTCACCCACGGCGAAGATGCCCGTCCTATCGGTGGCAAAGGTTTCGGTGTTGACCACCAGTTGCTTGCGTTCCATGGCCAAGCCCCATTGGGCGATGGGGCCAAGTTTGGGCGAGAGGCCCAAGAAGGCGATCAAGTGCTGCACGGGACGCTCTAAGGCGCTGCCGTCGGGTGTTGCAATGTGCAGCGTGTGAAGGTGACCGTCGGTGGCGAGCAAGCCCGTGGGCTGGCCAATTTGCAATTGCAAGGCGCCGCTGGCGATGGCGTCACGCATGGCTTGCAGCAGCACAGGCTCAGCCGTGAACACATCGCGGCGGTGCATCAGCGTGACGCTGCGGGGGGGCTTGGCTTCGAGGGTGAGTTTGAGTGCACCCGCCACGGCGGATTCTTCACCGCCCAGCACCAACACGTCTTGGCCCGCAAAGCGCGACGCATCACCCAAACGGTAATGCACATGCGTGCCTTCTAGGGCGGGTGCGCCCTCGACAGCCAGTTTGCGGGCTTGAAATGCACCCACCCCAGCCGCGATGACCAACACTTTGCACATGAAATGCTGTTGCGCAGAGGTACGCACCGAGAGGCTGCCATCCTCCAAGTGCGTCACCTCAGTCACCTCTTGGTTGAGGTGAAACGTGGGAGCGAAGGGCTTAATTTGGGTTTGCAGCTGCGCCACCAATTCACGGCCCGTGCAGACAGGAATGCCGGGAATGTCGTAAATCGGTTTGTCGGCGTACAGCTCGACGCACTGGCCGCCTACGTGGGGCAGTGCATCCACGACATGACAGCGAATGTCTTGCAGGCCCAGCTGAAAGGCCTGAAACAGGCCCACAGGACCTGCGCCTACGATGACGGCATCGGTGTGAATCGTCTGTGCCGTCATGGGGCGGGTGCGCGCTCGGGCGCGGTTTAACGCTGCAGTTCGGCGAGTTTGCCGGACTTGTCTTTCCACACCTCGGCGTCGGCCATGGGGGCTTTGCGCTTGGTGATGCTGGGCCAGCCGATCAAGGACAACTCGGCGTTGAGCTTGGTCATGTGTTGTTGACCGTCTGGCACGTCTTCTTCGGCGTAGATCGCGTTGACGGGGCACTCGGGAATGCACACGGCGCAGTCGATGCACTCATCGGGGTCGATGGTGAGGAAGTTGGGGCCTTCGCGGAAACAGTCGACGGGACAAACGTCCACACAGTCGGTGTACTTACATTGGATACAGGCTTCGGTGACAACGTGCGTCATGACAATTCAATCAGTAAGAAAAGGGGGCGTCAGAGCAAACCTCTGACCGCTAAACCCTTGATTTTAAACGGCTCTGCTCGGGGACTGGGCTGGCGCTCAGTTCACCAACACGGCGCCTGAGGTTTTGTGGGTGGCTGTGTCGACCAACACCAGTGCGCCCAAGATGCGCGACTGCTTGAACGGCAGCGTCACCAAAGGCTCTTGCAGCGCCAAAGTGACGTGGCCAATGGCGTTGGGGGCCAGTTCGGTGGCTTCTTCCTCGGCCAAGGTGTTGACGTTCAGGCGGTGCACCACGCGTTGCACTTTGGCTTTCACCCAGCGGTGGCCGTGCAAAGCCCAGTACACACGCCCAGCGACCAAGGGCTCATCGTCCATCCACGCGACGGTGGTGTTGAGCTGGCGCTGGCCTTCGGGGCTTCCCTCAGCGGCCAGCAGCCAGTCGCCACGTGACACGTCGACTTCACGGTCCAGCACGATGCCCGCGCTGTGGCCTGCGGCTTTGTTTTGTGGCTCGCGTGTGGCCGACAGCACTTGCGACACCACCGCGGTTTGGCCGCTTGGGAAGACTTTGATGGTTTGGCCTGGCTCGATGGTGCCTGTGGCCACACGACCCCAGAACACGCGGCGGCCTTGGGTGGTCACGCCAGAGTCGTGGAATTTTTCGACCCATTGCACGGGGAAGCTGAAAGCCACCTCGGTTTCAGCGGGCGTGTTGGGCAACTCTTCCAAGATGCTCAACAGGCTGGGGCCGGTGTAGCCGCACCAAGCGGCTTGATCGGCGTTGGTGGTGTCCACCACGTTCCAGCCTTTGAGGGCGGACACGGGGACCATGGCTGTGATGCGGATGCCCGCCTCAGTGGCAAATTTGCGCAACGCAGCTTCGATGTTTTGGTAGGCCAATGCAGGGTCGTCCACCGCGTCGAGTTTGTTGATGGCAAACACGATGGAGGGCACGCGCAGCAGGTTGACCAACAGCGAATGGCGACGCGTTTGAGGCAGCAGCTCTAGGCTTGGGTTTTTCCAATCCAGCTTGATGGCATCGACCAACACCACGGCGGCATCGGCGCTAGACGCCGCGGTCACCATGTTGCGGGTGTATTGCTCATGGCCGGGGGCGTCGCCGATGATGAACTTGCGTGCTTCGGTGTTGAAGTAGCGGTAGGCCACGTCGATGGTGATGCCTTGTTCTCGCTCGGCGGAGAGGCCGTCGGTCAACAACGCAAGGTCGGTTTCGCCTGAGCGTTGCACGCCGGCCAAGTGGTCTTGCAGCACGGCTTTGGTGTCTACAAGCAAGCGGCCAATCAAGGTGCTTTTGCCGTCGTCCACCGAGCCACAGGTGATGAATTTAAGAGCGTTTTGGGTAGTTGTATTTGTTGTTGTCATCAAATTCACCGTCTTAGAAATAGCCGTCTTTTTTGCGCTTCTCCATCGAAGCCTCGGAGGTTTTATCGTCCATGCGTGTGGCCCCGCGCTCGCTGACATCAGCGGCCAAGGTTTCGATCACGATTTGTTCAGGCGTGGCCGCGTCGCTCTCCACCGGGCATGTGCAGGTGATGTCGCCCACGGTGCGGAAACGCACGTCACGAATTTCCACTGTCTCGCCGTCTTTGGGGGGGGTGAGCTCGGTCACGGGCACCAACAGGCCGCGGCGGTCTACCACTTCGCGCTTGTGCGTGTAGTAGATCGAAGGCAGCGCGATTTTTTCGCGGGCGATGTATTGCCACACGTCCAGCTCGGTCCAGTTGGAGATGGGGAACACGCGAAAGTGCTCGCCGGGCTGCAACTTGTGGTTGAACAGGGTCCACAACTCAGGGCGCTGGGCCTTGGGTTGCCATTGGCCAAAGCTGTCGCGGTGGCTAAAGATGCGTTCTTTGGCACGGGCTTTTTCTTCGTCACGGCGGGCGCCGCCGATGAGGGCGTCAAAGCGGAATTCTTCGATGGCTTCGAGCAAGGTGACCGATTGGTGCACGTTGCGGCTTTCGCCGGGATGCGCCAAACGCACGGTGCCTTTTTTCATCGAGTCTTCCACGCTGCGCACGATCAGCTCAGCGCCGAGTTCTTTGGCGCGTGAGTCACGGAAGTCCGTCACTTCTTTGAAGTTGTGGCCCGTGTCGATCATCAACAGTGGGTAAGGAATGCGGCCAGCGCCAAAGGCTTTTTCCGCGCACTTGAGCATGACCAGCGAATCTTTGCCGCCCGAGAACAACAGGGTGGGGCGCTCAAAAGCAGCGGCGACTTCGCGCAAGATGAAGATGGTTTCTTCTTCCAGCGCATCGAGGTGGGTGTTGCTTAAGTGGTGCAACTCGTTTTGGGTGGTAGCGTTCATGACGTTTCTCTGTATCTAACTTTTATTTCTTCACGTGCAAGCCGCACTCTTTGGCGGCTTCGTCTTCCCACCACCATCGACCCGCGCGAAACTCTTCGCCTAGGCTGATCGCACGGGTGCATGGTGCGCAGCCCACGCTGGGGAAAAACTGGTCGTGCAGCGGGTTGTAGTCCACGTCGTTCGTGGCGATGTAGTGCCACACATCGCCCCATGTCCACTTGGCCAAGGGGTTGAACTTGCTCAAATTTTTGGTGACCACTTCGCTGTCGTCTTGCAAGGGCACATCGGCGCGGGCGCTCGATTGCTCTTGGCGCAAGCCGGTGATCCAAGCGCGTTGGCCTTGGAGGGCGCGTGCGAGTGGTTCCATTTTGCGAATGCCACAGCATTCTTTGCGCAGCTCAATGCTTTTGTACATCGCATCTTGGCCTTGGTGGCGCACAAACTGGATGACCGATTCATGCACAGGGCGATACACGTTGATCGTGGCGCGTGAGGTGGCCTCGGTGCGCTCCAGCAAAGCCAAAGTCTCAGTGTGCAGCGCACCGGTTTCGAGCACGAACACGGGAATGTCGAGCTTCAAGCTGTTGATGAGGTGGGTGATGACCACGTCTTCTGCACCCAAGCTAGAGGCTTGCGTGACGGGCGAAAACTCAGCCGCTGCGCGTTGCAGCAAGGCTTGTGTTTCGGCCAGCTTGGCGGCGAAGTCGTCGCTGGCGCGGGCGTTCAGCGTGGTGGCTTTGGAGGCACCGTTGGGGTTGAAAGAAGAGGTTTGGCTCATAAAAGTTTCAAGTGGCGACTCAGCGGTTGAGGGCGCTTCGTACGCTGCGGGCCTCAACGCTGGGTGCGTGAAATTTGAAAGAATGGCAGTGCTTACGACGCGTCCGCAAAGAGGGGCGTGGCGTGTACCGCGTCGCCTTGGTAGAAGCGCGTGTACAAGCCGAGCAGCTTTTCACCGTGGGCGGCGTCTTGGTCGTCACGCAGCACCGCGCTAGAAAAACCGCTGCGCTGCATTTGCAGCAGCTGGTCGATCAGCACATCGCCGTGGGCGCGAATGTCGCCCGTGAAGCCACGGCGGCGCAGCACAAAAGCTTGACTGAAAGCACGGCCATCGGTGAACTTCGGGAAGTTCAGGTCGATGCGCTCCAAGCCTTCGAGGTCCAAGGTTTGCACGTCTACGTCGTTGGCCAAAGCGCGGGCGTTGGCACCTTCAGAAGTGTGTTGGGTGATGATTTGCAACGTCATATTTCTTCTCGATCTGGTTCAGGCTTAGGCCGCACGCGCGGTGGTGTTGCGGGCGGCGTTGGCGGCGGCTTTGAAGTCGTCGATGCCGACGCGGTTCAAGGTGCGGGCGAAGGTTTCGGCGCTTTCGCGTTTGTCGCGGTACACGTCCAAAATGGCTTCCACCACATCCACCACTTCGGCGGCGGCAAACGAAGGGCCCACCACTTTGCCGGCTTTGGAGGGGCCGCTCAAGAACGAACCGTCCGAGCCGCCGAGCGTCACTTGGTACCACTCTTGGCCGTCTTTATCGACACCCAAGATGCCAATGTGGCCGCTGTGGTGGTGACCGCAGGAGTTGATGCAACCGCTGATGTGCAAGTCAATCTCGCCCAAGTCAAACAACTCGTCGAGGTCTTGGTAACGCTCGGTGATGGCGGCGGCGATGGGCAGCGAACGGGCGTTGGCCAAAGCGCAGTAGTCGCCGCCGGGGCAGGCAATCATGTCGGTCAGCAAGTGCACGTTGGCGCGGGCAAAACCAGCGGCTCGTGCCGCTTGGTACAGCTCGGCCAACTGGTCGATGCGCACCCAAGGCAGCACCAAGTTTTGGTCGTGGTTCACACGCACTTCGCCGGCGCTGAATTGGTCAGCCAAGTCGGCCGCGATGCCCAATTGGTCAGCCGTCGCGTCGCCTGGGGCTTGGCCCAAACGCTTGAACGACAAGGTGACCACGCGCAGACCTGGGTTTTGGTGGCTGGTCACGTTTTGTTGCAACCAACGGGTGAACTCTTTGTCGGCGCGTGCCTGGGCCAGCAAGGCTTGCTCAGCCTTTTCTTGGGCTTCATCCGACACCACGTCGACTGGGGGCGAGACGAAGCAGGCGGTCACGCGGTCGAGCTCGGTTTGTGGGATGGTGTGGTGGGCGCCGCTTTCCAAGATGCGCTCGTATTCGGCTTCCACTTCGTCAAAGTAACGTTGGCCTTCGGCCTTCACCAAAATTTTGATACGGGCTTTGTAGATGTTGTCGCGACGACCCCAGCCGTTGTACACGCGCACCACGGCTTCGAGGTAGTTGATGATTTGGTTCCAAGGCAAGAACTCGCGAATCACGGTGCCAGTGATGGGCGTGCGGCCCATGCCGCCACCGACCAACACTTGGAAGCCCACTTCGCCGTCGTCGTTGCGCAACACGCGCAAGCCCACGTCGTGCCACGCAATCGCGGCACGGTCTTCGTTGGAGCCGGTGATGGCGATTTTGAATTTGCGGGGCAAGTAAGCGAACTCGGGGTGCAAGGTGCTCCACTGGCGCAGCACTTCAGCGTAGGGGCGTGGATCGACTTCTTCGTCCACCGCAATGCCAGCGCGCTCGTCGCTGGTGATGTTGCGAATGCAGTTGCCGCTGGTTTGAATGCCGTGCAGATTGACGCTGGCCAGCAGCTCCATCACGTCGGCGCTTTTGTCCAAGGGAATCCAGTTGAACTGCACGTTTTGACGGGTGGTGAAGTGGCCATAGTTGACCGTGAGTTTGGGGGCGTCAATGCCGCCAATTTTGTCTTGCGTGCTTTGTGCGCGGGCCAGCAACTCAGCCGAAGGTGTGTCGTAGTCACGGGCGATTTGGGACAACACGCGCAACTGGGCGCTGTTGAGTTCGCCGTAAGGCACGGCCACGCGCAACATGGGCGCGTAGCGTTGCACATACCAGCCGTTTTGCAAACGCAAGGGGCGGAATTCGTCGTCGGCCAATTTGCCTGCGAGGTTGCGGGTCAGTTGGTCGCGGTACTGCGCGGCGCGGGCTTGAATGAACTGCTGATCAAAGTCGGTGTATTGGTACATCTGAAACTCAGGCAAAAAAATTAAGCGAAAACCAGTTTGCTACCAGCCCAAGCCAGCAACACAGAAAGGATGGAGCGAATCACCCGCTCGGGGGTTTTGTGCATCAGCCGTGAACCCACCCAAATGCCGGGCAAAGAGCCCGCCAACAAGAGCGACAACAACGGCCAATCCACCGAGCCCAACGAGGCATGGCCCAAACCAGCGACCAAAGTCAGTGGCACGGCGTAAGCAATGTCAGCGGCCACGATACGGGACAAAGGCAATTGCGGGTAGAGGATCATAAGCACCGTCACGCCAATGGCACCTGCGCCCACGGAGGTCAGGGTCACCAAGGTGCCGATCACGGCACCAAACAACACGGGCAGGGCCCAATGACGGGGCTGGGTGGCGGCGTTCAGGTTCTCTTCGGCCAGCACCACAGGGGTTTGTTTGCCACGAATCACCTTGAACAGCATGGCGCTGGCGGTCAGCAACAGGGCCAGTCCGAGGGTGAAGGTCATCACTTTTTGCACGGCGGGGTCGGAGGGGCCGACGTTGTGCAACACCCACAGCGTCACGGCTGAGGCGGGCAGGCTGCCTGCGCACAAGGACATCACCACACGCCAAGGCACCAAGCGTTGGCGGGCAAAGCTGAACGTGCCGCCTGCTTTGGTGAAAGCGGCGAATAACAAATCGGTGCCCACCGCCATGTAAGGCTTGATGCCAAAGAAGAAAATCAAAATCGGCGTCATCAGCGAGCCACCGCCCACGCCTGTTAAGCCAACAATGAGGCCGACAAAGAAGCCGGCAAAAACAAATCCAAAATCTTGCATGGCACGGACTGTAGGTGCTCTTTATGCCAAAACCAACGATTTCTTAGTTGTACATATATGCTTTATTGGAATAAGGCAGGTTTTGCGGTGCGCCAAGCCCGTTCTCAAATCATGGAAAATCACCCGCTATGACTGAACCTACCACCCGCCCCGAATTGCCCGACCGCCTGTCTGTTGACCCGCGCAGCCCCCACCACATCGCCGCCGTGTTTGAGCACGACATTGGCATCCGCTTCAATGACAAAGAGCGCTTTGACGTGGAGGAATACAGCATCAGCGAAGGCTGGGTCCGCGTGCCCGTGGCCAAAACCCGTGATCGCAAGGGCAACCCGCTGGTCATCAAGATCAAAGGCAAAGTGGAAGCGTTTTACAAGTAAACCGCCTGCGGCATGTTCAAAAGGGGCTGACACCGTACGGTGTCAGCCCCTTTTTTCGTGCAATGAATCGTTGGCTCAATACTGCTTGTAAGGCAAAAACTTTCCCGACAGCACCACATTCACGCGGTCGCCTTTGGGGTCGGGTTGACGCTCAATGTCCATCGAGAAGTCGATGGCGCTCATGATGCCGTCGCCGAATTCTTCGTGAATCAGCTCTTTGATGGTGGTGCCGTACACGCTGACGATTTCGTACCAGCGGTAGATCAAGGGGTCGGTGGGCACGGGCGTGGGCAGCGAGCCTTTGTAGGGCACGACTTGCAGCCACTTTTGCTCTTCGGCGTTGAGGCCAAAGATCTTGCCAATCACTTTGGCTTGTTTGGCGTCTAGGGTCATTTGGCCCAAGCAGGCGGCGGTGGTCCATTCTTTGGAGAGGCCCACTTTGTTGGCCACGTCCTCCCACTTGATGCCTTTGGACACTTTGGTGCCAATGATTTTTTCGGTCACGTCGTTGCGGTTCATGGGGGTCGTCCTTGTGGTTAGCGGTGTTTCAAACCATTTAGCAAGGGCTGGGCCATGCACAGGGTGCGACGGTGGTGGGTTTTTGCCTCAGTTTGGTGCGCAGGCTTGGGCAGGCGTGTCTTAGGCGGCCACAAGTTGGGCCAAGGTGTGCGTGATCTGCACAAACAAAGGGCGTTGCACGGGCGAAGCCTGCATGCAGGCGGTTTGCAGGGCTTGCAAGCTTTGCTGTTGCCGTGCGTGTGCCGAGTGTGTGTTTGGATGGGCCAAGTCGGTGCGGGCCAGTAACTCTTCCAGCAAACAACCAAAGGCACGCACTTCCAGCCGCTGCAGGGCTTGGGCCATCTCGTGTTGATTCGGGTCTAAGAATGCGGCCGCACCAAAGTCGCCCAACAACGCGTGTCCATCGGGGGTGCACAAGATGTTGTGCGCGTACAGATCGCCGTGGTGAAGGCCGCGTTCGTGCAAATGCTGCGCGGCAGAGGCGATGCTGTGCGCCAGTCGCAGCAGCGCGTCCCAAGTGAAGCGCGTGTCTGGCGCGTACACGTCGCGTGTGCACGAGGCCAAGCTGGGCGGGCCTGCCAAGTTTTGGAAATGAGGCACCACCAAAGGCATGGCCAAGGCTTGTTTGCCGTCAGGATGGCCTGTCACGGGCGCATGCACCGCCACGAGGTGGGCGTGTGCTCCCGCATGCAAGCTGGCCGCCATCTCGCTCAAGGGCAAGCCGTCGCTGGTGAGGTCACCTTTGAACACTTTGACGGCGATGGGTGTGGCGGCTAGGCGCCAGTTCGCGCGGTAAATCAGGCCCGATGCGCCTTCGCCCAGCAAGGCTTGAACCTCTAAGTCGGCCCAGTCGATGGCATGGGTGGTTGCATGGGCCAGCGCTGCCGCTTCGAGAGGGGCGCAAAACGGGTTGCCCGCAAACGCCAGCCAGCTCAGGCGCGGCAGGTCCAGCAGCCATTCGGGCAGCGCGGTGAATTGGTTGGCCGAGATGCGCAGCAACGCCAGCTTGTGCAAACCCGCCATGGATTGGGGGAGCGTGCGCAAGCGGTTGCCTGCCAGCATGAGTTTTTGCAGCTCGGTGCAGTGGCCTAGCTCGGTGGGGAGTGTGTCAATTTGGTTGTCCGTCAAGATCAACCAGCGCAGGCGTGGTGGCAGCGCCTTTGCCGAGACGTGGCGAATCCGGTTGGCTTTGAAGCCCACCATGGTGAGCTGCGTGCATTGGCCCAGCACCTCGGGCAATTCGGTGAACGGGTTGTCTGAACAGAAGATCACTTGCAGCTTGTGCAAGCGCGGCAAGTCGTCGGGCAGGGCGGTGAGTTGGTTGCCTGACAAATCCAAAATTTCCAGCGTGTCGGCCAGCTCAAAAATCTCACGCGGGAACGTGGTCAAACCCTCGCGCAATTGCAGACGCGTGATGCCTTGAAGTTCTCCGGCGCGGAGTTGCGTGAGGGTGTGCACGGTCAAAGCGGCAGGGTTTTGATGGCGATGCCGATCAAGGCGCACACGCCAATCACCTGCATCACGCTGCGTTTGTATTTGAAAAGAGCCACGGCTGCGCCCATGGCGATCAAGGCGGAGCGCCAGTCAAACCCCATGCACAGCGGGTCTTGCCAGTTGCAACTGCTGAGCGCTTGGGCTTGTGCGCTGCCAAAGCCTTGGGGCCACAGCAAGTGGTAGCCAAAGAACAGCGCCAAGTTCAGCACCACGCCCACCACGGCAGCCGTGATGGCGGTGAGGGGCGCGGTGAATTTGAGGTTGCGGTGCGTGCTCTCGACCAGCGGGCCGCCCGCCATGATGAAGATGAAGGAGGGCAAAAAGGTGAACCACGTCACCAAGCACGCCGCCAAAGCGCCTGCCGCAAACAGGTGGTCCGGCCCCAGCAGCGCTTTCAGGTAAGCACCCACAAACGCCACAAAGGCCACCACCATGATCAGCGGGCCGGGCGTGGTTTCGCCCAAGGCCAAGCCGTCCATCATGTGCGTGGGCGTGACCCAACCAAAGCGGTCTACCGCGCCTTGGTACACATAGGGCAACACGGCGTAGGCGCCACCAAAGGTCAGCAAGGCCGCTTTGGTGAAAAACCAGCCCATTTGCGTGAAAGTGTGGTCCCAGCCAAACACGGCACACAACACGCCCATGGGCACGCTCCACAACACGGCACCCGCCACCAGCACTTGCATCAAGCCTGACCAGCTGAAATGGGCGTGGTCGGGCGTCGGCGTGTGGTCGTCAATCAACGCGGCGCCGTACGATGCGTGGCTCGCCCCGTGGCCGCCGCCCACTTGAAACGTTTGGGGTGACAGCCGTCCGCCCACATAACCCACCAACGCGGCGCCACCCACGATCAACGGGAACGGCACGTTGAGCGCAAAGATCGCCACAAACGATGCGGCTGCGATGGCCCACAGCACCTGATTTTTCAAAGCCTTAGAGCCAATGCGATGCGCCGCCTGCACCACGATGGCCGTCACCGCAGGCTTGATGCCGTAGAACAAACCAGCCACCACGCTCACCTCACCAAATGCGATGTACACCCAAGACAGCGCGATCAAGATGAACAGCGAGGGCAACACAAACAAGGCACCCGCCACCACGCCGCCCCAGCGTTTGTGCATGAGCCAGCCGATGTAGGTCACCAGCTGCTGCGCCTCCGGCCCGGGCAACACCATGCAGTAGTTCAGCGCGTGCAGAAAGCGTCGCTCAGAAATCCAGCGACGTTCCTCCACCAACTCTTGGTGCAAAACAGCAATTTGCCCCGCAGGCCCGCCAAAGCTGATGAAGCCCAGCTTGAGCCAAAACCAAAAGGCTTGGGCCAAGCTCACGGGGGCTGGCGCTGTGTGGGGCGAGGGGTTGGGGTGTGCGGAATCGGTCATGTCAGAAGTATTGCGCGGTGAGGGCGTGAATGTGCGTGAAGCGGGTTAGTGCTTGTTCGTGAAACGTGCGGCGTCTAGGGCCTTGGCTAATTTGGCTTCCACCGGCAGCGGCTCTCCCTGCCAGCGGGCGGCCAAGATCTCGCCACACAACAGGGCCAAAGTCAGGCCGCGCGAGCCCATGGCCGCGTTGATCCACAAACCCTCTGGCGCGTTTGGCACGGCGCCCACAACTGGAAACCGGTCGGGCGTGCCACAGCGAATGCCAGCCCAACCACGCACGCTGGCGTGGGTGTCCAGCTGGGTGTTGAGTGCCGCAGACGTGGCGTGCATAGACTCGCCTTGTGCCGTGTTGGGCACACCAAAAAGTGGCGCCAGCACTTGCGCCGTGTCGGGCAGCAAGGCGGCGAGGCGGCTGTGGTTTTCGCGGTGATCGGCGTCCAACACCTCGGGCTGGTCGTTGAGTCGGTCGAAGGTCGAGCCCACAAACCACGCGGGCCCTGCTTCGGTGGGCACGCTGTGTACAAAAGCGCCATTGCCGTTCACGGGCGTGGCGGGCATGGGCGCATCGGGAATATCGGCCATCAAGCCCCACGAGATTTGGCCGCGCAAGGGGTTGATGCGCGGGCTGCTGCCATCCGCGGTGGCTGTGGCGACCAAGGCGGCAGAGCCGGGGCCAGCGGCGATCACCACGCGGCTTGATTCAGCCAAAACGGTGTGGCCTTGCAGCACTTGCCACGTTGCAGAGTTTGGCGTTTCGTCGCCTGTCGCGATGCTTTGTGAAGGGCGGTCCACGTACTTCAACGCATCCGCTTGGGTGTGACCTTGCCAGCGGATGTTCGGGTGGTTGAGCAGGGCGCGCACCAGTGGGGCGGGCTTGATCCAAGCGCCTTTGGCGTGCCAATAGGCATCGTCTGGGGCGGGAGGTGGTGCTTTGTGGGTCCAGTCTTGGGCCCATTCGGCGTGTTCATTCAGCCAACTCAAAGGCACGCCACCGCGCCGTGTTTTGCCGGGCAAGCGACGCTCCAGCACACCGGTGGGCGACCAGTCGGTGCCTTCGGTGAGCCACGTTTGCAGGGTGTGGCGCATCAAGCGCACGCCAGCACGGGTGAGGCGCGAGACCGCGCTGTCGTCGTGCGAGGTGTGCGGTGCGATCACGCCCACGGGCAAGCCCGAAGCGCCTGCGGCAGGCGCGCTGCCAGCATCTAAAACGGTGACTTGCCAGCCCCGTTCGGCCAAGGCCCGTGCCGTGCCCGCGCCAGAAATGCCTGAGCCAATGACGGTGACCGTGCGTGCGCCGTGAGGCCCTAAATGGGCGGGCGGTAGGCAAGGCCCCGTGGGGTGCTGGCGCAGCAGTTCGGCAAATTCCGGCGAATCGCCGATGCACAAAGTGAGCGAGATGTGGCCTTGCGCAAAGCGCAGCCGGTGCATGCCGGGCAGCAGGCCCCAGCATTGCTCCGCCACTTGGTGGGCGAAGTCAGCGGGGAGGCTAGAAACGTCGCGGCACGCGGCGTGTACAGATTCAGCGTTGTGGCTGAGCGCCAAGACGTGCAAATGCGTGGGCCGCTGTGGGTCCAGCGTCCAAGCGTGCCAAATGGCTAAAAAAGCGGGGAGGTCGAGGTTGGCTTGCGCCACGCACCAGCTGGCGTGGCCTTGCCAAGCGTGTGGCTGCGATGGCGTCACGCCCAATCAGGGGCTGGGGGGAACGTAGCCTTGCACGGCGTCAGCGCCGTCGCCGAAGAAATGGTTTTCCATTTGGCGCTTGAGGTAGTCGCGGGCGCGTTGGTCGGCCAAGTTGAGGCGGTTTTCGTTGACCAACATGGTTTGCTGCTTCATCCATTCAGCCCACGCTTGTTTGCTGACCGATTGCCACAGGCGTTTGCCCAACTCGCCGGGATAGGGCGGAAAGTCGAGGCCTTCAGCTTCGGTGCCGAGTTTGATGCATTGAACAGTGCGTGCCATGGTGATTTTTCTTTGAAATAAACGTTGCGATTGGGGACGGACTGTAGCAATTTTTCAGTGCCCGTTAGACGGGCAGGGGCTCACAGCACGTTGAAATGGTGGGTGCCGTCACGGCCCAGTTGTTCGACCAAGCCGAACTCCCAGTCCAAATAGCCTTGCATGGCCGCCACGGGGTTGTCGGTGCCCTCATACGGGCGGCGGTAGCGGTCAATGCGTTCTGCGCCGAGCTGGTGTTCGCCGGTTTGCAGCTTGTTGCCTGCGTAGCCCCACGCTTGGTTGCCGCCTTGCAGCAGCAACACGTCCACGCTGGGTTTGACCAAAGCCTTGAGTTCGGCCACCGCATAACGGCACAAGCTGCCATCGGTACAGGTCAACACGTAGCGGTTGCCTTTGTAGGCGCGCTTCAAGCTTTCAGCCAGTTCCGAGCGCAAGGCCCACCAGGCACTGTGGATGTGACCTTTGACAAACTGCGCGCTGGTACTGAAGTCCAGCACCACGGTGTGGCTGTTGCGGTCGGCCAGCCATTCTTTGAGTTGCTCAGGGGTAACGTAAGGGGCTGTTTCCAAAGGCTCGGGTCGTGTGGTTTTGAGCATGCGTTGGTTGAAGTCTTCAGGCGCGGCACCTTGCAGCACGGCCACTTCCCAGCCCATTTGAGCCAACCACGAGGCCGACATGTTGGCGCGCACGCCGTCGGTGTCGCACAACACCAAACGTGCGCCGCGCACGGCAGCTTGGTGGTCGGTTTCTTGCACCAATTGGCCGCCCGGGGCGCTGCGGGCACCGGCGATGTGGCCTGCTGAAAATTCTTCGGGCGTGCGCACGTCAAAGAAATAGGTGGTGCGCGTGTTGTCGGCCAGCCAAGTGCGCAGCTCGTCCATGCGCACGCGTTTGACACCCGCGCGAATGGCAACAGATTGCGCGATGGCGGCTGCCTTTTGGCGGTTTTCTTCGCTCACTTCGGGAAAGCGTTGGTTGGCGCCTTGCACCAGTTCTTGGCCTGCCAGCGTCCAGCCGATGGTGCCGTTGCGCAAGGCGGTGACGGGGTTGGGAATGCCCGCATTGATGAGCGACTGCGTGCCAATGATGCTGCGGGTACGGCCCGCGCAGTTCACCACAATGCGCGTGGCCGGATTGGGGGCCAGCGTGCGCGCACGCAACACCAACTCAGCACCGGGCACGCTGATGCCTGTGGGAATACTCATGGTTTGGTACTCGTCAAAACGGCGCGCATCCATCACCACCAAATCGGCGTTGGCTTCGATCAGCGCTTTGACTTGCTGCGCCGACAGCGAAGGCGTGTGGCGTTTGGATTCGACCAACTCGCCAAACGATTTGCTGGGCACGTTGACGTCGCGGAACAGTTCACCGCCTGCGTTGTGCCAACCTTGCAAGCCACCGGCCAGCAGCGTGACGTGCGTGTAACCCAAGCGGCGCAGCATGCGGGCGGCAGGCAAGGCCAAGTCGTCCCCCGCAGGCGAGATGCCGTACACCACGATGGGCGTGTTGCGCCTTGGGATGCGTGCCCACGCTTCCAGCTCAATGCGACCCAAGGGCATGTTGGCGGCAAACAGCGGGTGGGCTTGCGCGAAAGGGTCTTCTTCGCGCACGTCCAGAATGGCAATTTCTTCGCGGTTCAGCAGCGTTTGGCGAATGTCGGCAAAGGTGCGTTCCGCAAACTCGGTTGCCACAGACTGTGCTTGTGCGACTTCGCTGAGTGTGGCGTTGCTGTAGCCCGAGATGAAGCTCTTTTCAGTGCCATCTTCCAAAAACACATGGCGGCTGACTTTGCCGATGTTGGCGCCATACACATGGATGCTGATGGAGGGCTGATCGGCCAAGGCGTTCCAAACGCGGTGCACGTCACCGATGGTCGGCGACACGGCTTCAACCTGTCCCGCTTCAATGCGCGTTTGCGGGCCGCTGGCCACCCATTGGCCTTGCTCGTTTTTGGCAAAAGCTTGTGCCAATTCAGCGCCGCGCAACACGCCGACCAAGCCCCATACCGTGTGGTCATGGATGGGGGTGGATTGGCCGGGGCCCCACACAAAACTCACCACTGAAAAGCGGTCTTCTGGATCGGCATATAACAGGTACTGTTGGTAACGCTCGGGGTTGGGCTGGGCGTAGGCGTCGGGCAGCCAATCGTCTTTTTTGAGCAAATCTTCGAGCAGCGCTTGGCCGTGCTTCAAGCGCGTGGCTTCGTCTGTGTGCATCGCGAGCAGCGCATGCAACTGCGTGACGAAGTACTGCAAATCGGGTATTTGTGCGAGAGAGGGCAAGCTGAGCGTCATGGGGTAATTGTTTCACAGCGACAATGTGCAACTTGTCATTGAGGAGTTGCAAATGACCTTAGAACTTTTGAATCAACCGCGTCGCGTTTGGTGGTTTATTTTTGCCAGCTGCGTGGGCTTGCTGTCGTTCGGCTTGTACCTGCAACACGTCGTGGGCTTGGAGCCTTGCCCCATGTGCATCGTGCAGCGCTACGCCATGGTGTTGGTGGCTTTGCTGGCGCTGGTGGGGGCTTGTCTGTCAGGACGCAAGACCAGTTTGATCATTGGCAGCTGGCTGGTGCTGCTGTCGGTGGGCGGCGCTTATGTGGCCGCACGTCAAAGCTGGTTGCAGTGGTACCCGCCCGAGGTGGTGTCGTGTGGCCGCGACTTCTACGGCATGATCGAAACCTTCCCCCTCAAGCGCGCCATTCCCATGATTTTCAAAGGTGGCGGCGACTGCGCCAAGGTCGACTGGACGTTTTTGGGCGGCTCGATCGCCAACTGGTCGTTTGTGGCGTTCAGTGGCATGGCCTTGCTGGCGCTGCTGACCACTTGGCGTGCCTTGCGTGCTGAGCCCGATTCGGGCGACGATGACTTGTCAGACGCCAGCGCAGACACAGACGCCGACGGCCAAAAAGAAGAAGTGCCGTTTATAGGTGCTTGACCAGCACCAAGCTCTTGCGGTCCCAGTTGTACTTGCGCTTGCGCGCTTCGGGCAACCACTCGGGATCGACCTGCACAAAACCGCGCTTCAAGAACCAATGCTTGGTGCGCGTGGTCAGCACAAACAAACTCTTGAGGCCCTTGTTGCGTGCGCGTTGCTCCATGCGCTTCAAGATCTTCTCGCCATCGCCTTGGCCCTGCGACTGCGGTGACACGGTGAGTGCCGCCATCTCGGCCGTTTTGGCTTCGGGGTAAGGGTAGAGCGCCGCGCAGGCGAAGATCACGCCGTCATGCTCGATGACGGTGTATTGGCCCACATCGCGCTCAATCTCGTTGCGGTCGCGCTTGACCAAGGTGCCGTCTTTTTCAAACGGCTCAATCAATTGCAAGATGCCGCCCACGTCTTCGTGCGTGGCTTCGCGCAGTTCTTCGAGCTTTTCGTCCACCACCATGGTGCCGATGCCGTCATGCATGTACACCTCCAACAGCAGCGCGCCATCCACCGCAAACGGCAAGATGTGGCTACGTTCCACGCCGGTTTCGCAGGCTTTCACGCAATGCTGCAGGTAGAAAGCAATGTCGGAGGGATTGGAGGTGGCGGGCAGGGTGGCCAGCAGTTTTTTGGCGGCATCCAAAGGCAACTCGGTGTCGATGGGGTTGTCTTCGCCTTCGGGGTCCGATGGGTGGATGCGAATGCCCGGGGTCTCGGTCACAAAAATCAGCTTGTCGGCTTGCAAGGCGGTGGCGACCGAGGTGGCCACTTCTTCCATGGTCAAGTTGAACGCTTCGCCGGTGGGTGAGAAACCAAACGGCGAGAGCAACACCATCGAGCCCGCGCTGAGTGTTTGGGCAATGCCCCCCACATCCACCTTGCGCACCAAGCCCGAGTGCTGAAAATCTACGCCGTCCAAGATGCCCACGGGGCGAGCGGTGATGAAGTTGCCCGAAATCACCCGCACCGTGGCGCCCGCCATGGGGGTGTTGGGCAGGGCTTGGCTGAACGCGGCTTCAATTTCGTAGCGCAGTTGGCCTGCGGCTTCTTGTGCGCAGTCGAGGGCCACGCTGTCGGTGATGCGCATGCCGTGCGAGTACTGCGGCACATGGCCCTTGGCGGCCAGTTGTTCGTTCACCTGTGGGCGAAAGCCGTGTACCAACACAATGCGCACGCCCATGCTTTGGATGAGCGCCAAATCTTGCGCCAAATTCGGCAGCTTGCCCGCGGCAATCGCTTCGCCGGCAATGCCCACCACAAACGTCTTGCCACGGTGCATGTGGATGTAGGGTGCCACCGAGCGAAACCAAGGCACAAACGTGAAATCAAAAACAGCGGACATGGCGTGTGGGGGTAAAGAGAGTGCCAGCTGAGTCGGGCTGGGATAATTGCGGATTGTCACCCAAGTTATCGCCTGTTTTGTCCAACCCCTTAACTCCGAACGCATTGCCGAATTCACCTTTGAATTCCTCGCCGAATTCGCTGCCGCTTCACGCCACCCCGTCTTTGTCGCCTGCGGCTGAGCCCGCTCGCGTGGCCAAGCCGCTGAAGATCGAGTTTCCTGAGGGCCTGCCTGTCTCGGCGCGGCGCGATGAAATCATGGCCGCCATGCAGGCGCACCAAGTCATCATCGTCTGTGGTGAAACGGGGTCGGGCAAGACCACGCAGCTGCCCAAGATGGCGCTGATGCTGGGCAGAGGGCAGGGCCGCGAGTTGGGCCCACACCCCAAGCCAGGCCAACGCAAACAAATCATTGGCCACACCCAGCCGCGCCGCATTGCCGCCAGCTCGGTGGCCAAGCGCATTGCCGAAGAGCTCAACACCCCCTTGGGCGATGTGGTGGGTTTCAAGGTGCGTTTTCAAGACCGGCTGAGCAAAGACGCCTCGGTCAAGTTGATGACCGACGGTATTTTGTTGGCCGAGACGCAAAACGACCCGCTGCTCAAGGCCTACGACACCATCATCATCGACGAGGCCCACGAGCGCAGCCTGAACATTGACTTTCTGTTGGGCTATTTGCGCGAAATTTTGCCGCGCAGGCCTGATCTGAAAATCATCGTCACCTCGGCCACGATTGATGCGGACCGGTTTGCCCAACACTTTGCCTCGGCCAAAGGCCCAGCCCCAGTGTTGATGGTCTCGGGCCGCACCTTCCCCGTGGAAATGCGTTACCGCCCGTTTGAAGAAAGCCGTGACTACGACCTGAACAACGCCATCGCCGACGGCGTGGACGAGCTGTGGAGCAACCCGTCGCAGCAAGGCGACATCTTGGTGTTCTTACCCGGTGAGCGCGAGATTCGCGAAGCGGCCGACCACCTGCGCGCGCACCTGAGCCACTCGCCCGTGATGCGCAGCGCCGAGGTGCTGCCGCTGTTCGCCCGACTGTCCAGCGCCGAGCAAGACCGTGTGTTTGACACCCGTGGCGGGCGCCGCATTGTGTTGGCCACCAACGTGGCCGAAACCTCGCTGACGGTGCCCGGCATTCGCTACGTGATTGATGCGGGCAACGCCCGCGTCAAGCGCTACAGCTGGCGCAGCAAGGTGGAGCAGTTGATGGTGGAGCCCATCAGTCAAGCCGCAGCCAACCAACGCGCAGGCCGTTGCGGCCGTGTGGCCAACGGCATTTGCATTCGCTTGTATGACGAGGTGGATTTCAACGGCCGCTCGCGCTTCACCGACCCCGAAATTTTGCGTTCATCGCTGGCCGGCGTGATCTTGCGCATGAAGGCGCTGCACTTGGGCAACGTGGAGCAGTTCCCGTTCTTGGAGGCCCCACGCCCCAAAGCCATTGCCGACGGCTACCAACTCTTGAGCGAACTCGGTGCGGTCGATGACGACAACGAACTCACGCCCATGGGCCGCGAGTTGTCCAAACTGCCTCTCGACCCCCGCGTGGGCCGCATGATTTTGGAAGCGCGTGACCGCAACGCCTTAGACGAAGTGTTGGTCATCGCCTCGGCCTTGAGCGTGCAAGACGTGCGCGACCGCCCGATGGAAGCGCAAGCCGCTGCCGATCAAGCCCACGCCAAGTTTGACGACGACCGCAGCGAATTCAGCGGCTACCTCAATCTGTGGAAATGGCTAGAAAACTCACGCGGTGGCAAAAATAACGAGCACAAGCTGAGCAACCGCCAATACGAAGCGCTGCTGCGCCAAAACTTCATCAACGTGCGCCGCGTGCGCGAGTGGCGCGACACCCACACCCAGCTGCTGACCGTGGTGACGGAGCACAAGTGGCGCCTGAACACCTTGCCCGCCAGCTACGAGCAATTGCATTTGTCCATGCTGGCAGGCCTGCTGGGCAACGTGGGCTGCAAGCTCGAACCCGCTGCGGGACAAACCAGCAGCAACGAATATCTGGGCGCACGCAGCATCAAGTTTTACCCGCACCCTGGCGCGCATTTGCGCAAGAAGCCTGGGCGCTGGGTGGTGGTGGCCGAGTTGGTCGAGACCACGCGTTTGTTTGGCCGTGGCATTGCCGCCATCGAGCCGCAGTGGTTGGAGCAAGTGGGCAGCCATTTGCTGAAAAAGCAATTGCTCGACCCGCATTGGGAAAAGAAAGCGGGCGAAGTCAAAGCGCTAGAACGCGCCACCTTGTACGGCTTGGTGGTCTACAACGGCCGCCGCGTCAGCTACAGCAAAGTGGACTTGGCGGGTGCCCGCGAAATCTTCATTCGCGAAGCCTTGGTGGCGGGCGAGCTCGACACCAAGCTGCCGTTCTTGGCGGCCAATCAAAAGCTCATTGCGCAAGTGGAAGAGCTGGAACACAAGTCGCGACGCCAAGACGTGTTGGTCGACGACGCGCTGATTTACGCCTTTTACGACCAACAGTTGCCCGCCGAGGTCTGCGGCTTGGTGACGCTGGAAACTTGGTACCGCGACGAGGTGAAACGCCAGCCCAAACTGCTGCACCTCACCCGCGAAGAGCTGATGCGCCACCAAGCCGCAGGCATCACCACGCAGGCGTTTCCAAAGACGCTGCGCCTTGGCGGTGTGGACTGCGCGGCCGACTATTTGCACGAACCCGGCGACGCCAAAGATGGCCTGACCGTGACCGTGCCGTTGTTTGTGCTGAACCAAGTGAGCGAAGAGCGCGCCGAGTGGCTGGTGCCGGGCATGCTGAACCAAAAAATTCATGCCTTGCTCAAAACCCTGCACCAACGGCCCCGCTCGCGTTTGGTGCCTTTGCCTGACAGCGCCGCCCGCTTGACGGAGGCTTTGTCGACAGACGTGTCGTTTGGCGCTGGCCCGTTGGTGGACGCCTTGCTCAAGCTGGTGCGCGACGCCACCCAAGTGGACATCAAGCGTGCCGACTTCAAACTCGACATGCTGGCCCCGCACCTGTTCATGAACTTTCGGGTGGTGGACGAGCACGGGCGCCAGTTGGGCCACGGCCGCAACTTGGGCGCGTTGAAAGCCGAATTGGGCAGCCAAGCCCGTGGCGCGTTTCAAGCGCTGGCAGCGCTCAAAGGCGTGGGCACGCTGTCGCCAACCGCTGATGCAACGGCTGCAAGCCAAGGTGGGCCGCAGGCTTCGGGCGCGCAGGGGCAGGGCGCTGCTGCGTCTGTGCGTGGCACGACTAACGCGTCGCGGGGCGGTGCCAATGCCCCGCGTGATGCGGTTGGCGCGGGCGGTACCCGTGCATCAGGCGCTGGCCAAAAAGGTGCCCCCGCCGAGCAGCGTTACACCACATGGAGCTTTGGCGAACTGCCTGAGTTGATGGAAATCACCAAAGGCAACCAAACCCTCATTGGCTTTCCGGCCTTGGTGGATGTGGGCGACGCCGTGTGCATCGAGGTGTTTGACGAGCCTGAGGTTGCGGCCACCAAACACCGCGCGGGTTTGCGCCGCTTGTTTGCCATGCAGATCAAAGACGCGCTCAAGTACTTAGAGAAAAACTTGCCCGACCTGCAAAAAATGTCGGTCGCGTACATGTTGGTCGGCAAATCGCCTGATGGCTCGGGCGGTGGCACGGCCGAAGAACTGAAACAGCAAATCTTGGACGTGGCCTTGGACCGTGCGTTCTTGCTCGATCCCTTACCCGCCAACGAAGCCGATTTCAAACGCCGCCTTGACGAAGGCCGTGGCCGATTGACCTTGATTGCCAACGAAGTCGCCCGCTTGGCCGCGACCGTGCTGACCGAGTTTGCCGCTGCCAACCGCAAAGTCAAAGACACCAAAACCAGCCCCGACAGCGTGGCCGACGCTGCCCAGCAACTGCAACGCTTGGTGGGCAAACGCTTCATCACCGACACGCCGTTCAGCCAGCTGCAACACTTTGCCCGCTACCTCAAAGCCGTCGTGCTGCGCCTCGATAAACTGCGTGCCGACCCCGCACGCGACGCCGCCAAACTGGCCGAACTCAAACCGCTGGATCAAAAATATTGGCGCTTGGTGGCTGAGCGCAAAGGCGTGACCGATGCGCGCATGCAAGAGTTCAGGTGGTTGCTGGAAGAGCTGCGCGTGAGCTTCTTCGCGCAAGAGCTGCGCACACCCCAGCCGGTGAGTGTGAAGCGGCTGGATAAGGCTTGGGGGCAGTTGAGTTACTAGCGTTTAATTAGCTTGGGCGATACCCATGATTTCGAAATTACGGATTTCATGGCGGTGATGTCCCTGACTATTTTTGTGCACGATCAGGGTAAACGTGGACTGTTTTTTTCTTGAATCGTCTAAAATGAAAGCGCTTTCATTTTGGGGTTGTATGAAAAAAATATCGTTGTCCATCCTTGCCATGCTGCTGGTTTTTAGCGCACATGCTGAGAGAAAAACCTTGACCGTTGCGGCCTACCCAGCGGTGGATGAAATCGTGAAGGCAGCGCTAGTGACGTGGCAAAAAAGCCACCCGGATGTCGATGTCAAAGTGGTGGGGCGTGAGTACGCGGACCATCACACGGCGATGACCACGGCGTTGGCAACCGCCACAGGATTGCCGGATGTGATGACGATTGAATATGGTTACTTGGGGCGTTTCGCGCAAAGCGGAGCCTTGGAGGATTTGAGTCAGCAGCCTTATCGCGCCATAGATGCGTCTAAAAAAGTCGTATCTTTCGCGATGGCGCAAGGGCATACAGACAGCCAAGGTCAAACGGCCATGCCCACTGATATTGGTCCCGGTGCCATGTTTTTTAGACACGATCTCGCCCAAAAAGCCAAGGTGAAAGATACCGATCTGACCGAGTCATGGGACAGCTTTATTGAGAGTGGCAAAAAGATCAAGTCAGCCACAGGTGCTTATTTGGTGGCGCATGCTCGTGATGTCAAAGATATCGTCATTCGCACGGGTATTTCAGCGGATGAAGGTGTTTACTTTGATGCGAAGGGGCAGTCAGTGGTTGGGTCATCTCCGCGCTTCAAAAAAGGTTTTGAGTTGGCTAAAAAAATCAGGGCCGAGGGCTTGGATGCCAAGGTGAATGCTTGGTCTGGCGAATGGGGCGAGTCACTCAAGCGTGGCACGGTATCAGTGCAAATGATGGGTGCGTGGTTGGGTGGGCATTTAGCCAACTGGCTGGCACCTAACACGGCTGGCATGTGGCGCTCTACGGTGCTGCCCGAGCGGGCGGCCACTTCATGGGGGGGGACCTTTTATGCCATTCCAAAGAAAGCACAAAACAAAGAGTTGGCTTGGGATTTGATTGCTTATCTCACGCTAAATCGTCAGCAGCAGCAGTTGGCTTTTGAAAAGTTCAACGCATTTCCTGCATTACTTGACGCGCAATCTGGCGCATTTTTTGAGCAACCTGTTGCGTTTTTAGGCGGACAAAAGGCGCGCATGGAGTGGCGCAGTACCGCGGCGCAAATCAAGCCAACACGCGTTTTTAAGAACGACACGATTGCAGAAGAAATCGTCAACGCTGAGTTGGATTTGGTGCTGACCAAAGGCAAAGCTGTGGAGCAGGCGATCAAAGATGCAGACAGCCAAATTCAACGCCGTGCGAGACGCTGATGAAGCCCATCGTTAAACCTACTGTTGCACCTTATGTGCTGATCAGCCCATTCATCATTTTGTTTTTGGTGTTTGGCTTGTTCCCCATTTTGTTTTCCTTTGTGCTGATGTTTCACAGTTGGGACCCGGTCAAAGGTTTGGCATCGATGGAGTTTGTGGGGCTTGAGAATGTGTCTTTTGCTCTGGAAGATCCTTTGGTGTGGACCTCGCTGGGCAACACCCTTTGGCTCGCGGTTGTCTCGGGTTTGCCGCAGCACCTTGTTGCGATCCCGTTGGCTTATCTGATCAACGAAAAGCTAGGTCGATGGCGCAACGCGGTGATGGGTGCGTATTTCTTGCCCTACATCACCTCAACGGTGGCGATTGCCATGATGTTCAGCACCTTGTTCTCTACGGATTACGGCATGGTGAATGCCATGCTCACATCTCTGGCTAAGTCACAGGTTTTTGAACATCTCTTGCCCAGCGCGAATGTGGATTGGTTGGGCGATCCGCAAACCATCAAACCGATTGTTGCGTTTGTCGTGTTTTGGCGGTATCTCGGGTTCAACGTGATTTTGTATGTGGCTGCGATGCAAGCCATTTCACGCGACCAATACGAGGCAGCACGCATGGATGGTGCGAAAAGTTTGCAGCAGTTTTGGTACATCACATTGCCTCAACTCAAGCCCATCATGTTTTTTGGGGTCACGCTCACCATCATTGGTGGCTTGCAGTTATTTGAAGAGCCGTTCATCTTGACGGGAGGCAAGGGCGGCATGGAGTACTCAGGCATGACCACCGCGATGTACATGTTCAGAACGGCGTTTGATTACAACGACTATGGACTAGCGAGCGCTATTTCTTGGATGCTGTTCATCATCATTCTTGCC
Source organism: Limnohabitans sp. TS-CS-82 (assembly GCF_002943475.1). Taxonomy (NCBI): domain Bacteria; kingdom Pseudomonadati; phylum Pseudomonadota; class Betaproteobacteria; order Burkholderiales; family Comamonadaceae; genus Limnohabitans; species Limnohabitans sp. TS-CS-82. The sequence continues at coordinate 59,345 of NZ_PTQX01000004.1, read as the reverse complement.
ATGACCGTCTTGACGAACCGAGCATTCAAAAGCAAAGAGGGGCAGTCATGAGTCAGGTGCAACAAAGCGATGACAGCACATTGGGGTGGGGCGGGTGGATTGCGCTTTTGCTGGGTGCGGCATTAATGCTTGGTCCGTTTTATTTCATGTTTGTGTTTGCCACCCTGCCAAGAAGTGAGATTTTCAGCGTGCCGCCGCCGCTGTTTTTTGGCGACCATTTCTTCGCGAATATGGGGATCTTGATGAAGAAGATCCCTTTTTGGACCAACCTAGGCTGGTCGCTTTATGTGGGCATCATGAGCACGGGCTTGACGTTGCTGTTTTGTTCGATGGCGGGTTTCGCGTTTGCTGTTTATGAATTTCGGTTCAAAAACGCCTTGTTTTCTTTGGTGATGGGCACGATGTTGGTGCCTGCCTTTTTGGGCATGATCCCCACGTTTTTGATCATGGATGCGCTCCACTGGATCGACCAACCACGAGCGCTTTACTTGCCGGGCGCCGCACCCGCGATGGGTATCTTCTTGATGCGCCAATACATCTCTTCAGCGATTCCTAAAGAGTTGATCGAAGCCGCACGGATGGACGGTTGTGGCGAGTTGCGCATCTATTGGAGTGTGGTTGTTCCCTTGCTTGGCCCAGCCTTTGGCACGTTAGGTTTGATTGCTTTCATTGCCTCTTGGAACAACTTTATTGGCCCGCTGGTGGTGATGCGTTCCCCTGAGATGTACACCTTTCCTCTCGCCTTGCGCAGCGTGCAAAGCCCCGTCGATACGGAGTGGGGCGCGTTGATGGCGGGCTCTGCCATTGCGGTGATCCCGCTGCTCATCATCTTTGTTTTTTCATCGCGCAGACTGATCGACGGATTGACGTCTGGCGCAATTCGCGGTTGAACCTTAGTCATTTCAAAATGTATAAAAACACCATTCATCGCCGTCAGTTTCCAGCTGAATTTAAATGGGGGGTTGCGACCTCGTCTTTTCAAATTGAAGGTGCCCACCAAGCGGATGGCAAGGGCAAGTCGATTTGGGACACGTTTTGTGAAGACCCCAAAAATATTGCCGATCAATCGAACGGTGACATCGCGTGCGACCACTATCACCTATGGCCACAAGATGTGGACATGATCGCTTCATTGGGGGTGAACGCCTATCGGTTTTCAATGTCTTGGCCTCGTGTTCAACCCGACGGTGAGGGCGAGTGGAACGAGGCTGGATTTAAGTTTTATGAAAACTTGATGACCGCACTCAAAAGCCGCGGTGTTGAGTTACACCTCACCCTCAATCACTGGGATTTGCCGCAAGCCTTGCAAGACAAGGGCGGTTGGGCCAATCGTGCGATTTGCGAAAAATTTGTTCGCTTTGCCACAGAAGTTGCGCGTCGTTTTTCGCATCTGGTCGACAGTATCTGTACGCACAACGAGCCTTGGGTGGTGGCCATCTTGGGGCACGAACATGGCATCTTTGCGCCGGGCATTAAATCGCGTGCCGTTGCGATGATGGCCACACACTATTTGTTGCTCAGCCACGGCATGGCTTTGAAAGCGATGCGCGAAATGGGCATTCAAACCCCCTTGGGGATTGTGCTCAATCTATCGCCGATTTACCCAGCCAGTACTGATCCTGCCGATGTTGCGAAAGCACATCTGGATGACGGACTGAATTTGCGTTGGTACATGGACCCTTTGATTCGGGGTTTTTATCCCGAAGATGTCATCGCGCATTTGGGCAGTGACATGCCAGAAGTGCAAGCGGGCGATATGGCCATGATCCATCAAAAGCTCGACTTCATTGGCGTGAATTACTACACACGTAATTTCTCGTCGACAGGCAACCCATGGGATGTCAAAAGCACGGGCAATGAAGTGACTGATATGGGGTGGGAGGTTTATCCGCAAGGGTTGACTGAGTTGCTGTGTCGACTGCATAAGGACTACGAACTGCCTGACGTGATGATCACCGAGAACGGTGCTGCGTTCAAAGATGTATTGATGGATGGCGTGGTCGACGACGCATCGCGCGTGAAGTATTTTCACGACCACATTGCTGCAACACAAGACGCCATGGCGCAAGGCGTCCCTGTGATTGGCTATTTCGCTTGGAGTTTGATGGATAACTTTGAATGGGCCAGTGGCTATGAAAAGCGATTTGGACTGGTTTATGTGGACTACACCACTCAAAAGCGAACCTTGAAAAATAGCGCGCTGTGGTATCAAAAGTTTTTAGGCGGCAACTAAAGTGGCACACATTGAACTGAAAAATATCTCTAAAAATTTTGGAGAAACGGTGGTCATTCCCCAACTGAATCTACAGGTTCAGGACGGAGAGTTCATGGTGTTTGTGGGGCCATCGGGTTGTGGTAAATCCACCATGTTGCGCATGATCGCCGGTCTGGAGACCATGACGTCGGGTGACATTTTGATTGGCGGTGACATCGTCAATCAAAAGAGCCCGTCTGACCGTGGGGTCGCGATGGTGTTTCAAAGCTATGCCTTGTATCCCCACATGACAGTGGAAGAAAACATGGGCTTTAGCTTACGAATGGCAGGTCTATCAAAAGGCGCTATTTCAGAGTTGGTGTTGAGTACAGCAGAAAAATTGCGCCTGACTCCCTTGCTCAAGCGCTATCCCAAGCAGTTGTCTGGAGGGCAACGCCAGCGGGTGGCGATTGGTCGTGCCATCGTGAGAAGGCCCAAGGTCTTCTTGTTTGATGAACCACTTTCTAATTTGGATGCGGCACTGCGCGTTCAGATGCGTATTGAGCTGGCCAAGCTGCATGCAGATCTCAAGACGACCATGATTTACGTCACGCATGACCAAACGGAAGCCATGACATTGGGCAGCCGCATTGCTGTGTTTAACCAAGGTCGCATTGAGCAAGTCGGGCGTCCTATGGAGCTCTATGCTTCACCGGCCAACACGTTTGTGGCCCAATTTTTAGGAACACCAAAAATCAATTTGCTTCCCTACACCTTGGATGCATCTCTCGATGTAATTCAGATTGGAGCAGACGTCTTGGCTGCGAATGCGCACTTCGCTGTGATCAAACACAAGTTGATGCAAGGTTCAACGCTGGGTGTTCGGCCTGAGAACCTCACGATTGCCGACACAGGTTTGAAAGGGGTGATTGAGTTCATGGAGAACCTAGGCGACGCCACGATTGTCTACGTGCGCATGCCTCACTTGCCAGAACTCCTCACTGTCAAGCTCACACATGACGCCGGCGCCATGTCCATGGGGCAGACGATTCACTTGTCCCCAGATTTGAAAAAATTATTGGTATTTGATGCACAGGGATGCTTGGTGCATTGACCTGGCCAACATTGGAAAAACATACCGTGATGAAAAAACTCAATGCACTTTTGGCGACGCTGTTGTTGACAGCCGCGCTTTCTCATGCTTCCACAGGTGTCGTTCAGGTGGGAGCGGGTGGCTGGCGAACTCAGACCAGTACAGCCGATCAAAAAGTACCTGAAGCGCCATTTCGCACCCCAGAGATGCTGCAACGCGCCGCGCCCACAAACCAGTGGTATTCGTCGGTGATGTTCACACGCTGGTCTGAGGTCTTGCATGCTTTGCCTTTGACGGCCAAAGCAACGGAGAAGGGCCTAGAGATTGGGTTCCCTAAAAAGGTCATCACGCCAACAGACCGCAAAGACGTTGAGGTGACTTACCCGCATGCGGCAGACATCACGCTAAGACCTTTGAGCTTTCAGCCTGAAGCAGCATTGTTAGCGGGCCATGGTGACTGGTCTGTTGACATTCGTTTCCCCAGCAAAGATCAGTCGCTCACAACGACGATTGCGCATGGCAGTCCGTTCGTGTTTGCAACTTTGAGTCAGGGTGATTTGGGGTTGGATCTCGGTGCTGATCTGCAAGCACATCTTTGGTCCAAAGATGCGCGCGTCTTGATCATCAAGGGCGGATCTAAAACATATGCTGCTTTTGCCCCCACGGGGGGTACTTGGCAACAGGGAGTGCGAGCTTGGACTTTGAATTTGCCAGCGGCCAAACGCTACATGTCTGTAGCGGTCATGCCCAATCAGCTTGACGGCACTGTGCATCAGTTCTTGGCTAGCGCTTACAGCCACATCAGCAACACCAAAGCAGAGTTTCGTGTCGACCAAGACAAGAGCGAAGTGGTGACTTCATTTCATGTCGAGACTCAAACCAAAGAAGGTGCACAAGCGCCAACCATCGTAGGCCTCTATCCGCACCATTACTTTGGCAACAAAGAGCTTCCGTCCGTTGCAGTTGGCACATTGCCCAGCATTCGTGGTGAGTTGAAGTTTTATGCGTCAAATAGCTTTACAACGAGACATATTTCTCAGGGCTTTGTGCCGTATTGGCCAAGCGTCAAAGACCCGAAGAGTAGCCAAGCGATTGTGTCTAACTTGTCCAAAGAGTCGAGCCGTGCGAGACGCATGATGCTTGAAATCGGTCAAGGGCCCTATTGGCAAGGCAAGGGCCTTCAGCGTATCAGCCAGTTGATGACAGTGGCTGATGTGCAGGGCGAAACAGCAACCCGCGACAAATTGTTAGCTCTCATTAAAAAACGGGCTGAAGAATGGCTGTCAGGGCAAAGCGACCGTACTTACTTTCACTACAGCCCGACACTGGGCACGGTGGCGAGTTATCCAGAGGAATACGATGCCGTCAAGGACATGAATGACCACCATTTCCACTACGGATACTGGATTCGCGCAGCCGCCGATATCGGTCTGCGTGACCCTGAGTGGATCAAGGCAGACAAATGGGGCGGCATGATCGATCTGTTGGTGGCCGACATTGCGACCGCACAACGTGGCCGTAAAGACTTTCCTTACTTGCGTAACTTTGATCCGTATGAAGGGCACTCTTGGGCGTCAGGGACGGGGATGTCCCCCGATGGCAACAACCAAGAGTCATCTTCTGAGGCCATCAATGCATGGGTTGGGTTGATGTTGTGGGGTAGCTTGCAGGGGCGTCAAGATTTGGTTGATCTGGGCACTTATTTGTACGCCACGGAAATTCAATCCATCAACCACTACTGGTTTGACATCCATGGCTTGACCTTGCCGCCTGAGTACAAAAACACCGAAGTCAGCATGTTGTTTGGTGGCAAATTGGCACACAACACATGGTGGATTGATGAGCCACGACAAATTCATGGCATTAACTTGTTGCCATTGACTGCAGCGTCGACTTACCTTGCTGCAAGTCCTGCTTTTACGCACAAAAACATGGCGGCTTTGGAGCAAGAAATAGACATTTATCAGGGCAGGGGTAAGCGCGCAAAGCCCGACGATATTTGGCAAGACTTGTTTGCCAAGTACGTTGCGCTGGTCGATCCTAAAAAAGGCCTTGAACGCTGGAAAGAATGGGGCTCTATCGAGCTTGGTGATACGCGCACCCACGCGCAACATTGGTTGTTGTTCTTGAATGAAGTTGGCACACCTGATCTCAGTGTTACGGCAAATACCAAGTTTTATGCAAGCTTTAAAGCAGCCAATGGCAAGCGCACCTACATGGCTTACAACCCTACGAAGTTGCCTATGAATGTGCGTTTCAATGATGGGTTTGATTTGAAGGCGTTACCTAATTCATTAACCGTTTCTCCTTGAATTATTTTCGAAATTTAAGGGAAAACCACAGTACCTAAAAGCAGCTTCAGCATTTCAAATTGAATTTGTGAAAGCGCTTTCAGAAAGCGGTTTCAAACTAGGTGTTTTAAACAACAATTCAGGAGAGCAAGATGGCATTTCAACGTATGGGCTATATCGGTAAATCATTCACGATGGGTGCCTTGGGCATTCTGGGTACTTTGGTGGCGTGTGGCGGTGGTGGTATTACAAGCACCATTGCACAAGCTGTGGCTTCGCCTTATGTGCTGGTCGCATCCAGCTACACCCCAAATGCAGCACCCGCTGGTGATTTGAAATGGAGTACAGCTGAAGGAGGTGATGTATTTATGGGCTCCGGTGGTAATTACATCTACGGAGACTATGGAATTTTTCTTCAACCTGATATCGACTATCACCAGTCTGTTGGTATCCAGTTCAAGCACACTGCGGCATTGGGTTCAACCGATTACATCTACACCAAAATTCAGACACCACAAAATGCTGGTCTTGACGTTTCGCAGTCAGGCAATTTGATGATTCAAATGGGCAACGGTGTTGATCGTGCTGTGCAAACTAACAGTGCCACTGTTTTCACTGTAGAACTCAATGGTGGTGCTTACAACAGCACGACTTACTCGTATGCCAACGCATGCTCAGTGAACGTGACTTTGAACACCACGGCCACCGCCAACAATCTGCGTGTGTATAAATTGCCCCTGACCTCTTTCACGACCTGCACAGGGACGTTGACTGCATTGAAGTCAGACCTGAAAGCTGTCGTGGTTAAAGTGCTGCCAGCGAACGATACAAATGCAACTTCTACTGACAACAACTTTGTATTGCCTAAAGTGGGTTTAGTGGCTTTCGCGCGCTAAAAAACATCAACCTTCGACTCAGATGATGGTCTTCAAATGAAATATATAAAAAAAACTAATTTCTTCGGGCTCATGCTGCTTGCTGCGCATTCGCTTTCGCATGCAATCGACGTGGGGCCTTTGACCATCAATGGCTTCGTGAAGGTTGAAACATCTCGCGCCAGCAATCAATGCAGTGATTGTCAATTGGTTGCTGGCGAAGCACGTCATCGTCCATGGGCGGATGACCTTGCCGCAGGAAAAAGTTACGGCACAAAGGGTGGAAACGTCAGTCTCGCCCAACCTTATATCGGCACCAAAGAGTTTGATTTGGGGCAGGGTTTCAAAGTGAAAGGCTTGCTCAGCCAACGTTGGCGCGATGGCAAGGTCGACATTCCTGGCGTCTGGTACGAAAAAAATGCCACTGTTTTGCATGAAGACTATGGAAGTTTGCAGATTGGTGCATTTCCCACCAGAGGATGGAGCGTCGCGGATTTTCCTTATGGGACAAAATTTGGCGTTGCAGACCCGTGGGCTTCTAGTGGTGCCGGGTATGGCTTGTTAACCAATGCGGTTCGTTACGGTTTGCCACTCATGGATGTCAACGGCGGAGACTTGCACCTAGAGCTGACTTACGACCAAGGCGGTGCAGGATACGTAAAGCACAAACCACAGTTTTACGAGGTTTATGCTAAATACGTGAATGGTCCGTTGATTTTGGATGCTACAGCGCAGTCTGCAACGAACGGTATGCCCATGGCTTGGGGGCATGGACCTTTCAAAGGCATCACCAATGATGCTTCGAAAGAAAATTTGATTGCCGAGGGCAACAAACAATCTATTGTGATGTTGATGTCCCGCTACCAGATGAATGCTAAGACCGAGGTGTTGGCTGGCGTTCGTTTCAATCGTTGGAGCGGTAACAAAGCTACATGGTTAGGCCAAGATGCACAAGGCAATGACTTGTGGAATGACATGTTTAACATTAGCAGTCTCACAGGGCCGAGTTACAGCGCAACATCGACAGACTTTAGTTTGGGCGTGGTGTACAAATTCATGCCTAAGTGGTCCGTGAATACAGGTGTGGTTTATCTGGGCAAAGCCAATACCAGTAATTCGGTCGAACGTGGTCAATCTAACAGCATGATGCTCAATACCTTGGGTGTTGGTTACGAAATTGAACCAGGATTCTCTGTCTACGGTTTTGGTGGCATGGTGAATTTTGGCCACAAAGGTTTGGCACCTTTGAGCATGCCAGGGCACGCAGCTTTCACAGGTGTCGACTCACGCGTCGCTAAATCAGGCAATTGGGCAGGAGTGGGTCTTGTTTACACGTTCTAAGCGCCACTTTGCTTTGCTCGGCTTGGTGGGCTTAACCGCTTGTGGCGGTGGTGGCGGTGGTTCCACAGCGCCAGCAAGTCTTGAGCTCACGCTACCCGCCACCTACGCGCTGAAATGGTCTGACGATTTTTCTATGCCGGGTCGTCCAAACAGTACTTGGTCGTACGACTTGGGTTCTCCGCTCTTAGGTGGAACCGTTTGGGGTAATGCTGAAAAGCAGTACTACACAGATCAAGCTAAGAACTCGTTCATCGATGCCAACGGTCAGCTGCTGATTCAGCCTGTTGCTGGCATTGCTGGGGCAGACATGGTCAATGGTGATTCACCATCTGTGCCCGATGTTTTGAGCAGCATACAGGCCCGTAATGTGAGCGTAACCTCGGCCAGGTTGCACACCAATACGGCGAGTTATTACGCGGCCTTAAATGCGACGCCTTACGGGTTTTATGAAATTAGAGCCAAAGTGCCTTGCGTCGCGGGTGCTTGGCCTGCCATTTGGATGATGGGCAAAGATGGCGTTTGGCCAGCGCGTGGCGAAATAGACATCATGGAATGGTTTGGCGGCCTTTCCGAATTCATTGCCCAACCTAATCAGGTGCAGTCTGGTGTTCATTCGACCACCAACCATTGGGCTCCTCCAAAGGCTCCGTTGTATGCAAAAAAATCAGTGGCAAATCTGTGCACTGAGTTTCACAAATTTCAATTGCACTGGAGTGCTAATGAAATTTTGATGGGTGTGGACGGCGTGCCGACGTTCTCATTCAAGAAACCAGCCAATGCCACAACGGACAATTGGCCTTTTTCACAACCTGCCTACGTGTTGCTCAATGTTGCGGTGGGTGGCAATTTGGGGGGGGTCTTCAATGTCAATGACCTGCCAAATATGAACATGAAAGTAGATTATGTGAAGGTGTGGCAGCCGCCATCTTGATCGACAATCAGCGCTGCAGTTAAATTTCACATTTTGTCCGTCATCAAAATCATGCCTTCAACCACAGCCATAACACCACGAGCCACCTTGGGCATGGTTGCCCAAAAGGCAGGTGTTTCACCAAGCACGGTGTCCCGAATTTTGAATGGCACAGCGCAAGTCAGTGATGAGAAAAAAGCCTTGGTGCAGGCGGTGATCAAGGAGCTTGGTTTTCGCCCAGACCCGGCTGCGCGCAGCTTGGCAGGGGGGCGAACGATGAGCATTGGCGTGCTCACACAATTCATAGACAGCCCTTATTACGGCGAGGCTTTGCGTGGCATTGAAGATGAGCTCAACAAAGCTCATTACTCCCCGCTTTTTGTCAGCGGGCACTGGAACGAGGCGGAAGAAAAAAAACGTATTCAGTTGTTGTTAGATAGAAAAGTGGACGGCATCATCGTTTTAACTGGGAAGCTATCTGACGACACACTCATCGAGATCGCCAAAACAATTCCGGTTGTCGTCACAGGTCGGCAACTCAGTGGTGTAAATCTCTTCAGTATTGACTTTGACAACGCTGAAGGTGCTTCACAAGCTGTGAATCACTTAAGCCAATTGGGACACCAAAAAGTCGTATTTCTCTCGGGTCCGTTGGACCACCCTGATGCCAAGCAACGTCTTCAGGGTTACAAAAAAGAAATCAAACGGTTGAAGATGATCAATGATAAAAATCTCATCGTTGAGAGCGATTTTCTTGAGTCTGGTGGATTCCGATCAGTCAATTCTCTTTTAGCAAACAAAACTGAATTCACAGCCATCATTGCGGCGAACGATCAGATGGCTTACGGTGCACGTTTGGCACTTCACAAAGCTGGCTTGAGTGTGCCTGATGATGTATCGCTCATCGGTTTTGATGACCTACCACACTCAGCATTTACATTGCCGCCTTTGACTTCGGTGCGTCAATCGGTTTATGAAATTGGCGTTTCCGCTGCCAAAGCCATGTTCGATTTGATTAGTAAGAAGAGTCCACCTTCGCAGCTTGTGGAGGCAGAACTCATTATCAGAGAGTCAACTTCAGCTTGCAAAATTTCACGTTGAGTTGCGCATCTTTAACGGCGCTCTTTTGTTCTACGCTGCCACTACTGCTAGCGCTTTGTAAACCATTACTTTCAGCGAGCGTTCGTCCGACACATCCACAAACACAGCGGGGTTGGCGACGCTTGAACGTAGCTGAGTTCCGGTGCCAGTTCTTGCATTTGGTTTTGTAAGAAGGCCAAGCCGGTGAGTGTCAAGCGGCTGGACAAGGCTTGGGGGCAGTTGAGTTATTGAGGCCGTGCCGACTTAACAAGCCGTACAAGCCGCCATCGCTCTCGCGTTTTGTTTCTGTGTTTCTTCCACCAAAAAATCAAGAAATACCCGTGTGCGTTGGGGGATGAACTTGCGGCTGGGCAGTGCCGCGTACATGACCAATCGTCCCGTGATCCAAGGTGCCAACACACGCACCAACTCGCCTCGGTTCAGGTAGGGCGCCACGATGTCCATCGCCACCGAGGTGATGCCAGTGCCGTCCAGCGTGGCGCGCAGCAGGCTGTCGGTGTGGTTGGCCAGCAGCACAGGTTGCATCTCGATTTCTAGGGGTTGGGTGGGGTTTTCAGGGCACCACATTCGCCACAGTCGGGGTCTGGTGTTGGGCATTTTGTGGGCCAAGCAATCGTGCTGCACCAAGTCTTCGGGGCGCTGCGGTCTTCCTCTGCGTTGGAGGTAGGTGGGGGATGCCACCAAGATGCCTTCGGACTCAATCACTTTGCGGGCCACCACGTCGCCGTCAAAGCTGTCGTCGGTGCCGAGCAGGGTGATGTCGAAGTCTTCGATGGGTGGCTCATGCAGTGATGCCACTTCCAAGTCGATCAAAATTTTGGGATGACGTTTGCGAAACTCCGCCAACAGGGGCGCGATGACATAGCTGGCCAGCACCGGCGGCGCGTGCAGGCGCAACAGCCCCGCCAGTTCGGTGGTTTGCGAATGGGCGACGGCATCGGCCTCATCAATGTCTTGCAAGATGTTGCGCACGCGGCTGAGGTACTGCTGGCCTGCGTCGGTGAGCGACAGGCGGCGGGTGGAGCGTTGCAGCAAGCGCGTGCCCAAGTGTTCTTCGAGGTCCGCGACCAAGCGTGTGACCACGGGCGGCGACATGTCCAGCGCCCGCGCTGCGGCTGCAAAACCGCCTTCATTGACGACGCGCTCAAACACGCGCATGGAGAGCAAACGGTCCATCAAAAAGCTCCAGTTCAGAATTTCAAGTGCTTGATTGTTTCTGATTTAGAAATGTAGATGTGTTTATTTTGCTATTTTTCTATTGAGTTAGAAATTTTAAAGTTCACCCATCGATGCAGCGCTTTGAACAGAAGCCTCACCGACTGGGCCAAGAAGCCAAGTCATCCCGACCGGCAGGCCATTTCTTCAACATCAAGGAAACCTGATCATGAACCGCTCTTACTTCTCCGCCATCACCCTCGCCGTTGCTGCACTCGCTGCTGGCCAAGCCATCGCCGCTGATGCTCACACACCCAAAACCCGCGAGCAAGTGAAAGCCGAATTGGCCGAAGCCATCCGCACGGGTGACATCGTGGTGAACAGCGAAACGGGGCAAAAAGCCAATGAAGCGAACCCTGGCTTGTACCCTGCCAAACCCGTGGTTCAAGGCTATACCCGTGCCCAAGTGAAGGCTGAACTGGCTGAGGCCATCCGCACGGGTGACATCGTGGTGAACAGCGAAACGGGGCAAAAAGCCAATGAAGCGAACCCTGGCTTGTACCCTGCCAAACCCGTGGTTCAGGGCTATACCCGCGCCCAGGTGAAGGCTGAACTGGCTGAAGCCATCCGCACAGGCGACATCATCGCGGACGGTGAAACGGGCAAGAAGCTCAATGAGATCTACCCACAGCGTTACAACCGCGTTAACTGAGGCGCTTTGTAAACCAATACTTTCAGCGAGCGTTCGTCCGACACATCCGCAAACACAGCGGGGTTGGCGACGCGCTGAACGTAGCTGAGCTCCGGTGCCAGTTCTTGCATTTGGTCTTGTAAGAAGGCCAAGCCCAGTTCTGGTGCGTTGAGGCACAAAAGCGCATGGCCATCGGGGGCCAGCAGTTCGGGCAAACGGCGCATCAGACGGGCGTAGTCTTTGGTGGCGACGAAGCTGCCTTTTTGGTAGCTGGGTGGGTCCACGATGATCAGTCCGTAAGGGCCGCCACGCGTGATTTTTCCCCACGTTTTGAAGATGTCATGTGCCAAGAAGCTGGCGCCTGTGGCGATGCCGTTGAGTTGGTGGTTTTGCTGGCCGATGGCCAAAGCGCCTTGGCTCATGTCTAAGTTCACCACGCTTTTGGCACCGGCTTGCAAGGCCACCACCGAGAAGGCGCTGGTGTAGGCGAACAGGTTGAGCACTTTGAGCTTGGGGTGGGCGCTGACGTGTTCGCGCACCCAGCGACGGCCTTCGGCCATGTCGAGAAACAGGCCGTGGTTTTGACCTTTGAGCACATGCACCCGAAAGCGTGCGCCCAGTTCGGTCACCACATGGGGTTCAGGCACGCTGCCCGCCATCAGGCGGGTTTCGGCTTGGCTGTCGTGTCGGCATTGAAACACCCAGTTCAGCGGTTGATCGGGGGCGAGTTGTTGCCAGCGTTGTGTCAACGCGTCATGGACGGTGGCCAACTCGGCCTCGCTGACCGGTTGAAAGCTGGTCAGCACAAAGGCGGGCGGGAAGGCGTCGAGCACCCAATGTTCGCAGCCTGGGTACATGCCGCCTCGACCGTGAAAGACCCGTTGGGCATCGGTGGGCAGGGCCATCGTGGCGATGGCGTTGAGCAAGGCTTGCATGTGTTTTTTTAATCTCGCATGGGCCCTGTTTGGGCCAATAGATAGAGCGCTTCCCACAAAGCGAGGGGCTGCTTTTTGTTATTTTTAAGGTTGGTTGGTACGACGTAGCGGTGACCGGCAGGCAGCAAGTGCAATTGCAAGCCCAGCATTTCGAGTTTGTCTTCAGGCTCGACGAGGTCGAAGTTGCTGCGCATTTTGCGCGGGTCGACCACGGTGACGGCGCCGCGACCGACCACTTCGATGGACAAGCCGCGCTCGATCACCAACGCGGTGTCTTCGTCAATGCCCACGCCTAACAGATCGGGTCGTTGTGCCAAGGCCGACAGCAAACGGCTCAAGCGTTGGCGTTGTGAAAAATGCTGGTCAATGATGGCATTGGCCACAAAGCCCAAGCCGATGTCCATTTGCACCACGTCTTTTTCTGGGTTGGGCGTGGCGGTGCCTTGGGCCAGCATTTGGCGCGACATCACGGCGGCGCCCGCGCTGGTGCCTGCAATGCAAGCGCCGCTGATGTGAAATGCGCGGTGCATGGCTTGTGCAGCGGGCGACTCCCACAGGCATTCCATCAAGCGGTTTTGGTCGCCCCCCGTCATGAAGATGCCATCGGCCTCGGCGAGTTGTCGCACCACGTCGGGCTTGGAGGCATCGTCACGGGTGAGCAAGGGCACCCGCTCGCAATCGGTGGCCCCCAAGTCTGCGAACACGGCTTGGTAGCTGGCCCATGTCGCATCTGGAAAACCGCTCGCTGCGGTGATGAATTTGATCCGTGCGTTTGCACCGCCGCTGAGGCTGAGAAACCGCTTCAAGATGACGCGGTCTTGCTGGCGATCTTCTGCGCCGCCAATGATGACCAAGTGGCCACGATGGCTAGGCTGTGCAGCACACGAAATGGGCAGCACGGCAGAGCCCAAGAGCAGGCTCAGGAGTTGGCGTCTTGGCAGCAAGGTCACAAACGCGCCAAGCGGCCCAAGGCCAGTTTGAGCGTTTCGTCTTTTTTGGCAAAGCAAAAACGCACCACGCGTTGGTCAAAGCCATCGGCATAAAACGCGGAGAGCGGAATGGCGGCCACGCCAATTTCGGTGGTCAGCCATTTGCAGAAATCGGCTTCGCTCAGGTCTTTCTCGGGCACGGCCAGTTTGTCGATGCGCACGCATTGAAAGTAGCTGCCTTGGCCGGGCAACAGCTCAAACTTGGTGTTGGCCAAACCGGCGCGGAACAAGTCGCGTTTGGCGCTGTAAAACGCGGGCAGTTGCAAGTAGGGCTGCGGGTCTTTGAGGTAGTTGGCCAAGCCGTATTGCACCGGCGTGTTGACGGTGAACACGTTGAATTGGTGCACCTTGCGAAACTCGGCGCTGTAGGCCGCAGGCGCGGCCACGTAGCCGATTTTCCAACCCGTCACGTGGAAAGTTTTGCCAAAGCTGGAGACGATGAAAGCGCGGTCGGCCAAGCCGGGGAAGCTGGAGGCACTGAGGTGCTGCATGGGGGCGTAGACCATGTGCTCGTACACCTCATCGCTGATGAGCACGATGTTGGTGGGCGCCAACAGCTCTTGCAGCTGCAGCATTTCTTCGCGGGTCCAGACCATGGCGCTGGGGTTGTGGGGGCTGTTGACGATGATGGCGCGGGTTTTGGGTGTGATGGCTGCCGCGATCTTGTCAAAGTCGGGGCGGAAGGTGCCGGGGGTGAGCGGCACACGCACGGCCACGCCGCCGGCCATGTCGATGTTGGGGATGTAGCTGTCGTAGCAGGGCTCCAACACAATCACTTCGTCGCCCGCGCGCACGATGGCCAAAATGATGCTGAGGATGGCTTGGGTGGCGCCTGCGGTGATGGTGATTTCGGTGGTCGGGTCGTAGCGGTGTTGGTACAGCGACTCGATCTTGTCGGCCACGGCTTCGCGCAGCACGGCCACGCCGGTCATGGGCGGGTATTGGTTCAAGCCGTGGGTCATGGCGTCGTTGACGCAGGCGACCAACTTGGGGTCGCAGTCAAAGTCGGGGAAGCCTTGGCCGAGGTTGACGGCATTTTTTTCGGTGGCGAGCGCCGACATCACGGTGAAGATGGTGGTGCCGATTTTGGGGAATTTGGTGTCGAGTTGCGGTGTGGTCATGGCGGTTTACATGTCGTAGTCGTTGGCATGGCCTTCGAGGGCCTTGAGGATGAGGTTGCGGTCGAGGCGGTCGCTCAGCAGGGCGGCGAAGTCGTACACAAAGTTGCGAATGTAGGCGTTGCGCTTGAAGGCCACGCGGGCCACGTTTTTACCAAACAATTGCGCGCCGGGGCGGGCCACCAAGTCGTCGTCCAAGCTTTCTTTGACGGCCATTTCAGCCACGATGCCCACGCCCAAACCCAGTCGCACGTAGGTCTTGATCACGTCGGAGTCGATGGCTTCGAGCGCAATGCGCGGCGTGAGTTGTTTGGCGGCAAAGGCTTTGTCGATGCGGGTGCGGCCTGTGAACGACGGGTGGTAAGTGATGATGGGTTCGGCAGCCAAATCTTCCAGCGTGATGCGGACCTTGGCGGCCAGCGGGTGCGACTTGGGGATGACCAGCATGTGCTCCCACTCGTAGCAGGGCAGGGTGACAAGTTCGGGGTAATCAGCCAGCGATTCGGTGGCAATGCCAATTTCAGCCACTTCGTCCATCACCATTTGGGCCACTTGGCCGGGGGCGCCTTGGTGCAGGCTGATGTTGACTTTGGGGTAGGCCTCGCGCAGCCGAGACACCGGCACGGGCAGCACATAGCGCGCTTGTGTGTGGGTGGTGGCGATGGACAAGGTGCCGCTGTCTTGCGCGCTGAATTGCTCGCCGATGCGCTTCAAGTTGCCCACTTCGCGCAAGATGACTTCGATGCTGCGCAGCACATGTTGGCCGGGTTCGGTCACGCGCTTGAGGCGTTTGCCGTGGCGCGAGAAGACCTCGATGCCGAGCTCTTCTTCCAACTCAATGATGGCTTTGGACACGCCAGGCTGCGAGGTGTGCAGGGCCTTGGCCACCTCGGTCAAATTGAGGTTGCGTCGGACGGCTTCTTGGACGAAACGGAATTGGTGCAGGTTCATTCAACGTGTCCCAGCGCGATGTCGGCCAACAAGTCCAGCAGTGCCTCGCGTTCGCCAACGGCGGGTTGGCAGCTGATGTCAACCGAGGGGTGGGCCACGCGCAGCGCTTGCATGAGTGCGGGCAAGTCTTCGCGGGCGTGTCGGCCCACGCCTAAAAACATGGGCACCACATCCAAACTGGTGGCGCCTTCGGCCACGAGTTGATCTGCCACTGTGGGCAGATCGGGGACGGTCAACTCTAAGTAAGCGCAGCGCACCACGGTGCTCGCACCTTGCTGGGCCACGCGTTGTTCAATGCGCTGGGCCACGGCTTGGATGGGTTTGTGCCAGAGCGGATCACGCGAACCGTGGGCAAACAAAATGATGGCGTGCATGACGAACCTTATTGACGCAACACCAACCAGCCAAAGGCCGCCAGCGATGCCATGGAGTAAAGCAAGCCAGGCGCTGCAGCAGCAAACCACGGCGCCCAACTATTGATGTTGCCCACGTAACTGAACACGTTGTTGAGCAAGAAAAAACTGATGCCGGCCAACACGCCACCAAACACATGGCTGGCAATGTTGCCGCTGCGAAAGTGCAAATAAGCAAAGGGCAAGGCGAGCACCACCATGACCAAACAGCTCAAGGGGTAGAACACTTTTTTCCAGAATTCAATTTCAAAGCGCTGTGTGCTTTGACCGTTGGCGCTCAGGTGGCGAATGTATTGAAACAGGTCAATGGTGCCCATGCGATCGGGTTTGAGCAGCGCGACCGACACCATTTCGGAGGTGATGCCGGTGGGCCAGTTCCAGCTGTCGCGGTAGCTGCGGTTCAGGGGGCTGTCGGCTTTGTCGCGCAGCAGTTCATCGCGCTCGACTTTGCGCAATTCCCACGCGTTGTCGTTGGCGATCAGACCCACTTCAGCTTTGGTCAGTGCCACCCATTGGCCTTCTGCGTTGAATTCAAAAATACGAATGCCGCTGGGGTTGCCTTCAGGGGTGAGCGTGGTCACGTTGACCGCGTAGCTTCGGTCGGGCTGTCGTTCGCGCAGCCATGCGCCGGTTTGGCCTACCGTGATTTGCCCCATGTAGCGCGACTTGAGCAATTGCCCGTAGCGGTCGCACAGGGGCGATAGGTAGTCGCCCACAGCAAAGGTCAGCACCACAAAGGCCAAGCCCAGCCACATCAGATTGCGCAGGGCCATGGTGGGGCCAAGGCCGCTGGTGCGCAAAATGGTGAACTCGGAGCTTTGCGCCAAGCGCGCCATCACAAAAATGGTGCCAATCAAAACCGAGATGGGCAGCAGTTCATACAAATGACTGGGCACCAACAGCAGCACGAAGGTGAGGGCGTGTTTGAGCTGGTATTGGCCGTTGTTCTTGCCCACGGCTTGCAGTTCGTCCACAAAGTCGAAGAAGAAAAACAGGGCCAAGAAGCTGAGGGCCACAAAGCCCACCGCGATCAGCACTTCGCCATAAATGAGGCGGCGCAAGGTTTTCATGCGGTGGCCTCCTGGCGCTTGGGTGTGCCCAGCAGTTGGCGCCATGTCCAGTTGTTGTGGCGCACCGTCAGCCACAACATCGCTGCTGCGAACACGCCGCCGTGCAAGACCAGCAAGAACGGCAGCAAGGGCATCTTGCCCGCTGAGATCCAGCTTTGGCCGAGGTTGATGAAGTTGTAATAAACCACAAAGATGAACAGCGCCAACGCCAAGTTGCCGCCGCGCCCCACGCGGGGGTTGGCGCTGGTGATGGCCAGCGCGATGACCATGAAGTTCACCGCAGCCAGCGCCAAGCCCACACGCCACGCCAACTCGCCTTGGTTGATCAAGGTGGGGTTTTGTATGAGCTGCAGGGTGTGGGTGGCTTTGGCGGGCGTGGTAGCCGCGGCTTTCACGTCTTTGCCAATGCGCACGCCGTAGGTGCTGAACTCGCTGATTCTCAGATCCGACTCGCCCAGTGTTTGCTCCACGCGCTGACCGAGGTTCAAGATCAAGAAACGCTCCTCGTCCAGCAAGGTGATTTCGCCGCCTTTGGACGAGGTCATGGCTTGCTTGCCGTGGTCGATGGACGAAATAAACACGTTTTTGCCTTGCTTGTTTTCGACGCTGTCTTTGTCGATGAAAAACACCCGCAAGCCATTGGCTGATTCTTGGAACTGGCCAGGCGAGACGCGCTCTAAATCGCCGCGTCGCTCGAACCGCTCTTTGAGGTCACTGATTTGTTGGTTAGACCACGGCCACACCAGCAACACCAACACCGCCACCCCCAACAACATGGGCCACGCAAAGCGCAGCATCGGTTTGAGGAAAGACCGCAGGCCGCGACCGCTGACCAGCCAAATCACCATCTCGCTGTCTAAATACATGCGCGACAAGGTGCCGACGGAGGCGATGAACAAGCTCATGGTCAGCACGGTGGGCAAATGCCCCAGCATGGTGAAGCCCAGCACCAGACTCACTTCAGACGGATTGACGCTGCCCTGTGAGGCTTGGCCCAAGGTGCGAATCAGCATCATGGTCATCACGATGGTGACCAAGACAACGAGCGTGGCGCCGAAGCTGCGAGACAGCTCTTTGCGAATGGAGGAATGGAATAACATCAGAGCAGAAGAAAGACGCAATTATGAACTTTGAGCTCAAGACACTGGACGCGGCAGCCGCTGCGGGCCACAAAACCGATGCACTGATTGTCCTGCTTTCCGCAGACGCCAAGTTGCCTGCAGGGGCACTGGCGAAATGGGTGGCCGATGCGCGCAAAAGCGGCGATATCGACGCAACGCCCGCCAAATTTCTCACTTTGTGGCACCCCCAAGGCATGCAGGCCACCCGTGTGGTGCTGGTGTCCACGGGCGATGGCCAAGCGGCCCGCGTGCGCCAAGCCGTCACGGCGGCGATGGGGGCTTTGAAAGCCGCTGCGCCCAAGCAGGTCACCGTGTGCTTGCCCGATGCCAACGCCCAATGTCTGCAAGCCGCTGCACAAGCCGTGGCCGACGCCAGTTACACCTACACCGCCACCAAGCCCTCGGCCAAAGCCGCGGTCTTGAAACGTGTGGTCTTGGCCTTGCCCACGGCGGCACTCACCAAAGCGGCTAAGCCCGCGTTTGAGCAAGCCTGCGCCCAAGTGGCGGGTGTGGCCTTGGCCAAAGAGTGGGGCAACCGACCCGCGAACCACGCCACGCCCACCCAGTTGGGTAAGGTGGCGCAAGGTTTGGCCAAGCACAAGCGCATGAGCTGCAAGGTGTTGGGCCCCAAAGAGATCGAAGCGTTGGGCATGGGCTCTTTCGCTGCGGTGGCGCGTGGCTCGCGTGAGCCCATGCGCTTCATCGTGCTGCATTACAACGGTGCGGCCAAAGCTGTGGCCCCCACGGTGTTGGTGGGCAAGGGCATCACCTTTGACACGGGGGGTATTTCACTCAAACCCGGCGCGGGCATGGACGAGATGAAGTTCGACATGTGCGGCGCAGCCAGCGTGTTGGGCACCTTCGAGGCCTTGGGCTTGTTGCAGCCCAACATCAACGTGGTGGGCCTGATTCCAACCTGCGAAAACATGCCCGATGGCTTGGCCTTGAAGCCCGGCGATGTGGTGACCAGCATGAGCGGTCAGACCATCGAAGTGCTCAACACCGACGCCGAAGGTCGCTTGATTTTGTGCGACGCCTTGACCTACGCCACCCGCTTCAAACCCCGTGCCGTGATTGACATCGCCACGTTGACGGGCGCTTGCGTGATTTCGCTGGGCCATGTGCGCAGCGGTTTGTTCTCGCCCTCGGACGAATTGGCCCAGGCTCTGTCGGCGGCTGGCGACGCTGCGCTCGACCCCTGCTGGCGCTTGCCCTTGGACGACGACTATGCCGAAGGCCTCAAGTCCAACTTTGCCGATGTGGCCAACGTGGGCGGGCGCGAGGGTGGGGCCATCACGGCTGCCAAATTCTTGCAACGCTTTGCCAAAGACTACCCTTGGGCGCATTTGGACATTGCGGGCTCGGCCTGGAAGAGTGGCGCGGCTAAAGGTGCGACCGGCCGGCCCGTGGGCTTGTTGCTGCAGTATTTGTTGGCTGCCTGATCGCGTCAATGACTGAAATCGCCTTTCATTTCAACGCGCCCGACAAGCTGGCTTACGCCTGTCGCTTGTTGCGCAAAGCCGTGAGCAGCGGCGCCAAAGTGGTGGTGACGGGCAGTGCGGCCAGTTTGCAGGCGCTGGACACACAGTTGTGGACATTTTCAGCGCTTGAGTTTTTGCCCCATTGCCGTGCAGACAGCCCCATTGAGCAGCGCATGGCCTCGCCCATCGTGCTGGCCCCGCAGATTGACGGCGGCCCTGATTTGCCGCATCACCAAGTGCTGTTGAACTTGGGCGCCGATGTGGCGGCTGGTTTTGAGCGTTTTGAGCGCGCCATTGAGGTGGTCAGCTTGGACGACCACGACCGCCAATTGGCCCGTTCGCGCTGGAAGCATTACACCGATCGGGGGTATTCCATCATCCGCCATGATTTAAAGCTGAAAGAAACTTAGGCCTGAATTTTGCGTCTTTGTTTTGTGTTCTCTTTTTTGTTTTTACGCCATCTCAACCAAGGAAGTTTCCAATGAAAACCTCATTCAAATTGACTGTCATTGCCACGTTGGCCGCTTTGAGTAGCGTGGCTTCGGCACAAGAGCAAATTGTCAAAATCGGCCATGTGGGGCCGATCAGCGGTGCCATTGCGCACTTGGGCAAAGACAACGAAAACGGCGCACGTTTGGCGGTTGAAGAAATCAACGCCAAGGGCCTGAGCATTGGTGGCAAGAAGATCAAGTTTGAGCTGCAGGCCGAAGACGATGCGGCCGATCCCAAGCAAGGCACGGCCGTGGCCCAAAAGTTGGTAGACGCCAAGGTCAGCGGTGTGATTGGTCACCTCAACTCGGGCACCACCATTCCAGCTTCGCGCATTTACAGCGACGCAGGCATTCCCCAAATTTCACCGTCCTCCACCAACCCCAAATACACACGCCAAGGCTACAAAACAGCGTTCCGCGTGGTGGCTGATGACGTGCATTTGGGCGGCACTTTGGGCCGCTATGCCGTGAAAGAACTCAAAGGCAAAGCCATCGCCGTGATTGATGACCGCACAGCCTACGGCCAAGGTGTGGCCGAGGAGTTTGAAAAAGCGGTCAAAGCGGCGGGCGGCAATTTGGTGGGCCACGAGTTCACCACCGACAAAGCCACGGATTTCATGTCTATCTTGACCACCTTCAAGGGCAAGAAGCCAGACATCATCTTCTTTGGGGGCATGGATGCTGTGGGTGGCCCCATGGTCAAGCAAATGAAGTCACTGGGTTTGAATGCCAAATTCATGGGCGGTGATGGCATTTGCACCACCGAGATGATCAAGTTGGCGGGTGACGCCATGGCCGACGGTCAAGTCGTGTGCGCCGAAGCGGGTGGCGTGGATGGCGCCCTCAAAAAGGGTATGGACGACTTCAACATGAAGTTCAAAAAACGCTTCAACGAAGACGTGAAACTCTATGCGCCCTATGTGTACGATGCCGTCTACGTGATGGTGGATGCGATGCAGCGCGCCAAGTCCACCAATCCGACGCAATATTTGCCTGAGTTGGCCAAGACCACGGGCTACAAAGGGGTGACGGGCACCATCTCATTTGATGCCAAAGGCGACATCAAAAATGGCGCTTTGACGCTCTACACCTTCAAAGGCGGCAAGCGCGATCAAATCGCTGTGGTGCATTGAGCCCCTTCTCGCCGCGTTTTGTTTGAAGAGCCACCTTCGGGTGGCTTTTTGTTGTGTGTCTTATTTGTTGGCCTTGGCGGGCACGTAGTCAAACACCAAATAGCCAAAGGGCTTGTTCAAAGGAAAGCGCAGGCCTTCGCTGCGTACTTTGAACTCAATGGGGTCTTGCGGCTGACCTTGCTTGAAGAGCCATGAGGCCATTTGTTCCGCGCAAAGGTTGTTTTCTTCGGTGTGGTCGATGGGCCCCAAAGGACACAGCAGCACGCCCGCTTGTTGTTGCCAACCCTTCAAAGGACTGACGGTGGCTGGAAATTGATCGGGTACGCCAGGAATCACACGCAATTTGTGGTCGCCATAAAACGCCACCAAGGCGTTTTCAGCCCACTGGCCGCCCACCCACTTGAGGGGCTGGTCCGGATGACGCGCTTGCCAGCCTTTGAGCACTTCCTGTGCGGCCTCACGGCGGGGCAGGTAGTGGTTTTCGGTGCCTTGCTGTGCTTGGTGCCAGGCATACCAAGGGCTGATGGCCAGAACCAACAGCAGCCAAATTGCCACGCTCAGACGCAGGCGTGAGGCCACCACGTTCAAGTCGGTGTCATCCACGCTCAAGTTGCGCAGCCATAGCAAAGAAAAGCCATAGCCAATCGGGATGGCCCAAGGCAAAGACAGCTCCACAAAGCCCGTCATGCCAAACACCAGCGTGATCGCCCAAGGCAGCATGGCAAACCAAAACAAACTGTCATCCCAGCTTTGCGCGCACCAACTGCGCCACATGCGCGTGGGCCATGTCAGGGCACGCTGTGCCAACGTGGGTTGGCCAGGGGCGACAAACCATGTGCAAAGCAACCAAGGCACCAACCAAAAAGCGGCAGGGGCAATGGCAAACTTCGCCACCATGGCCCAGCTGGTGCCGCCTTCGCCGCCTTGCTCACTGACGTAATGCAGCGTGACAAAGTCGTGCGCCGCCAGCCAGCGGTAGTGCGGCAGCAGGCACAAGGTAAACATGGCCAAAGCCAGCCAAGGTTTGGGGGTCAAAAACCAGCGTCGGCTGTCGGCATTGACCAAGGCGGTCAAAAAGATGCCCAACAAAAACACGCCGCTGTAGTACTTGCCCAACATCGCCAAAGCACTCAACACGCCCAAGCCTATCGACCAAGTCCAGCCGTTGCGCCCCTCTAGTTGAATACTTTTGACCCAAGCAACAGCCACCCAAGGCCACAGGCTCAGCAAGATGGCGTTGGCGTTGAACTTGACGGCCAAGGTGCTGTAAGGGAACGCCATGCACAGCAGCAACACGGCAGGCAGCGCCAAATCGTCTCGCCCAATCGACTGGGCCACGCGGTAAACCCCCAGCAAGCCCAGCGCCGCGTTGGCGTAAGACAGCAGGTGATACGCCGCATCCACATTGGGAAACACAGTGAACCAAGCCCCAGTCACCCATGCAAAGAGCGGGAGGTGTTTGGCGCTGCCCCATTCAAAGGTTTGGCCCCATGCAAAGTTTTCCAGCATGTCCGCGTAGCCGTCGAGGTTGGTGTCGCTGATGCCATGGGCCAGCACCCAGACCAAGATGTGCGCGGCCAGCAGCAGCCAAATCCATGGGAAAGACGGGCTTTTTGTGCGGTTGAAAAGGGAATAAAGAAGTTTGGACAAGACTGTCGATCGCAAAGTTAGTACAAAAATTATAGAAGTCTCTGGCCGCCTGCTTTGCAGCAAGTCGAGCTTTCGTTATGAATCAAGGACTTACGTCGTTTTTGAGCGCTGATCAAGGGGACGTTTGAAAAAAACATCAATTTTTTTCAAGTTAACTGTCCACCAAATTGCGAGGTGGGGCGTTGTTTGCTGACTAAGTTCTGAGGAGCCACAATGGACAAGTCAGTGTTTCGGATTGATCCCCCCGATGTTGCGGTGGAGCGTCGTTTCAAGTCAATTTCATCCGAAAAGTCGGGCATCAAGGCCACTTTTGACCGTATTCGTGCGCAATTGGCGCAAGATGCGGAGCAACGCAGCCGTCCTGCATCGCGTCTTTACTCGGGTTTTCGGGCTGCCAAAGCCTGATTTAAGTCAGCCAGGCACCGAACCAAGCTGCGCCCACCAAGCACAGCAAACTTGGCACCACGCGTGCCGCGTAGTGCCACCCCCCACTTTGAAAAGCCACCAACGCCTTAGACACGGCGTTGGTCGACAGGCCAATCAGCACCGGCCAAACGGCTTGCTCTGCCGTGATTTTGTGGCTGGCGACCAGCGACAAGGCCGTGAGTGCCCCAGCGTGTGCATCGGCCAAGCCCGTCACCGCTGCCGTGGGCCACAACGCATCCGATCCCAACCACGCATGCAAAGCGGCTGACACCAGCAAAATGCCCGTCAGCAAACACGTGAATCCCACGGCTGATTTCAAATTAAATGCGTTGCCCTGCTGGATTTGCCCATCCCCATGGCCTTCGTTCACTTGAGACAGCGCATAAAACGCCAAGCCATAAGCCACCGTGCTGGCCGCGCTCAGTGCCAAGGGCCAAGCCAAGCGATGCATGACTTGCGGCGCGATCAAGGCGATCCACACGGCCAATTGAATGACGGTCGCCACATTGGAAAGCGCGGCGCCCGTCACTGCGGTGTGCATGGATGCGGTGTGTTCACGGGTTCGCAAGCCCATCGCATGGATCGTGGCTGTGCTGGAAATGAATCCCCCCACAAAGCCCGCCAAAGGCAAACCGCGTGCAGGCCCCAGCGCACGCAAGGCCACATAACCCAAGCCATGCACGGCCATGATCAACACCACCAACATGGTCAAAGCGTGTGGGTTGAGGGCG
Organism: Limnohabitans sp. TS-CS-82; assembly: GCF_002943475.1. Taxonomy (NCBI): domain Bacteria; kingdom Pseudomonadati; phylum Pseudomonadota; class Betaproteobacteria; order Burkholderiales; family Comamonadaceae; genus Limnohabitans; species Limnohabitans sp. TS-CS-82. The sequence continues at coordinate 35,185 of NZ_PTQX01000004.1, read as the reverse complement.
TCAAACGGCCCCATGAACTGGTTGGGGGCCAAGGGCAGGGCAATCAACGCGACGGCCGAAAAGACCAATACATCGTGTAGTTCGCGCTCGCTCAACCAACTGTCCACCCAGCGATGCAACTGATGTTTGTTCGCCAGCAGCAAGGCGATGGCGGCCCCAGTGCCTGCGGCCATCGCGGGTTCGGGCACAGCCAAGCCGCCCAAGACGCAACACATCACCAGCGTGATTTCTGTGGTCACGCCGGGGTCGTCGGTGTGGGTTCTGAGGTACGCCACCAGCATCAAGCTGCCAATGAATGCCGTGGTCATCCATAGCAAGGTGGTGTCACCGAGCAGCATGGCCACAGCGCCTAATACGCTGCTGATGGTGAAGGTGCGTATGCCTGCTGCGCGGCGGTTGGGTCCGGTGCCTTTGCGACGCTCGCGTTCGGCACCGATCAACAACCCGATGCCAAAGGCCACGCACAGACTGATGAGAGCGGGAAGAGGAATTGAATTCATGAGGTCAGCCAAGCTTCGGGTCATGCTACTTCATCGTTTTGTCATGCGCAGACTTAGAATTGAGGTGTGTCAAAACAAACGTGGTTTTTAAAAATTGTCAGCGTAACCCTGACCTTGGCCCTCATGGCCTTGTTGGCGTTGGGGCCGTTTTTGCACGCCCATTACGGCAACTCTCGTTTGACGGGTTTTCATGTGGATGGCATCAGCCATGCCGCTTCACACACCGACACCCCTTTCAGTTCGTGGGGCTCCCACGCCACCTCCAGCAGCGAGGAAGAGTCGGCGGCCTTGGGCGTGACCGCGTCGCACACGCGCCAAACGGTGGAAGCGGCTGACGCGTCGCAAGACGATGCCCGCACTGCATCGGTTTGTTTGGCTTTTGTTTTGGCGGTGTTTACCGCTCTACAGGGGCGTCATCTGCCTGTTTGCCGTGGCTGGCGCGACATGCAAGTGCGACACCACGTTTTCGCCCCCGGCCTACCGCCGCTGGCCCACGCACCGCCTTCGTCTTTCATTTGATTCATCGTCTCAGCGCACGCCTGTGTGACGTGTCTTGGGTTTGACAATTTGAAATCTAGAAGCGAGTTCGTGATGTTCCATTCATTGAAATTAAGTCTGTTGGCGCTGTGTGTCTTGGGTGCGTTGGCGCATGCGCAAGCCCCCGACCCGAAGTCTTTGCCGCCCACGCGTTTGTTGCTGGACGCCAAACAGCAAGCCGCATTGGGCGTGCAAGTGGCACCGGTGCAAGCCTCTGGCAAAGGCCAAGTGCTGGCCAGTGCCACGGTGGTCACGCCGCCTGGCAAAGCCTTCACGGTTTCAGCGCCCTACGCTGGGCAACTGTCGCGCTTGATGGTGGGTGTCGGCGATGTTGTGAAAAGCGGCGCACCTTTGGCGCAGTTCACCAGCCCCATGCTGGGTGACGCGCGTCGGCTTTTGAACGAAGCGGCCATCGACTACAAAACCGCCAGCGCCGCAGCGCAGCGTGACCAAGCCATGTTGGACGAAGGCATCATCCCCGCCGTGCGTTTGCAGCTGAGCCGCGCCAAGCAAGAGGCCGCGTTGTCGCTCTTGAAATCGCGTGAGGCTGAGTTGGCCGCGTCTGGCATGCGCTTTGACGGCGCCGCTGCCGGTTATGCCACAGGTGTGCTGAATGCGCCTTTGTCGGGTGTGGTGTTGGAGGCGTTTGCGTCGGTCGGGCAGCGCGTCGAAGCTGGCGCCGTGTTGTTCAAGTTGGCCGATGCCAGCCAGCTTCAATTGGAGCTGCAACTGTCGAACGACAAAGCGGCCCAGCTGCAAGTGGGCGACGAGGTGAGCATTGCCGCGCGCGACGCCAAAGCCAAAGTGTTGGCGGTCAGCCGCGCGGTAGATGCGTCGCAATCGGCGCGCGCGCGCGCGGTGGTCACGCAACGCGGCAACTTGCAAGTGGGCGAGTTTGTTGCCGTCACGGTGCACGCCAAATCCAAGCCTTTGACGGCGGGGCAATCGCAATGGTTGGTGCCCTCGCGGGCCATCACGCAGTGGCGCGGCAAGCCGTGGCTGTTTGTGGTGCAGCCCCAAGGCTTTGACGCACAAGCCGTCCATGTGATTTCGGCCACCGACGATGTGTCGCTGGTCGAGGCGGCTTGGCCTGCGGGCACGCAAGTGGCCACCACGGGCATCGCCTCCTTGCGCGCCTTGTTGCAAAAGGACGAGTGATGTTTGAAACCCTCATCCGTTGGAGCCTGCGGTTTCGCAGCCTCACGCTGGCCTGTGCTGGCTTGCTGTTGGTGGCCGGTATTCACGCGTGGCTGAATTTGCCGATCGACGCCTTTCCCGATATCTCGCCCACGCAGGCAAAGGTGATTCTCAAAATCCCCGGCATGACCCCCGAAGAGGTGGAGCAGCGCGTGGTCAAGCCGATTGAGCAAGAGCTGTTGAGCATTCCCAACAAACGCATCGTGCGCTCGATCTCGAAGTACGGCATCGCCGACATCACCATCGACTTTGACGAAGGCGTCGATCTGTATTGGGCGCGTCAACAAGTCTCCGAGCGTCTGAATGGCGTGCTGCGCGATCTGCCTGCGAGCGTCACCGGTGGCTTGGCCCCCATCACCACGCCGCTGAGCGAGGTGTTCATGTTCACCTTGGAAGGCGAGGGCTTCAGCTTGGCCGAGAAACGCCGCGTGCTCGATTGGGTGATACGCCCGGAATTGCGCACCATCCCCGGCGTGGCCGACCTCAACGCCTTGGGTGGCGAAGTGCAAACCTTTGAGGTGGTGCCCCACAACGCCAAGCTGGCTGCTTTGGGTATTGGCATGAGCGACTTGCGCCAAGCGCTGCTCGCTAACAACAGCAACGACGGCGCAGGCCGTCTCACTGCGGGCGACGAAGCCTTGGTGGTGCGCGTGCAAGGCGCCATCCAAACGCTGGACGATTTGCGCACCCTGCGCCTGACCACCGCCCGCAACACCACCGTTCAACTGGACGATGTGGCCACGGTGAAGCTGGGTGCACTCACGCGCTACGGCGCAGTCACCCACGATGGCCAAGGCGAAGCGGTAGAGGGCTTGGTGCTCGGCATGCGCGGCGTCAACGCCCGTCAGTTGGTGGAAGAAGTCGACGCCAAGTTGCAAGAACTGCAGCCGCGTTTGCCCAAGGGCATGACGGTGAAAACCTTTTACAACCGAGGCGAGTTGGTCACCCGCGCAGCCGACACGGTGATCCACGCTTTGGTCGAAGCGGCCGTGCTGGTGTGCATCACCTTGTATGTGTTTTTGGGCGGCATGCGTGCGGCTTTGGTGGTGGCGGTGGCTTTGCCGCTGTCGCTGTTGGCCACCTTCATGCTCATGCGCAGCTTTGGGTTGACTGCCAACTTGATGAGCTTGGGCGGCTTGGCGATTGCGCTGGGCATGTTGGTCGATGCCTCCGTGGTGGTGGTGGAAAACATCGAAACCGCATTTGCCGCGCACCAGCCCGGTCACGGTTTGTCAAAGACCGAAATCTTGCTGGCGGCGGTGCGCCAAGTGGTCAAGCCCGTGGTGGCAGGCGTGCTCATCATTGCGGTGGTGTTTTTGCCCTTGCTCAGTTTGGAGGGTTTGGAGGGCAAGTTGTTTGCGCCGGTGGCGATCACCATCATCATGGCGCTGGGCGCCTCCTTGTTGCTGGCCTTCACCGTCATTCCGGCTTTGGCGTCGCTGTTGCTCAAAGAAGAGGGCGCGCACGAACCCGTGTTGATGCAAAAAATTCATGCGGGCTACCTGCGCTTGCGTGAGCGCGTGTGGGCTTCGCCCAAGGGGTTGTACGGCGTGTCGCTGCTGTCGTTGGTGGTCGCGGTGGGCTTGTACACGCAGATTGGTAAAACCTTCATGCCCACGCTGGACGAGGGCGACATCTTGGTGCAGCTGGAGAAAACGCCGTCCATCTCGCTGGACGCGTCGTTGGAGATCGACACCCGCGTGCAGCAAGCCATTTTGCAAGCCGTGCCCGAGGTCAAGTCCATCGTGGCGCGTGTGGGCTCAGACGAGTTGGGGCTGGACCCCATGGGGCTGAACGAGACCGACACCTTCTTGGTGCTCAAGCCCAAAGCCGAGTGGCGCGGCAGCAAAGACGACATCATCAACAGCCTGCGCACCGTGCTCGACGGCTTTCCGGGCTTGGTCTACGGCTTCACCCAACCGATTGAAATGCGCGTGTCTGAAATGCTCACCGGCACGCGGGGCGATGTGGCCATCAAAATTTTTGGGGCCGACCTCAACGCCATCAACACCGCCGCACATCAGATTGCCGATGCCGTGCGCCAAGTGCCCGGCGCGGCCGAAGTGATCGCGCCCAAGGCTGAAGGTTTGCAGTATTTGACGGTGGGGCTGAACCGCACGGCCATCGGCCAAGCGGGGTTCAGCGTGGAAGGTTTGCAGCAGGCGTTTAAAAACCAAGTCGAAGGCGAAGCCTTGGGCTATGTGTTGCAAAACGGGGTGCGCACGCCGCTCATGCTCAAAGGCAACGAGGCCACGCGTCAAAGTGCGGAGGCGTTCAAAAACCTGCCTTTGGCGGCACCCGATGGGCGCGTGTGGGCGGCCAGTGCCTTGGCCGACATTCGCATGGTCGATGGCCCCATTCGCGTCAACCACGAGCAAAGCGCGCGCTTCACCAGCATTCAAGTGTCGGTCGATGGCCGCGACTTGGCGGGCTTTGTGCAAGACGCACAAGCAGCCGTGGCGGCTTTGAAATTGCCCACCGAATTGCGCGTGGTGTGGGGCGGCCAGTTTGAAAACCAGCAACGTGCGGCTGCGCGTTTGGGGCTGGTCATTCCGGCGGCGATGGTGCTCATCTTCACCATCTTGGTGTTCACCTTTGGCTCGGCCATTCAGGCGGGCATCATCTTTTTGAACATTCCGTTTGCTTTGGTGGGCGGCGTGGTGGCGCTGGCCGTGTCGGGCGAGTATTTGTCTGTGCCTGCATCGGTGGGCTTCATCGCCTTGCTGGGCATTGCCGTGCTCAACGGTGTGGTGATGGTGACGCATTTCAACGAGCGGCTGCTTGATGGCGAAGCCATGGATGTGGTGGTGCGTCTCGGCACCGAGCGTCGTTTGCGCCCCGTGCTGATGACCGCGGTGATCACTGCTTTGGGCATGATTCCGCTGCTGTTTGCCACCGGGCCGGGCTCTGAAATTCAAAGGCCCTTGGCGATTGTGGTGACGGGCGGCTTGCTCAGTTCCACCTTGCTGACTTTGTTGCTCTTGCCCAAATTGTTTGAGCGTTTTGGGGGCATGGCGTCTGTGCCTTGGTCACACTTGGCGCGCCTGTTGCCTTGGAGAAAATCATGAAGCTAGCGATGAAAAATGCGGTGAAACATCGGGCTTTGCAGCGCAATGTGTGGGGCAGCGTGTTGCTGATGCTCGGCATGGGCTTTGCACAGGCACAGGTTGCTGGTTCTTCTGACGCCGTGTTGCAGTCGTATTTGCCTGCTGAAGCCGCTGTGAAAGACGCGTTGCTGACCAGCCCCTTGATTGAAGGTGCGCGTGCGCGTCGCGATGCGTTGAGTGCGCGGGCGCAGGGCATTGCGGCGGGCACGGCCGAATTCACCGTGCGTGCCACGGCACAGCGCCGACGCGAGGTGGGGCCGGGTGTGAGCGTTCAAGAGTCCATGCTCAGCTTGGAGCGCCCGTTGCGCGCGTGGGGCAAGCGTGGCATGGACGCCGATTTGGCTGCACAAACCCAAGCCTTGGCCGACATTGCTTATGCCGATGCGCTGCATGAAGGCAGCCGCGAGTTGCTCAAACTGTGGTTTGAACATCTGCGTGCGCAGGCCGATCTTAAAAATGCGCAAACCACCTTCGTCTTGGCTGCGCAGATGCAGCGCCTCACGCAAAGTCAACTCAAGCAAGGCGAAATTTCCAAGCTCGATGCCGAGTTGGCCCAAGCTGAGTTGGACCGCATCAGCGCCGCGCGTGCTGTGGCGCAGGCGCAATTGGCCACGACGGCTTCGGCGTTGTCTAGGCGTTACCCGACCGTCGAACTGCCTCGTGCGGACATGAATGGTTTGAGTGTCGAAACGGGCGATAAGTTGGGCGATAAGTCACGCGTTGTAACCACGCGTAACCCGTCCAACTCTGTGGACAGCAAACCCGCATTACCGGCTTGGCCTGAAGGCGCAAACGTCGCGATGGCTGACAAGCGCCAAGAGTTTTTGGAGAAAAACCATGAGCTCAATATGTTGCGCGTGGATGCGCAGCGTTTGCGTTTGTCTGCGCAACGTGCCTCGCGTGACCGCTTGCCCGACCCGACCGTGGGCCTGTTCACAGCACGCGAGCGGGCGGGGGCAGAGCAAGTGACGGGTGTCATGCTGTCCATGCCCTTGTCGGGCGATGCGCGCTCACACCACGCCGTGGCCGCTGCTGCCGATGCACAAGCCGCCGAAGACCAAGTGCGTTGGACCGAGCAACAACTCGGCGCCACGTTTGACGGCATGTGGCAGCAACTGCTGCACAAACGCAACGCCACCGAGTGGTTGAAATCGGCGGCTGCGCGTCAAGCCCAAGCCGCAGACAAAGCACGCAAAGGCTACGCCTTGGGCGAGGGCAGCTTGTCGGAGGTGCTGATGATGGACCGCTTGGCCAGTGACAACCTCAATGCCGCCGAACGCATGCAGTTAGAGGCCGTGGCGCTGCAGGCCATGATTCGCTTAGACCTGCACCAGATGTGGGACTTTGACGAGTGACCTTGCGAAATTAAGCAACGTGATTGGCTTGCGAACCCAAGCCTGTTCATGGGCTTGGGTTTTGTACGTCAATTGAGTTCAGCGATCAGCTCAATTTCCACGCAAGCGCCGAGCGGCAACTGTGCCACGCCAAATGCGCTGCGTGCATGCGCGCCTTTGTCGCCAAACACTTGGCCAATGAGTTCGCTGCAGCCGTTGGTCACCAAGTGGTGCTCGGTGTAGTCGGGGCTGGAGTTGACCAAGCTCATCACTTTCACGATGCGTTTGACCTTGTTCAAGTCACCCACGGCGGCGTGCAAGGTGCCCAGCAAATCGATGGCCACAGCGCGTGCGGCTTGTGCGCCTTCCGCGGTTTGCATGGTTTTGCCCAATTGGCCGGTCCACACTTTGCCGTCTTGCTTGGCAATGTGGCCGCTCAAAAACACCAAGTTACCGGTTTGCACAAACGGCACATAGGCGGCGGCGGGCACAGCCACGGGGGGCAGGGTGATGTTCAGGGCTTGAAGTTGGTCGTACACGCTCATGGGAAATTCCTCGGTTTGAATCCCGCAATTTTAAGAGCGCTGGGCGATGCTCAAGCGTAGCGAACAACCGCTCAGAGCGCGTTGCCTTGGCTTTGGCTTTGGCTTTGGCTTTGGCTTTGGCTTTGCGATTGCGAGGCGGTGGCCAAGGCCGCCAACTCCGTCGCTGGCTGCACCGTGACGCCGACGTCCAGCGTGTGACTGGCACCGCCGTGAATCACGCCGCGCACGGGCGACACATCGGCGTAGTCGCGGCCTAGGGCCAAGGTGACGTAGTCGATGCCGGGCGAGTTCAAGCCCCAGCGGTCGTTGGTGGGGTCGAGGTCAAACCATTGGCCTTGCGTGGCGAGCAAGCCTTGTTTGTGGCCTTCGTGCCCGTCGGGTAAGGCGTCAGGCACGTACACCGACACCCACGCGTGCGAGGCATCGCTGCCGATCAAACGGGTTTGGCCTTCCGGCACTTCGGTCAGCAAATAGCCGCTGACATAGCGCGCCGCCAAACCTTGGGTGCGCAAGCAGCTCAGCAAAATGTGCGCGAAGTCTTGGCACACGCCTTCGCGGCGCTCCAGTGCTTCTAACGCGGGCGTGTTGATGTCGGTGCTGGCGCTGGCGTAGGTGAAGTCTTGGTGAATGCGCGACATCAGGTCCACCGCGGCCAACAGCACGGGGCGGGCGGGCACAAAGCTGGCGCGGGCGTAGTCGGCAAATTGGGGGTGAGGCTCGACGTACGTGGAGGCGAACACATATTCCGTAGCGGCGTCCCACGCTGAGCCCGAGTGGTACAAAAAATGGTGGCGCACGTTTTCCCACGCGGGTGTGCGCTGGGCGTTTTCAGGCGGGTAGTCCATGAAGTGCGTGTCCACCGTGCTGCGCGCTTCAATCAGCATCACCTCATGCGGCAGGGGCAGCGAGAAAAAGGTGCGCACATTGCCAAAGGCGTCCACGCTGTCGCTGCGTGCGTGCGGACTGGGCGAGATGACCAACTCGGCCGCATGCACCGTTTGCGAGGGCAAGCTGCGCGGCAGCAAATGCGCCATGTGTTGCGCGGTTTCAACCTGCGGCGCGTAGTGGTAGCGGGTGGTGTGGGTGATGTGCAGCAGCATGTGAAAGTAGCCTTGGGGCTCAAGCGCCGACGCTGTCGCCGTCTTGCGTGTGGCTGAAGTAGCGGGCCGAGATGGCGTCTGACACTTGCCACGCCGCTTGCATGCATTCGGTCAGCGCAGCGCGTAAATGCGGGTGGTAACCGTGCGCATCTGCCTCGCACAAATACGCCAATGTGTGGGTCAAGTTGCGCTCGGGGGCCTCGTGGGCTTGCAGGTTGGGCACCAAGCGGGCCAGCGCATCGGGCTCGCCCATGGGGGTGGCGGCGAGCTTGGACAAGCGCGAGCGCAGGCTGCGCGTGACCCATGCGAGCGAGCGCGGGTTGTCGTTGTCTTGCACCAATAGCTCAATCAGCGGGGCCAGTTCGCGGCTTTGCTGGTACTGGGCTTGGAAGGTGATGGTGCTGTCAAACAAGCTCAACAAGGCGACAAAGTGCGAGCTGTTTTCGGTGCCCCAAGGCTGTGAGGCGTCGTCGTGGTGCGACTCAAATGCCCCCACTTCCACCGCCAAGTCGAGCGCGGCAGACAAAAAACCCAAGCGTTCCACATGGCGGCCAATGCTGAGCAACTGCCAGCCGTCGTCTCGCGTCATGCGGTCGGTTTGGGCGCCGGTGATGGCGGCCAAGGCGGAGCTGGCGGCGTCTAGGGCTTGCAGCGCTTGGATGGTCGAGAACTCGGGTTGCTTCACGATCAGTGCGCAGTCGGTGCTGAATTGCTCCACGCCATGCACGATGGCGTTCCAGTGTTCGGGCGACAAGCGCTCGCGCAGCGACGCTGCGGCTTGCTGCAAGGCGCGCAGGTTGTAGCCCACGCTGGTGGCGTGCGTGTCGTCGTCGAGGCAAGCGATGAGGGTCCGCTCAAACACGCGTCGGCGTGCGCCCATGCTGGGGGTGGAGGTGTGGGCCGATTCCTCTGCCGCTGACGCTTGGGCCGAGGGCACGCCCGCCGGAATGAGGCCTTGGCGGCGGCTGAGTTGTTGCAGCCACGTCCAGAGGCTGGGCGAGGCGGGGTCTTCGCTGTTGAGGGCTTCGAGGCACAGACGTACCAAGCGCACCATGTTTTCGCTGCGTTCGGTGTAGCGGCCTAGCCAATAGAGGTTTTCAGCGGCGCGGCTGGTGACCATGCGTTGGCGATGGGTGAAGGTCGAGGCGGTGAGGCTCTTGTTGAGCAAACTGGTGCGGTCCACATCGGCGTCGGTTTGCACCCACACATCGGCGCTGCTGCCGCCGCGCTGCATCGAGGCAATTTGCGCCTCGGGTGCGGCGATGCGTGCCAAGCCGCCGGGCAACACGCGCCATGAGTTGGCACTGTCTCTCAATGCGAAAACGCGCAGCATGACCGAGCGCTGCTCGACGCCCATTTGCGCGTTTTTCCACGTGGGCATCTGCGACAGCGGCACGTAGGCTTGCAGCGTGTGGCGGTCGGGTTGGCGGGTGATGCGGCCCACCCATTCGTCGCGTTGCGCTTGGCTGAGCGTGCGGCCCAAGGCCGCATCAAAACTGCCGTGGCTGGCCGAGCCGGGGTAGGTGGGCTTGATGGCCATCTTGTCGAGCAAGGGCAGGACCGAGGCCAACGCTGCGCGCTCGCCGCACCACCACGTGTCGAGCGCGGGCAGTTGCAAGGTTTCGCCCAGCAGCTTTTCGCTCAGTGCGGGCAAAAAGCCCAACAAGGCGGGCGACTCTAAAAACGCCGAACCCGGCGCATTGGCCACCACCACGTTGCCAGCACGCACGGCTTGCAGCAAACCGGGGATGCCCAAGGTGGAGTCAGCGCGCAGCTCCAGCGGGTCTAAAAACTCGTCGTCCAAACGCTTGAGCAGCACATGCACGGGCTCTAAGCCGCGCAGGGTGCGCAGGTACAAGCGCTCGTCGCGTACCGTGAGGTCGCTGCCTTCGACCAAGCTCAAGCCCAAATAGCGGGCGAGGTAAGCGTGCTCGAAATAGGTTTCGTTGTAGGGGCCGGGCGTGAGCAAAGCCACATGGGCGTTGGCACCTGCGGGGCTGTGCGCTTTGAGCGATTCGACCCACATGCGGTAAGTCGCGGCCAAGCGCTGGATGTGCATGGCCTCAAACGCTTGCGGGAATTGGCGCGAAATCAGCAGCCGGTTTTCGAGCAAATAGCCCAAGCCTGACGGCGCTTGCGTGCGCTGCGACACCACGGCCCATTGGCCGTCGGGGCCACGGGCCAAGTCAAACGCGGCAATGTGCAGGTGCGTGCCGCCCACAGGCGCCACGCCACGCATGGCACGCAAGTAGCCGGGGTGGCCTTGCACCAAGGCAGGCGGAATCATGGCTTCGCGCAACAGCTGTTGTGGGCCATACACATCGGCCATCACGCGTTCGAGCAAACGGGCGCGTTGTTGCACGCCCACTTCAATTTGCTGCCAACTCTCGGGGGTGATGATCAGCGGAAACAGGTCCAGCGCCCACGGCCGCTGTGGGCCGCCTTGGCTGGCGTACACGTTGTAGGTGATGCCGTTGTCGCGCACTTGGCGGGCCAAGGTGTGGGCGCGACGGTCGAGGTCGTCCAAGCCCATGGTGCCCAACTGGTCGAAGAAGGTTTGCCACGGCGGTGCGAGCGCTTCTGCCGCGTGCTTGGCGTCTGACGCTTTGGCCGACGCGGCGGCGCAAGCGCCTTGCAACTCATCGAAGTGCCCGTTGTCGGCGGGGCGCGCCAGACCCTTCAGCACGTCGACCAAACGTGGTGAAGGGGTGGCAGCAGCAGGGGTTGGGTGAGGCGTAGGCACAGTGGCCGCATTGTCTCACCGCCTCGTGGTCGCAGCATGTGGCGCTTACGACCGTCGCAAGTCCAAGGTGAACGGAAACTCTTTGCTGGCGGGCACGCCCACGGTGGCTTGCGGCACATCCAACTTGCCCGGCGTGTGGCCCAGCGGGAAGAAGCGCGCCAAGCGGCGGCTTTCTGCCTCGTAGGCGTTGACAGGGAAGCTGTCGTAGTTGCGGCCACCGGGGTGGGCGACGTGGTACTGGCAGCCGCCGACCGAGCGCTTCATCCAGGTGTCGACCACGTCAAACGTGAGCGGCACATGCACGCCGATGGTGGGGTGCAGGGCCGACGACGGCGCCCAAGCGCGGTAGCGCACACCCGCCACGTACTCGCCCACGGTGCCCGTGGGTTGCAGCGGCAAGGGGCGGCCGTTGACGGTGATGGTGTGGCGGCTGGGGTTGAGTCCCGCCACATGTACTTCGATGCGCTCCAGCGACGAGTCCACATAGCGCACGGTGCCGCCGCTGGAGCCTTCTTCGCCCATGACGTGCCATGGCTCCAGCGCGTTGCGCAGCGTGAGGTTGATGCCCAGCGTTTGCAAGTCGCCCACGCGCGGAAAGCGGAACTCAAAGTGCGGCGCAAACCAAGCGGGGTCGAACTGAAAACCGGTGTCGCCCAACTCGGTGAGCACATCGTCAAAGTCGGCCTTGACGAAATGCGGCAGCAAGAAGCGGTCGTGCAGCTCGGTGCCCCAGCGCGTGGCGGGGGCTTGGTAAGGCTTCTCCCAGAAACGCGCCACCAAGGCACGCAGCAGCAGTTGCTGCACCACGCTCATGCGGGCGTGGGGTGGCATCTCAAACGCGCGCAGCTCTAAGAGGCCCAAACGTCCGGTGGACGAGTCGGGTGAGTACAACTTGTCGATGCAAAACTCGCTGCGGTGGGTGTTGCCGGTCACATCGATCAACAAGTTGCGCAAGGTCCGGTCGACGATCCACGGGGGCATGTCGGCGCCAAACTTCTCGCGGTTGCGGTTGATTTCGGCCAACGCAATTTCGAGTTCGTAGATTTGGTCGTTGCGCGCTTCGTCCACACGCGGCGCTTGGCTGGTGGGGCCGATGAACATGCCGCTGAACAAATAGCTCAAAGAGGGGTGGTTGTGCCAATACAAGATCAGCGAGGCCAGCAACTCTGGCTTGCGCAAGAACGGGCTGTCTGACGGCGTGGCTCCGCCCATCACCACATGGTTGCCGCCGCCCGTGCCGGTGTGGCGGCCGTCGGTCATGAACTTCTCGGCGGACAAGCGCGACTCGAACGCGGTTTGGTACAAGAACTCGGTGTGCTCGACGATCTCCAGCCAGTTGTGCGCGGGGTGAATGTTGACCTCAATCACGCCGGGGTCGGGCGTGACTTGCAGCACTTTCAGGCGCACATCGCGCGGCGGGCCGTAGCCTTCCAAGACGATACGCACGTTCAGTTCTTCGGCGGTGGCTTCGATGGCGCTGAGCAGCTCCAAATAGTCTTCGAGGTGGCCGAGCGGGGGCATGAACACATAGATCACGCCTTGTGGGTTCTCCATCGCTTTGAGTTCGACTGAGGGGCCGTTCGAGCGTGCAGGGTCGCGCACTTCCACGCAAATGGCGGTGCGGGTGATCCAGTGCGCCGATTGGTCTTTGGCGGGCACGGCGTGGGCGGTGCCGGGCGCAAATTTGTTGGAGCCTGAGCCCTCGCCGCCCATGCCGGTTTGCAGACCCACCGTGCCGCCTTGCGCCATGCCGCCACCGGCCACGTGAGCGTTGAAATGCGTGTGGCGGGCGTGGTGCGAATACTGCGCTTTCAGCGCTGCCGCATGGGGCAGCGCTTGGCGTTCGGCAAAGTGGTCTTGCTCGATGGCGTAGGGGTAGTCGGCCTCGCTGACCCAAGGCAGGGAGTCGAGCGGCAGGCGCAGGCCCATGGGCGAGTCGCCGGGCACGAGGTACATGCGCTCGTCGCGCAAGAACCACGGGCCGCTGGTCCAGCGCGGGCCGATGCCGTGTTCGCTGGGTTTGAGGGGCAGCACGTAACCCACGGTTTTGTCGAGGCCTTGGCTGAACACGCGGCGCAGGCGCACACGCTCCATCTCGTCGCTGAGCTTGGCGTCAAACGGGTCGACGTTGATGGGCAAACGACGCTCGCGCCACAGGAAGTACCAAGTGTCTTCATAGCCGGGCGTGATGTGTTGGTCGCCCACGCCGAGTTTGTGCGACAAGGTTTGTGTGAAGCGCTGCGCGTCTTCGGTGGTGTAGTGGCTGGGCACGCGCTCGTCGGCAAACAAGTCGGGGTTGTGCCAGCACGGGTGGCCATCGGTGCGCCAGTAAATGCCCAGCGCCCAGCGGGGCAGTTGCTCGCCGGGGTACCACTTGCCTTGGCCAAAATGCAAGAAACCGCCGTCGCCATATTCGGCGCGCAGCTTATGCACCAATTCGGTGGCAAAACCGCGTTTGGTCGGTCCGAGGGCATCGGTGTTCCATTCTGGTGCGTCGCGGTCGTTCACGGCCACGAAGGTGGGCTCGCCGCCCATGGTCAGGCGCACATCGCCTTCGTTCAAGCGGCGGTCCACCTCGTCGCCCAAGGCCAGCACTTCGGTCCACTGTTCTTCGGTGTAGGGCTTGGTCACGCGGGGTGATTCGAGCACGCGGGTGACTTTCATCTCGTGGCCAAACTCGACCTCGGCTTCGTCCACCAAGCCTTCAATCGGTGCGGCGCTCGATGGCTGCGGCGTGCAGGCCAGCGGAATGTGGCCTTCGCCTGCCAGCAAGCCTGACGTGGGGTCTAAGCCCACCCAGCCTGCGCCCGGCAAATACACCTCGCACCACGCGTGCAAGTCGGTGAAATCGACCTCGGTGCCGCTGGGGCCGTCGAGCGACTTCACATCGGGGGCGAGCTGAATCAAATAGCCCGACACAAAACGCGCCGCCAAACCGCAGTGGCGCAGCATTTGCACCAGCAGCCAAGCACTGTCGCGGCACGAGCCGCTGCGCAGCGTCAGCGTTTCTTCAGGCGTTTGCACGCCGGGTTCCATGCGGATGGTGTACGCAATGTCGGTGTGCAGCTTTTGGTTGATCTTCACCAGGAAGTCGATGGTGCGAATGGGGTCGCGCTTCATCGCCTTGAGGTCGAGCGACTCGACGTAGGCCTTGAGCTTGTGCTTCAGCGACGATGTGGCCAAGTAAGGCGCCAGCTCCGTGGCCGAGGCTTTGCTGTAGCTGAACGGGAACTTTTCGGCGTGTGGCTCTAAGAAGAAGTCGAACGGGTTGTACACCGCCATTTCGACCACCAAATCGACCGTGACTTTGAACTCGGTGGTCTTCTCGTGGAACACCAAGCGCGCTTGGTAGTTGGCAAACGGGTCTTGCTGCCAGTTGATGAAATGCGCAGGCTCAACCTTGAGGGAATAAGAAATCACGTGGCTGCGACAGTGCGGCGCGGGGCGCAGGCGAATCACTTGCGGGCCCAGTTCGACCAGCCGGTCGTAGCTGTAGTGGGTGACGTGGTGGAGTGCGGCGTGTATGGACATGCGTTTGATCTAGCAAGACACGCGCCAAGGGGTGTGCGCCAAAGCGGTGCACGGCGGGGTGGTGCTTGTGTGCGCTTTTGCTGATCTGGGGGCGTTCAGTTTTTAAAACTGAATTGGCCGGTACAAATTGAATTCAAACAGACTTTTGGCGCTTTGATTTCAGTGTCTGCTTTGCAGCGGTTGGACTCATGGAAGGTCTGCTTCCAGCCTAATCCAGACTTTCGCAAACCGTCGGGTTTGTCATCGGACAGAAGCCATCGGACAGAAGCAGCCATCGAAATGGTGCAAATGAATGCAAGCCCATGGCTAAGTCGTCACACACGCCTGGCTGATGCCTATTTGCTCGCCTTTTTATCCAACCTCTTTAAAGCGTAGTGCTGTATCCATCCAATTAGCTGCATGGCCGCTGGAGTCAGAGGCAGATCATGGCGACGGACGGTGCAGATCAGAGGGCTAGGCAATTCGTCTTGGATAGGAACTATGCACAACTGTTCTTTGAAAGGACTGTTTTCAAAAAGAATACGAGGCATGGTCGTCATCCAGTGATCGGATGCCGCCACAACAGCGGGTAAGGCAAGAAATGACTCGCACAACATCTTTACCTTAGGTGCGGGTAGCCCGCTTTTCTGAAATGCCTCTTCAATGATGGCGCCAGGGCCTCGTGAGGGGCTCGACATCACCCAATCACAGTCCTGTAGTTGTTTGAGACGGGTCGCGCGAGAAAGCGGATGAGACACCCCTGAAACGATCACAACCTGACTTGAGTACAAGGGCTCGGCTACCAAATCGCTTTCAAGATCTACCCGATGTACCGGCGTCAGCGCGAAATCCAGCGTTCCATCGCGAATCACTGGGGCGATATTGGGGTAAAGGCCATCTCTGCAGTGCACTTTCACATTCGGGTGCTGTAGTGTGAACTGCCGTAAAGCCTGCGGTAAAAGCCCCAGCCCAATGGCTGGTGAAACGGCCATCCTGACAGTGCCCTCCCAGTGGCCGCGCAACTGTGCGATTTCATCTTGAGCCCGACGGCTCTGCGCCACGATTAACTTGGCGTGACGCAGGAAAGCCTGTCCGAAATTGGTAAAGGTCACACCTGTGCGGCTGCGCACCAGCAAAGGAGCTTTGAGCTCAGCTTCAAGCTGTTGGATAGCAGCTGTTAACGCCGGCTGAGTGAAGTTCATTGCCTGGGCTGTTGCCCGGATGCTGCCCAACTCTTCAATCAGCACCAAGGCTTGCATCGTAGGTAGTCTCATTTGATCCTTGCTATATCAATTTTTTTGATCAATCGGTTTAATTTTTGAATTTTCATTATTAGATCGCGATTCTAGGATTGCCTCAAGTTAAGAAGCCGCCAATCGGGGTAGCTCAAAAAAGGAGACCGCTGTGTTCATCAAAAACTGTTGGTATGTCGCCGCATGGGACATTGAAGTGCCGCAAGATGGCATGCTGGCCCGCACCCTACTGAATGAGCCTGTGTTGCTATACCGGGATTCACGAAACCAGGTCGTCGCGCTGGAAAACCGCTGCTGCCATCGCTCAGCCCCTCTTCATTTGGGACGCAAGGAAGGCGACTGTGTGCGTTGCATGTATCACGGCCTCAAGTTTGATCCCAGCGGTGCCTGCGTTGAGATCCCCGGGCAGGACAAGATCCCGCCCAAAACCTGCATCAAGAGCTACCCCGTCGTAGAGCGCCATCGTTTGGTTTGGATCTGGATGGGTGATTCAGACAAAGCCAATCCGGCTGAAATCGTCGACTACCACTGGCACGACTCGCCTCAGTGGCGCATGAAGCCGGGCTATATCCACTACAAAGCCAATTACAAATTGATTGTGGACAACCTGTTGGACTTTACCCACCTGGCGTGGGTTCATCCCACGACTCTGGGGACAGACAGTGCTGCAGGCCTAAAGCCGGTTATCGAGCGCGATACGGACGGTAACGGCACGCTCACCATCACGCGTTGGTACGTGAATGATGAGATGCCCAATCTGCATAAGAAGGTCGCTCAATTTCAGGGCAAGGTGGATCGCTGGCAGATCTACCAATGGTCACCGCCAGCACTGCTTCGTATGGACGCTGGCTCTGCACCAACAGGTACGGGCGCTCCTGAGGGGACGCGCGTGCCAGAAGCATTGCAGTTCCGTCACACCTCGATTCAAACACCCGAGACCGAGAGCACCAGCCACTATTGGTTCTGTCAGGCTCGCAACTTCGAGCTCGACAACGCACAGATGACCGAGTCGATTTACCTGTCGGTCATTGAGGCTTTTGAAGAGGACCGAACGATGATTGAGGCTCAGCAAAAGATCATTGACCAGGTGCCTGAGCGCACCATGATTCCAATCGCTGCTGACAGCGGACTTAACCAAGCGCGCTGGTTGATTGACCGCCTGCTCAAGGCTGAAGCTGGATCGGACGGCGCATGATTCAGACTACCGTCTCCAAGGTCCAAGCCATCGCACGCGATGTGCTGCTGATCGAGTTGCAAGCTCCGAATGCTCAGCTTCTACCAGGCGCCGCCCCAGGTGCGCACATTGACCTGCATCTGCCAAATGGTCAGATCCGTCAGTATTCCCTGACCAATGCAGAAGGGCACCCCAAGCAATCAAGTTACCAAATTGCTGTGGCACGAGATGCCCATAGCCGTGGTGGCTCTGACTGGATTCATGACAAGCTGCGCACTGGCGCTACGCTGAACATCAGCGAACCTCGCAATCTCTTTGCACTGAACACCACCGCTCACCACAGAGTGCTCTTCATTGGCGCGGGTATAGGTATCACGCCGATTTACGCCATGGTGAAGTCAGCCAATCAAGCCTCGATGGATTGGTCTTTGATGGCCTGCGCGCGCTCAGCCAGTCGCATGGCTTTTCAGGAAGAGCTGATCACCCTAAATGCGCAGCGCGTGCGTTTTCATTTTGACCAGGAGCAAGGCGGTCCACTTGACATCAACGCGCTACTCAGCGGCGCGCCATGGGATGCGGTTTATGCCTGTGGTCCTGCTGGACTGCTAGACGCCATCGAAGCTGCCACTGCCGAATGGCCTGACAGTTCGGTGCGTATGGAACGCTTCAAAGCGCAGGCACAGGACGACTCGGGTAACACAGCATTCGAGTTGGTGCTCTTCAAAAGCGGTCAATCGATTCAAGTGGGGGTCAGCGAAACACCACTTGAAGCGCTCGAACGGATGGGTATTGAACATCCTTTTTCCTGTCGTGAAGGCCTATGCGGCACCTGCGAAGTCCAATTGGTCGAAGGCCAACCAGACCATCGCGACAACGTGCTCGATGCTGAAGAAAGAACGGCTGGTCAGCGATTTATTCCCTGCGTCTCGCGTTGCGGTGGCGGCAGGCTCGTCTTCAACTTGTGAGAACCCCATGAACCTGAATCAAAAAATTGCCATCGTGACGGGTGGTGCATCCGGATTTGGCGCAGCCACAGCGCAGCGCATGGCTGAGGCCGGCGCGCGCGTGATGGTCGCTGACCTCAATGTCGCAGGCGCACAAGCGATTGCAGACAAGATCAATGCCTCGGGTGGCCAGGCCGCCAGTGTTGCCGCTGACGTTGCAGATCGTGCTTCTTTTGAAAATATGGTGACCAGCACCTTCCAGGCTTTTGGTGGCTTGGACATCTTGGTTAACAACGCCGGTACGACGCATCGCAACAAACCCGCGCTGGAAGTCACAGAAGAAGAGTTTGATCGCGTCTACCGCGTCAATGTCAAAAGCCTTTTTTGGGCTGCCCAAGCTGTATTGCCTGGCTTTGTGAAGCAGGGCAGCGGTTGTATCGTGAACGTGGCTTCCACCACAGGTGTTCGACCCGGTCCAGGCTTGTCCTGGTACAGCGGTAGCAAGGCCGCCATGATCAACATCACCAAAGGTCTTGCGTTGGAATTCGCTAAGTCTGGCGTGCGTATCAATGCTGTCAACCCCATGATCGGTGAAACCGCCATGCTGGGCGACTTCATGGGTATGGATGACACGCCCGCTAACCGAGAGCGTTTCTTGATGCGCATTCCGTTGGGGCGTTTCACACGCCCGGCTGACGTTGCCTCAGCTGTCACGTTTTTGGCCAGCGACGAAGCGTCCTATCTGACTGGGGTGTGTTTGGACGTAGACGGGGGCCGCAATATATGAACTCTGTTACGAACTACCGAGCTCCGGGGCTGCTGATCAATGGGCAATGGCGTGCTGGTCGTCACGCCATGACCATGCCTATTGTTAACCCCGCAACGGCACAGACACTGGACCATCTTCATCTGGCGAGCAGCGATGACATTGACCAAGCACTGAATGCTGCGCAAGCTGGCTTTGATGCTTGGCGACAGGTCGCTGCACATGAGCGTTGTGCTCGCCTTGAGAAGGGCGTAGCGCGCATGCGGCAAAACACGGAAGAGATCGCAACACTACTGACTCAGGAGCAGGGTAAGCCACTGTTGGAAGCTCTCGCCGAGTGTGTGATGGCTGCAGACCTGATCAAGTGGTATGCCGAAGAAGCGCGCCGCACCTACGGTCGCATCATTCCCGCAAGACTGCCCAACAGCAGCATGCAGGTACACAAGCAAGCTGTGGGACCGGTCGCAGCGTTTGCGCCTTGGAATTTTCCGTTGGTTCTTTCAGCACGCAAGATCGGTGGTGCGCTTGCAGCAGGTTGCTCAATCATTTTGAAAGCAGCGGAAGAAACCCCGGCAAGCGTGGCTGCCATGGTTGAGTGCTTTCGTGAAGAACTGCCAGAAGGTGCATTGCAGCTGCTCTTCGGTGTGCCGGCCGAGGTGTCCGAACAACTGATCGCTTCACCTATCGTGCGCAAGGTCACGTTCACCGGTTCGGTGCCCATTGGTCGACATCTGGCTCAGTTGACGGCCAAACACCTCAAGCGCATCACGCTGGAACTTGGCGGTCACGCACCGGTCATTGTTTGTGCGGATGCTGACATCGACAAGACTGTAGCCATGATGGTTGTGCACAAATTCCGCAATGCCGGTCAGGCCTGCCTGGCTCCCACACGGTTTTATGTGGACCGTTCTATCGAAGGCCATTTCAGAGAAGCTTTTGTCAGCGCGAGTCAACGGTTGGTACTGGGCGATGGCATGGCAAACGGTACTCAGATGGGGCCCTTGGCGAATGCGCGCCGTGTTGCTGCAGTACGTGACCTGATTGGTCGTTCAGTGCAAGCAGGCGCGCAATCTCATCAGGGCAACAGTCCTGAGTCTGGTTTCTTCGTTCCCGTCACGGTGCTCACCAATGTGGCGCCTGATTCGCCAGTCATGGTCGAAGAACCCTTTGGCCCCGTAGCGACGCTTACCCCTTTTGACGGTATCGATCACGCCTTGCAGCTAGCGAATCAGTCCCCTTACGGTCTGGCTGGTTACCTGTTCACCGATTCCGCCCGTGCTATCCATCGCGTCAGCGAACGCCTAGAGGTTGGCAGTCTGGCCATTAACGGCATGGGCGTATCTGTGCCCGAAGCGCCATTTGGTGGCGTCAAGGACAGCGGCTTCGGTAGCGAATCGGGTATCGAAGGCATAGAAGCTTTCCTCGACACTAAGTTCATTCATCACTGCACCTAAAACACATCACAACGGAGACAAACCAATGAAACGCAGAAACATTTTTACCTGGGCGGCTTTGGCCACAACACTGCTGGTTAGCACATCTGCCAATGCGCAAAGTGACAAAACTTTGCGTGTACTTGTAGGCTTTCCGGCAGGCGTATCGATCGATGTGGTCACCCGCATCTTCACCGAGAAGATGAAAGACGAACTCAAGCGCCCAGTTATCGTAGACAACCGTCCTGGCGCTGGTGGTCGACTGGCTGCTGACCTGCTGAAGTCAGCTGCTCCCGATGGCAATACCGTCATGGTGACACCCATCGTCGTGCCTGTGCTCGCGCCAATGGTTTTCAGTAAATTGGGCTACAACCCAGACACCGACTTTGCGCCAGTTGGTAAGGTTTGTGATTTTTCTTTTGCATTGGCCGTGCCAGCCAATTCTCCTGCCAAAAATTTGAAAGAATATGCTGCTTGGCTTAAAGCTAATCCACAGCAGGCCAATTTTGGATCGCCTGCCGCAGGCAGTCTGCCGCATTTCTTCGGTGTCATGATCGGCTCTGCCCTGAATGTTGACATGGTGCATGTGCCATTCAATGGTGGCGCGGCCTTGCAATCCGCCGTACTCGGTGGCCATGCACCTGCAGGCATTGATGTCGTGATGGAATGGCAACAGAACGCCAAGTCTGGGAAGGTCAATGTGCTGGCTACATCTGGTGCGCAACGTAGCAAGGTCATGCCTGATGTACCCACCTTCAAAGAGCAAGGTTTCCCTGATGCTGTGGGGCAAGGGTGGTTTGCGATGTACGCACCTGCCAAAACATCTCAGTCCTCCATCGAGGAGATCAACAAAGCCTTGAACAAGGCGCTGGCAAACCCAGAAGTTCGAGAGCGTTTTGCTTCGCTGGGTCTTGAGGTCAGCGGCGGCAGTCCTGCAGACCTTCAAAAAACGATGCAAGAAGATGCGAAGCGTTGGGGCCCTGTTGTGAAGAAATCAGGGTTTAGAGCGGATTAAACGCCAAGTCCCAAATGGCTCTGAGTATTGAGCTAATTTGCTCATCGCCCCCTCTTTAACGCGGGGGCGATTGTCTGCTTGCTGGTCATACGCGGTTTAAGAATCCAGAGTCACTTTCACTACTTAACGATCAATGACTGCTTTGGGGCGGGAGACGTCATTCGACAATCGTGGTCCACTGGCAGCAATCAGCCTAAACCGGAGCAACGCCGCGCATGATTTACCAGCGGCTCGTATTCGACACTTGTGACAGCACAAGTGCTCAGCGCTTTGATTTGATCGCTCAAGTTTTCGAAGCCGCCGTCGATACCCTAGACAAGTCCATTTGATCTTTCATGCCCACCATGCGTTCACGCCGTTTCTCTGTTGTTGCCTTCGTGTTGACCAGCCTCATGGCTTGGGCTGCGCCTGCCTCGGCTGATTGGAGCGAGTTGCTGAAAGACGAAGACGTGTCTTATTACTACGACAAAGCCGCCGTCATGCCCGCCCATGTGTCGCGCTACGCCTGGGTGTTGACCGATTTGCCCAAGAACGACAAAACCCCCACGGGCGAAAGCTACAAGTCGATGATGATGCGCGTGCGCATGTATTGCAAAACAGACATGGTGGTGCGCTTGTCGGTGAGCTACTACGACAAAGCCATGGGCAAAGGCAAAGAAGTGGCGGCCGATGACCTTCAAGAGTGGCGCAACCGCGAGGCGCCCATTCGCCCCAACACCTACATGGCGGCGCTGAAGAAAGAAGTCTGTTCGGCGAACAGCAAGCCTGCGGCGTAAGGTTTAACGGGCTAAGTTTTTTCAGCACCCGTTAACGGCGCAGAAATAAAACTCTCCTGCGATAGCGCGCGTATCACGCCGCGCATCAGGTAGCTGTTGTCAAAACCCAGTGTGTATTGCCGCGCATTCGGGGCAATGGGGTGAAGCATCTTGCGCTCCACCAGTTTCTTGATTTGATAGGTTCGCTGTGCTGCGTTCATATTGGGCATCGCCAGGGTAAGGTCTGCCGCTTTGGCGACGCCAGATTTCACGGTAGACAGCAGCACCGCTTCTTCTTGTGCCGAAATCAAGGTTCGGCTTCGTGCGTGGGTGATGGCAGGTGCCAAAATTTTGCTTTTCAGGTAGTCATATTGCGTGAGTTGGTCCACCTTCTTCAGCTCTGACAGTACGCCTTGAAGCACGTACAAACACCATTGTTCGAGGTTGGTGGCCTGACCAACATCGGCGCAGGCCAGCATGGCGTAGTACTGGTCGCGGTCACTGCAAAACACAGCAGTTGGGTTTAACACGCGGCCACCTGCCTTGACGTTGAATCCGTACTTGATCATCAGCGCATAGGTCAGCAAGCGAACGACACGTCCATTCCCGTTTCCAAAGGGGTGTATCCAGCCAAAACGATGGTGTGCCAGTGCAACTTTGATCAGGTCGTACTTTGGGGGATCAGGCTGATTGATGAAGGCAACCAACTCTTGCATGTAACCCCCGACGAGCAGACCATCGGGCGGTAAATGTTCTGATTGGGCAATTTGCACCTGTCCCACGCGGTAGGCACCGTGCGTTGCATCGCCTTCGCGCACGAGCTTGCGAACAGCCATCGCATGTAGTTCGCGAATGAAATGCTCGGAGATGTCGTTGCCCGGTTGCATCGCCGTTTCAATGTAGGTCATGGCCTCTTCAATGTTGGCGATCTCTGACAGTTGATCACCTGCGGAGGCAGTGCCTTCGAGTGAACGTTCGACATAGTCGGCAAGCGTGGTGTGATTGCCCTCAATACGGGCGGAACCCAAGCTTTCCAACATGTGGAACACACGTTTGAGCTGAAAGAACACCGGCGCCGGTGTCGTGCCCGCCAGCTGCAGCCGCCGCAGGTGCTCCAACTCTGTCAGCACATCGACTAGTGGGGAGTCAAAAGCGGGGTTGAGCAGAGCTAGGTTGAAGTGATGAAATGTAGCCATACAAATGATTTATCTGTAATTTATCTTTTAGTTTTCTAGACTTTACTTTGAAAAGTTGTTTATTGACAAGTGCTTACGACGAAAAATATTTTTAGCTATCTATAAAGTTCGTCTAAGGTTTCTGTATTTTTTCGACAGCTCATCTTTGTGAGCGCGGCTTTTTTTTCGTACGCGGGTACGCCACTAAATTGCCTGATCCTCACCAACTTTGGGTCTTGCATGCACCGTTCTTTGAGTCGCGTCACGCCTTGGTGCTTGGGTTGGTTGGTAGGCACGGGTTTGCAATTGCAAGAAGTCACGTTGTGGCCGGTTTGGGCGTATGCCGGTTTAGGCGCTGTGGCCATGTGCGTTTTGGTGTGGGGGCTGGCACTTCGTCAGCCTATTTTTTCAAGCGCATGGACAGAGGGTTCGTCAACGTCGCACGCTTGGCGCGGCGTTGGCCACGCCGTCAGCTGGGCATTGCTGGCGCTCACGCTTGCCTTTGCGCAAACCGGGTGGCGCGCCCATCACTATTTAGAAAGCCGCTTGAACCCCGAGCTAGAAGGTCGCTCGATTCAGCTGGAGGGCGTAGTGGCCAGTTTGCCGCAACGCACCGAGGACAGTGTGCGGTTTCGGTTGGAAGTGCAAGCCACGCCTGCAGCATTACCGCGTTTCCTCTGGTTGGGCTGGTACGGCGGGCGCACATGGGGGCAGGGCGCTGCCGCTCAGGCCGAGCCGCCGCCCGATGTGAAGGCAGGCGACCGCTGGCGCTTGACGGTGCGGCTCAAAGCGCCGCATGGGCACATCAACCCACACGGGTTTGACCATGAGTTGTGGCTGTGGGAACAGGGTTTGCAGGCCACGGGGTATGTGCGTCACGGTGCCAAGGATGTGCCGCCTGAGTGGCTGGGGTCGAGTTGGCAATACCCTGTGGCGCGGCTGCGTCAGGCGGCGCGTGCCTTGGTGGACGCCCAAGTGCAAGACCGCGCCATGGCGGGCGTGGTGTCGGCCTTGCTGCTGGGTGACCAAGCGGCCATTGAGCGCGCCGATTGGGATGTGTTCAGGGCCACAGGCGTGGCGCACTTGATGGCGATTTCGGGCTTGCACATCACCGGCATGGCGTGGTTGGCGGCGGCGGGCATGGGGTGGCTGTGGCGGCGCAGCGATGCGTGGTCGCCGCGCAGGCCTTGGAGTTTGTGGCTGCCAGCGCCCCACGCGGCCCAGTTGTGTGGCGTGGTGGTTGCGCTCTTGTACGCCGTGTTCACCGGTTGGGGCGTGCCCGCGCAGCGCACGGTGTGGATGCTGCTCACGGTGGCGCTGTTGCGTTGGCAGGGTCTGCGCTGGCCTTGGCCGACTGTGTGGTTGCTGGTGTGCGCGGTGGTGCTGGCGCTGGACCCGTGGGCGTTGTTGCAGGCGGGGTTTTGGCTGAGCTTTGTGGCGGTGGGTATTTTGTTTGCCTCAGGTAGCTCAGACGTGCCTACGCGTTTTACGGAGGGTGATTTACCTGCGTCCGTTCGCGGGCACTTGCTGCGTGCCAGGCATGCCGCGCAGCGTATGGGGCGCGAGCAGTGGCTGATGAGTGTGTGTTTGGCGCCCTTGTGTGTGCTGCTGTTTCACCAAGTGTCGGTGGTGGGTTTGTTGGCCAATCTGTTGGCCGTGCCTTGGGTGACCTTGGTGGTCACGCCGCTGTGTGTGCTGGGCTTGGTGTTTGCACCGGCTTGGGGGTTGGCGGCTGAGGCTTTGCAGGTGCTGCGCTGGCTGTTGGGGCAGATGGCGAGCGTGTCTTGGGCGCAATGGTCGGCACCCGCTGCGCCCATGTGGGCGGGCTCGGCTGCTTTGTTGGGCATGGGTCTGTGGGCGTTGCGTGTGCCGCTTTGGATGCGGCTGCTCGGCTTGGCCTTGGTCATGCCTGTGTTGAGCTGGCAAATGCCGCGTCCTGCGCACGGCACGTTTGAGTTGGTCGCGGCCGACATGGGGCAGGGCCACGCGGTGCTGCTGCGCACCGCGACGCACGCGCTGTTGTACGACACCGGCCCGCGCTACTCCGCCGAGACCGATGCGGGCCAACGGGTGTTGGTGCCCTTGCTGCGCGCGTGGGGCGAGCGGCTAGACCGCGTGGTGATCAGCCATCAAGACAGCGACCACAGCGGCGGCGCGCCTGCCGTGTTGGCCATGCAGCCCCAAGCCGATGTGCTGACCTCCATGCCTGCCACGCACCCGATGCAGCAACTGCGGGCGATGCAGCGTTGCGAACGCGGGCAAGCTTGGGTGTGGGACGGCGTGCAGTTTGAGGTGCTGCACCCCAGCGCCCAAGACTACGAGCGCAAGCTCAAGCCCAACGCGCTGAGCTGCGTATTGCGAGTCAGCGCCACAAGCCCTGTGGCATCCGCTTTGTTGGTGGGCGACATCGAAGCCCCGCAAGAGCAGAGCTTGGTGCAAAGCGGTCAAAGCTTGCAAGCCAATTGGTTGCTGGTGCCGCACCACGGCAGCGCCACGTCGTCGACCACGGCGTTTTTAGAGGCGGTGCAGCCCCAAGTGGCGGTGGTGCAGGCGGGTTACCGCAACCGTTTTGGTCACCCGCGCGCCGATGTGCTGGCGCGTTACGCCCCATTGGGGGTGCAAGTTGTGCAGAGTCCCCGTTGTGGTGCGTCTCGGTGGCGCAGCGATCAACCCAAGTTGGTGCATTGCGAGCGTGACAAGCAACATCGTTATTGGTTTCATCAAGTTCCGTAGCATGGCACTTAATTTGCTAAGGTAGTAGCAGGAGTTCCCACATGCACAAGTTTGATGAAATGTATGCCCAGCTGCCGTATATCGACAGCGCGGTTCGCCCCCATTACCGGAACTACTTGGACTGGCTCAAGCGCCAAGATCCACAGACCATGCGCGACAGGCGCGAAGAGGCGGAGATGATTTTTCGTCGCGTCGGCATCACCTTTGCGGTGTATGGCGACAAAGACGAAGATGGCTCAGGCACCGAACGCCTGATTCCGTTTGACCTGATTCCCCGCATCATTCCCGCGCACGAGTGGAAAGACATGCAAAAGGGCTTGGTGCAACGCGTCACTGCGCTGAACCGCTTCATCCACGACGTCTACCACGACCAAGAGATTTTGAAGGCAGGCCTCATCCCGTCGGAGCAGGTGCTGAACAACGCCCAGTTCCGCCCCGAGATGATGGGGGTGGATGTGCCCAATGGCGTGTACTCGCACATCAGCGGGGTCGACATTGTGCGAGCGCCCAACGCTGCGGGCGAGGGCGAGTACTACGTGCTCGAAGACAACCTGCGCGTGCCCAGCGGCGTGAGTTACATGCTGGAAGACCGCAAGATGATGATGCGTCTCTTCCCTGAGTTGTTCAGCCAACACCGCGTGGCCCCCGTCGCGCATTACCCCGATTTGTTGCTGGAAACCTTGCGTGCCAGCGGCCCGTCGACCACCGACAACCCCACCGTGGTGGTGTTGACGCCCGGCATGTACAACAGCGCCTACTTCGAGCACGCCTTCTTGGCGCAGCAAATGGGCGTGGAGTTGGTCGAAGGCCAAGACCTGTTTGTGAAAGACAGCTTTCTCTACATGCGCACCACCCGCGGCCCCAAGCGCGTGGACGTGATTTACCGCCGCGTGGACGATGACTTTTTGGACCCCAAGGTGTTCCGTTCTACCTCCACGCTCGGTTGCGCAGGCTTGATGGATGTGTACCGCGCCGGCCATGTGAGCATTTGCAACGCCGTGGGAACGGGCATTGCCGACGACAAGTCGATCTACCCCTACGTGCCGCAAATGATTGAGTTTTACTTGGGCGAAAAGCCCATTCTCAACAACGTGCCCACCTTCCAGTGCCGCAAAAAAGACGACTTGGCCTACACCTTGGCCAACTTGGAAAAGCTGGTGGTCAAAGAAGTGCACGGCGCAGGCGGCTACGGCATGTTGGTGGGGCCTGCTGCGACCAAGGCGGAGATTGAAGAGTTCCGCCAAGTGCTGATCGCCAAGCCCGATGGCTACATCTCGCAGCCCACGCTGAGCTTGTCGAGCAGCCCGACCTACGTGGAGAGCGGCATTGCGCCACGCCACATCGACTTGCGCCCGTTCGTGCTGAGCGGCAAGAGCGTGCAAATGGTGCCCGGCGGCTTGACCCGCGTGGCATTGAAAGAAGGCTCACTCGTGGTGAACAGCAGCCAAGGCGGCGGCACCAAAGACACATGGATTCTTGAGGTTTAACTATGCTGAGCCGTACCGCTGACCACTTATTTTGGATGTCCCGCTACACCGAGCGGGCCGAAAACACCGCACGCCTGCTGGACGTGAACTACCAAACTTCGCTGCTGCCGCAGTCTGCCGAGGTGGCCCAAATGGGTTGGCAAGGCTTGCTGTCGATCAGCGAGTTGCTGCCGTCTTACCAAGCCCGCCATGGCGACATCACCCCGCAGCGTGTGATGGAGTTCATGGTGAAGGACGAGAACAACCCGTCTTCCATCATCTCGTGCCTGCGTGCCGCCCGCGAAAACGCGCGTGCTGTGCGTGGCAGCCTCACCACCGAAGTGTGGGAAACGCAAAACCAAACGTGGCTGGAGTTGAACCGCATGCTCAAAGGCGGCGAGTTTGAGCGCGACCCGGGGCAGTTCTTTGAGTGGGTGAAGTTTCGCTCGCACCTGTCACGCGGCGTGACCGTGGGCACCATGCTGATGGACGAGGCCTTGCACTTCATGCGCTTGGGCACTTTTCTTGAACGCGCCGACAACACCGCCCGTTTGGTGGATGTGAAGTTTCATGCGGTGGCGCATGACTTCTTTGGGCAAAGTCAAAGCCAAATTTCAGGCGAAGCTCAGACACAAGTCAAAGAGCAAGACCACGACTTCTACCACTGGAGCGCGATTTTGCGCAGCGTCTCGGGCTTTGAGATTTACCGCAAGGTGTACCGCGATGTGATTCACCCCGAGCGCGTGGCTGAGTTGCTGATCTTGCGTGCCGACATGCCGCGCTCGTTGCATGCCTGTTTGAACGAGGTGGTCAACAACATCGCCATGGTGTCCGACGACCGTGCCATTGACAGCTACCGCCGCGCGGGCAAACTGCGCGCCGAAATGGAGTTTGGCCGCATCGAAGAAATCTTGGCCAATGGTTTGCACGCCTACCTCACGCAGTTCTTGGACCGCGTGAACGAGATTGGCGCGAGCATCAGCCGCGAGTTTTTGGTGCCTAACTGACGGTTTGCTGCGGCGTCTTGCTTTGACGCGCAACGCCTCGCACACCATCTCGCTTTTTTGAGGTGTGACGCGAGGCGTTTTAACTGGTTAACTTGCTTAAAAGCATTAACTTTTCTCGGACAATCAAGGTCATTGTTTTGACGTGATGAGAAGAGGACAAGTTCATGCAACCGCTCAACCCCGAGTTAACCGACAACGCCCAAGCCTTGCCCGTGGCGGCCAGCGCCTACAACGAAGGCAATGCGCACTTTCGTGCCGGACGCTGGGCGCAAGCGGCGGCGTGCTACGAGCATGCGTTGATAGACAACCCGCAGTTGGAGTTGGCGGCCTTGCAATTGGCGCGTTGTTGCGTCAACGTGGGCGATGGCGTTGCGGCACGGCAAACCTTCACGCAGTTGCTCAAAGCGTTCCCTAACAACTACAGCGCTTGGTTGGAGGCTGGCCATTTGTGCCGTCAACAGGGCGTGCCGCAGCAAGCGGTGGCCAGCTATCAGAAGGCGGTACAGGTGGCCCCAGAGCGCTTTGAGGCACGCTTGGGGCTGGCCCGTGTGTTGGAAGATTTGGGTGAGTTTGAGGCCGCGGCAGCGGCTTACCACCACGCACTCAACGCAGCGGGTGCGGAGAAGAACCGCACGGTGCATTGGCGCATGGCCAAGTACCGGCTTGAGCGCGGTGATGCAGCGCGGGCCTTAGAAGCGATGCGCCAAGCCTTGCTGATCTTGCGCATCAGCAACGAAACGCTGGACGACAACGAACGCGCCGAAATGCAAATGGACTTGGCTGACATCTGCATGCGCTTGGGCATGACAGCGGATGGGCACCGTGCGTTTGAGCGCGCGAGCGTGGCCACGTCTGAGCCCACCTTGGTGCGTTTGGCCGATTTGTCGTTCCGTTACAACCTGTGGCAAGAAGCCCAGTCGGTCTTGCGTCGCAATGTGGAGTTGCACCCCGACAGCGACACGGCACATTGGAACTTGGCCCACTCTTTGGCCGAGAGCTGGAACATGCAAGAAGCCCTAGAGGTGCTGGCGCGTGCTGAGGCGATTGCGCCGCAGTCAGGGGCCAAGTCGATGCGTGCCAGCGTGGCAGGGCGCTCGGGCGACGCCGACACGGCCTTGCAGCTCTACAAAGCCTTGGCCGACGAAGAGGGGTCGGGCTCCAAAATGCATTCGAGTGCGGCCATGAGTTCGCTCTACAGCGATAAGTTGTCGGCGCAAGAGGTGGCCGATTTGCACCGCACGATGTTCGCGCATTTGGGGCATAACGCCCGCGCTGTCAGCAGCTTTAAGAACGACCGATCACCCAAGCGCAAGCTGCGTTTGGGCTTGGTGTCGGCTGACTTTCACCACCAACATCCAGTCAACATCTTCATGCAGCCCGTGCTGGCGCGCTTGGACCCCAAAGCGTTCGATGTGACGATGTATTTCACGGGTGTCTCGCACGACGAGCAAACCCAGTTGGCCAAGCGCCGCGTGGCGCGTTGGGTGGAGGTGACAAATTGGAGCGATGCGCAATTGGCGCGTCGCATCGAAGAAGACAGCATCGACATTTTGTTGGACTTGTCTGGCCACACCAGCATGCAGCGCATGGCGGTGTTTGGCCAGCGCGCCGCGCCGGTGCAGGCCACGTTCTTGGGCTACCCCGCTTCAACAGGTGTGCCCAACATCGACTGGTTGGTGGCCGATGCCGTAGTGGCGCCCAAAGGCAGCGAAGGCTTGTTCAGCGAAAAGCTGGCACGTCTGCCCCACAGCGTGTTTTGCTTTGCGCCCGAGGCGGATTACCCGTACCCCAGTTACACGCAAGCGCATGCCACGCGGCCGCTGACCTTTGGTTCGTTCAACAACGTGCCCAAGCTCACGCCGCACACGGTCAAGCTGTGGGCTGCGGTGTTGCACGAAGTGCCAGACTCACGTTTACTGCTGAAGGCGCCAAGCTTTAAAGACGAGGGGGCGGTGGCCGTATTTGCCCAGCGCTTTGAGGCCGAGGGCATTGCGCGTGAGCGCCTAGAGTTCCGTGGACCCGTGGGGCTGAGCGACATGATGGCCGAGTATGCCGATGTGGACATTGCACTCGACCCCGTGCCCTACAACGGCGGCACCACCACCTTGCAAGCGTTATGGATGGGCGTGCCCGTGGTGGTCAAAGCGGGCGGTAACTTTGTGTCTCGTATGGGCGCGAGTTTCATGAGTGCCGCCGGTTTGCCGGCGTGGGTGGCCAAATCAGATGCGGACTATGTGCGCATTGCCGCGTCGATGGCCAAAGACCGTCAAGCTTTGCTGTTGCTCAAACAAGGTTTACGCGAACGCTTGCAGGCTTTGCCTGCGTGGGATGTGGACCAATACACTCGGGACTTTGAGAAAGCGCTGCGCAAGATGTGGACGGCGGCTTAAAGCCAAGACATGAAGCAAACGCGGCGTTCATTCGGTTGAACGTGGCGGATGCAGAGATGCTCAACAAAGAAAAGGGCGTATGCAGTGACTGCATACGCCCTTTGTCTTCATCGCTTGAGAGGCTTTAGCCGCCGCGACGCATCAAGTCGAAGAAGTCCACATTGGACTTGGTGGCCTTCATGTTCTTGAGCATCAACTCCATCGATTCGATCTCGTCCATGTTGTACATGAACTGGCGCAAGATGCGGGTCTTTTGCAAGATCTCGGGTGGCAACAGCAGCTCTTCGCGGCGTGTACCGCTGCGGTTGAGTTGAATGGCTGGGAACACGCGCTTTTCGTACAAGCGGCGGTCGAGGTGAATTTCGCAGTTACCGGTGCCTTTGAATTCTTCAAAGATCACTTCGTCCATGCGGCTGCCGGTGTCGACCAATGCGGTGGCGATGATGGTGAGTGAGCCACCTTCTTCCACTTTGCGGGCCGCACCAAAGAAGCGCTTGGGGCGTTGCAAGGCGTTGGAGTCCACACCGCCAGACAGCACTTTGCCGGATGAAGGAACCACGTTGTTGTAAGCGCGGGCGAGGCGGGTGATGGAGTCGAGCAAGATGACCACATCTTTTTTCAGTTCCACCAAACGCTTGGCGCGTTCAATCACCATTTCGGCCACGTGCACGTGACGTGCCGCGGGTTCGTCGAAGGTGGAGGCAATCACTTCGGCTTTGACCGAGCGTTGCATTTCAGTCACTTCTTCGGGGCGCTCGTCCACCAGCAACACCATCATGTGGGCGTCGGGGTAGTTGGCCGCGATGGCGTGGGCAATGTGCTGCATCATCACGGTCTTACCGCTCTTGGGTGGAGCGACGACCAAGGCGCGTTGGCCTTTGCCAATGGGCGCAATGATGTCGATGATGCGGCCGGTGATGTTTTCTTCACCCTTGATGTCGCGTTCCAGCTTCATCTGTTCGCGTGGAAACAGTGGGGTCAAGTTTTCGAACATGACCTTGTGCTTGTTGTTCTCAGGCAGGTCGTCGTTGACCTTGTCGAGCTTGGTCAAGGCAAAGTAGCGCTCGCCGTCTTTGGGGATGCGCACTTCGCCTTCGATCATGTCGCCGGTGTGCAGGTTGAAGCGGCGCACTTGGCTGGGGCTGATGTAGATGTCGTCTGTCGAGGCGGTGTAGCTGGTGTCGGGGCTACGCAAGAAGCCAAAACCGTCGGGCAAGATTTCGAGCACGCCATCGGCAAACACCTGCTCACCCGCGCGAGCGCGTTTTTTGATGATGGCAAACATCAGCTCTTGCTTGCGCATGCGGCCTGTGTTTTCGATTTCGAGTTCTTCGGCTTGTTTCAGCACTTCAGACACATGCAGTGCCTTGAGTTCGTTCAGATGCATCTTGGGACTCCAGTAAGGGAGTTCGTTAAAAAATTGGGGGGAGGTCGTGTGCGAGGCGTAAGGTGCCTCTAAGACCAGAATTCAAGCCCAGTGTGGGAACCAACAGCCTCATGGGCAGTTGGCGAATTCAGATTTGATTATGACAGGAAAAAAGCCCGCTGATTTCGCAATCAGCGGGCTTGTGTGGTGTGGCTAGAAATTAAGCCAGTTGTTGGTCAATGAAAGCGGTCAATTGCGCCTTGCTCATGGCGCCCACTTTGGTGGCTGCCAATTGGCCGCCTTTGAACAACATCAGTGTTGGAATGCCGCGAATGCCAAATTTGGCAGGGATGTCGCGGTTTTCGTCCACGTTCATCTTGGCGATTTGCAATTTGCCTTCGTAGGCGGTAGACACTTCGTCCAAGATGGGGGCAATCATCTTGCAAGGACCGCACCATTCGGCCCAGTAGTCCACGAGTACGGGCTTATCCGCTTGCAGAACGTCTGCCTCGAAGGTAGTGTCAGTAATGTGTTTGATCAGATCGCTTGCCATGGTGTGGGTCCTCTGTGAATTGGCTATACAGCTACAGTTGGGGCATTGTGGCAGAAACCAAGTACACCTATGAAAACTCTCACTATTGATGTTGTCTCCGATGTTGTGTGTCCATGGTGCTATGTGGGCAAGCGCCGCCTAGAAGGCGCCTTGGCACTTTGGGCGGCTGAGCATCCCGACATCACGCCACACGTGCGTTGGCACACGTTTCAACTCAACCCCGACATGCCGCAAGAGGGCATCGAGCGCGTCGAATACGTGCGCACCAAGTTTGGTGACCGTGCGGACAGCATTTACGAGCGCGTTGCAGGCGTGGGCAAAGAACTGGGCATTGACTTCGCGTTTGACCGCATCGCCCGTCAACCCAACACCGTGGTTGCTCACAGTTTGATTGCCATGGCCGAGCCTGGTGAGGCGCAAGACCGCATGGTCGAGGCCTTGTTCAAAGGCTATTTTTTAGAAGGCAAAGACCTGACGGATGCCATTCAGTTGATGGAAATCGCGGTCACGGCTGGCATGACGCCTGAGTTGGCCAAGCAAACGCTCGAAGACGCTGAGTTGCACACCCAAACCTTGGACAGCGACCAAGCGGCCCGTGAAATGGGCATCACCGGCGTGCCGTTTTTCATCTTCAATCGCCAAGTGGGTTTGTCGGGCGCGCATGAAAGCAAGACCTTGGTGCAAGCCATGTTGGAGGCAACGAACGCTGCCGCTGGCGATTAATCTTTTTTGACCCGTGGTGTGGTCGCAGGCTGAGTGACGGCCGCCACACGGTAAATGAGGTGGTAGACCAAGCCCACAAACACGCTGCCACCCACGAGATTGCCCAAAATCACGGGCATCAAGTTGCCAAACATGCCGCTCACGCTGAGTGCGTTGCCCGCCGTAGCGGGTTCAAAGTATTGAATGATGAGTGCAAGTTGCATCACATACATGTTGGCAATGCTGTGCTCAAACCCTGCGGCAACAAAGGCGGTGATGGGAAAAACAATCGCCACCACTTTGTCCACCACGCTGCGGCCCGCCATGGCCATCCATACCGCCATGCACACCAGCACGTTGCACAACACGCCACGGAAAAATGCCTCAACCCAGACTAAGTTTTGTTTGGCCAGTGCAATTTTCATCACCGTGACGCCAATGGCACCGCCATTCGCATGTGTATGGCCGCTCAGGTACACCAGCAGCGCCAAACCTGTGGCGCCCACAAAGTTGGCCACGCAGACATAGACCCAGTTGCGCAGCACCTCGCGCGTGGTGACTTGGCCATCGGCCCACGCCATGACCAATAAGTTGTTGCCCGTGAACAACTCGGCCCCCGCAATCACCACCAAGATCAGCCCCAGGCAAAACACAAGGCCACCCAAAACCTGGCTAACGGCAAAACTCAGAGTGGCATCTGACTTGACGATGACAAAAAATAAACCACCTAAGCCAATGAATGCCCCCGCCAGCAGACCCAGCATGACCAAGGGCAGCGTCGCCATATGCGCTTTGGCCACGCCCACGATTTTGATTTTCGCGGCGATTTCTGCAGGAGCGTAGGCGTCAGAGCCAAACAGTTCGGCCATAGGTGGTGGGGTGGGGGGATGGTTGGTTGGCTTGATGATTCGTCACAAGTCTACGAGATTCATGAGACGCGTGAGGCCTCCATACCGCCTGAGGGATTTGAATCTTGTTGTGTCATCCAGCGCCACTGTTAAAAACAAATCGTGCGGGCGTGAAACTATTGATTTCTGTTGGCGGATCGAATCGACGCAAAAAATAGCCGCAGCGCTTGATGTTGCGAATCGGGAGATGTTCGTTGTTGATTTTTTTCCGTAAGCGATGGATGTAGACCTCTACGGCGCTGGCGTTTAGTTCAACCTTGTTCGGATCCATCTCGTCAATGAAGTCTGTTTTAGAAATTATTTGACCTACCCTGCGAAGCAAGATATCTAGGACCTGCGCCTCTCTTTTCGTGAGTTCTACTTCTTTACCGGTAATCCAGACTCGTTTTGTTTCATGGCTAAAGCTCAATGAATCGCCCCGCATTTCGAGGAGGCCAGTTGGTTTAAGTTAACACTTCGGTGTTGGCCTTCTCAGCGAGTTGCCGATAGTAGTTGGCCTCAGCCTCGGCAGGTGGAATATACCCAATCGACTCCAGCAGTCGGTGGTGGTTGAACCATGACACCCATTCAAGGGTTGCCAATTCCACAGACTCCTTCGTTTTCCAAGGCGCACGGCGGTGAATCAATTCGGCCTTGTACAACCCGTTAATCGTTTCGGCCAACGCGTTGTCATAGCTGTCACCACGACTCCCCACCGAGGGTTCTATGCCCGCTTGCGCTAGACGCTCGGTGTACAAGATGGAGACGTATTGCGACCCCCTATCCGAATGGTGAATCAATGCATCTGAGCGCTCGGGCTGACGGTCGTACAGGGCTTGCTCCAACGCATCCAACACGAAATCCGTGCGCATGGAGCTGCTCACACGCCAACCCACGATACGGCGGGCAAACACATCAATCACGAACGCCACGTACAACCAGCCCTGCCAAGTTGAGACGTAGGTGAAGTCCGACACCCACAACTGGTTGGGG
>NZ_PTQX01000033.1:0-6071 GCF_002943475.1 Limnohabitans sp. TS-CS-82 | reverse complement strand
GCAAGTCTCTGCGTCAGGTGTCGTATTCCACCCTGCCACCGGCATCGATGCGACACCCGTGGCACAAGTGCAGACCACACTGCAAAAACGTATCCTGCGCGCCTTTGTGGGCCGCGGGCAGCTGGAGAACTTCGAGGCAAAAGAGATGCTGGGGTACAAACACAGCGGTTTCTCGGTGGATGCCGGGGTGTGCATTGAATCCCACGACCGTCCAGGCCTTGAGCGGCTCTTGCGCTATTGCGCCCGCCCACCCTTTGCGATGGACAGGCTGCGCAAAGAGGGTGCTGAGCTGGTGTACCGCTGTGCCAAACAGCGCAGCGAGCCCACCAGTGACAAGCGCGGTGCCAAGGTTGATGAGCTGCACCTCACACCGCTGGAGCTGATCGACCGCATTGCCGCGCTGGTTCCCCCGCCACGCACCCACCGGCACCGCTATTTTGGCGTGTTGGCACCCAACTCGCCGCTCAGGGCTGCGGTGACGGCGCTGGCGACACCGGCGCAAGCCGCTCCCGTGCTGGGCGCGTCGATCAGCACGGGGGAGTGCGCGCCTGGTGTGGTACCGATGAGCAGCGCGCTGCCATCCCAGAGCGAGCCGGTGCTGCCCAAGCGTGCAGCGCACTACCTGTGGGCGGTGCTGATCGCCCGCATCTACGAGGTGTTCCCCCTCTTGTGTCCGCTGTGTGGCGGGCATATGCGCATCATCGCGTTCATTACGCACAGCGCTGACATCCGGCACATCCTGGACCACATCGGGGCAGATTCAGAGCCACCCCGCATCTCCCCGGCGCGCGGGCCACCGCTGTGGGATGACTGTAGTGATGCGCAGATGGATGACGGGGCGCAAACCGAGCCAGCAGACTGGGACCTAGCGGCGCAACCGGCACCGGACTTTGAGGTCGATCAGCGCATCAGTTGGTGAATGAACAAAGCGGCGATTTTGACTTGCCGCGAACTGGCTCTGCGCCCGGTACACGCCGAGCGCCGCAAATCACTCTCCTGAACGCCAAACCCTGGTGGTGAACCTGACACCTGGGCGGGAAAATCGAGTGTCTCAGCCGGCTTGATGGCGCTTCCGCGGTGCGATACTTGGCCTCATGCGGTTAAAACGCCTATCCGTGCCTGTCATGAGCCCCCAGGCCGCGATGCCCGGCGACTGAGGCGACACCTCGCGCATGCCCTGCACAAAGGCAGGGTGACGGTACAGGCGCGAGAGGAAAAACATCAGGCCGCCACCAGCCGCTGACCGGCCTGCAAAGGGCAGCCGCGCAAGAAGTCGGCCGCACTCAAGCGCTTGCCACCGGGGCGCTGCAGTTGCGTGAGGCACAGTTGGCCCTGCCCGCAAGCCACGCGCACGCCTTGCGCATCGGCCTGCACCACGGTGCCGGGCTCAGCCGCTGCCTGCAAAGGCTCGGCCACGGCTTGCCAGAGCTTGAGGGTTTCGGTGCCCGCCTCGGTCGTGAGCGGCACGGTCATACCTGGAAAGGGATCGAAGGCACGGATGCGCTGGGCCAGCACCTCGGCGGGCAAGGCCCAATCGAGTGCGGCTTCGGCTTTTTCGATCTTGTGCGCGTAGTTCACGCCTTCGGCAGGTTGAGGCTGGTGCGGCAAAGCATCGAGCGAGGCCAGCGCCTGCACAATCGCCTCGCCGCCCAACGCCGCCAATCGGTCGTGCAACACGGCGGTGGTGTCGGTCGGCAAGATGGCCTCGGTGCGCACCAGCAGCATGTCGCCTGTGTCCAGGCCCGCGTCCATCTGCATGATGGTGATGCCGGTTTGGGTGTCACCCGCCTCGATGGCGCGGTGGATGGGCGCCGCACCGCGCCAACGCGGCAAAAGGGACGCGTGGATGTTCAGGCAGCCCTTGGGGGGCAAGTCCAGCACCCACTGCGGCAGGATCAAGCCATAGGCGGCCACGACCATGGCGTCTGCCTTCGCAGCCAACAGGGTGTCGCGGGCAGCGGCGGCGTCTTCGGGGTATTTGCCGTCCAGACGCAGGCTGCGCGGCTGGGCCACGGGCACCTTGTGGTCCAAGGCCCACTGCTTGACGGACGAGGGCTGCAGCTTCATGCCGCGCCCGGCAGGCCGGTCGGGCTGGGTCAGCACCAGCACCACTTCGTGGCCAGCGGCGTGCAAGGCGGCCATGGCCACCTTGGCAAATTCGGGCGTGCCCGCAAAAATCAAACGCATGCCGTGCTCAGCGCTCGGCTTTTTGGGCTTTGACCAGCTTGGTCTTGATGCGCCCTTGCTTGAGCGGCGACAGGTATTCGACGAACACTTTGCCCAGCAGGTGGTCCAGCTCGTGCTGAATGCAGATGGCCAACATGCCCTCGGCCTCCAGGCTTTGCGTCTTGCCGTGGCGGTCCAGCGCCGTGACCTTGACCGCCGTGGCGCGCTCCACGCCGTCGTAAATGCCGGGCACCGACAAGCAACCCTCTTCACCCTTGACGCGCTCGTCGCTCATCCAGGTGATTTCGGGGTTGATCAGCACCAGAGGCTGGTTGCGCTCTTCCGACACGTCAATCACCACCAGCCGCTCATGCACATCGATCTGCGTGGCCGCCAGGCCAATGCCGCTGGCGTCGTACATGGTGGCCAGCATGTCGTCGATCAAGGTGCGGATGCGGTCATCCACCGCCTGCACGGGCTTGGCCACCTTGTGCAGGCGTTGGTCGGGATAGCAAAGGATGGGAAGCAGGGCCATGGAGGGTCAAAACAGAAAAGAAATCAGGGCTGTATTGTCCCCAATTTCCAAAGCGCCTGCCAAAGTCGGCCATCTCAGTGGCCGCGTGCGACCTCAGCGGGCAGCAGAACAGGCCGAAAAAATGTCCAGTTCCGGCTTGGCCAGACGGGTTTGAACCTGGGCCAAGCCCAGCACCGAGTGGAACAGGTTGTCATGCGACAAGGCTTTGCCGCTTTGGGCCTGCAAACACGACATGCTCCAGCCCCGCTGGCGCTGCATGGGCTTGGACAGCCACACCACCATGGGCACATGGGTTTGCTCTTTCGGGGCCATGCTGTAAGGCATGCCATGCAGATACAGGCCTTTTTCGCCCAAAGACTCGCCATGGTCCGACATGTACATCAGCGCCGTGGGGCGTGACTGTGCTTGCAACCAGTGCACCGTCTTGGCAATGAAATGGTCGGCATAGAGGATCGAGTTGTCATAGGCATTGACGATCTGCTCGGGTGGGCAGTTTTGCAAGGCGTGGCTGCTGCATTCGGGCAAAAACTGCTTGATGGCGTCTGGCGAGCGCTTGTAATAAGCCGGACCGTGGCTGCCCATCTGGTGCATCACCACCACGGTGCCTTTGGCTCGTTTGGCCGGGTCCAGCGCGGCCAATTGCTTGGGCAGCTCGTGCAGCATCACCTCGTCCAGACACTCGCCGTCTTTGCAAAATTCGGGCACGTTCAAGGCCGTGGTCGACACATTGGGAACACGATCGCAAACGCCTTTGCACCCAGACTGGTTGTCCAGCCACAGCACCGCCAAACCGGCACGCTGCAGCACGTCCAGCAAGGACTCAAAGCGCTGCTGATTTCCCTCATGCGCCGCTTTCCCCAAATGCGAAAACATGCAAGGCACCGAGGCCTGAGTGCTTGTGCCACAAGACTTCACGTCCGAGAAATAGGTCAGGTCACCCTGAGTCTGCAATTTGCGCAACTGCGGCGTGGTGTCACGGGCATACCCGCTCAAACCAAAATTGGCAGCTCTGGCCGTCTCTCCCAACACAAACACCACCAAGGGCGCTTGGTCTGCCGTTGACACGGGGGCCACCACTTTCGCATCGTCGCCAATCGCCTGCAAAGGCTGGGCGGCCTGAGCCGCTTGCCCCACAAACAGTCGGGTGACGGCATACACGCTGTTGAACGGGTTGATCATGTAGCGCAAATGCTTGTGGTTGCGCGTCAACGAGGCGATGTCCTGAAACGACATCCAGAACAGCCCCAAGGCCACCAGCAAGGCCAGCAAGGACACGCCCAACTGCCGCAAGATCAGCGGCTTGGCGTTCACCGCCCGAACAGGCTGACGCCACAACCAGATGCCCGGAAGAATCACGCCCACCACCAAGGCCATCAACATGGGCCACGACAACAGGTCGCGCACCTCGCGCACATCGGTCTGCACCACGTTGGCCAACATGCTGGGGTCAATGACCACCCCGTAAGTGAGCATGAAATAGCTGCTGGACGTCACCGTCAGCAACATCGCCACGGCAGCAGGCTTGAGCCAACGCGGCCAGACCCACAGGCACAAAAACCAGCCCACCAAGCCCAACAAAATCAGCCACAGGCTGGCCATCGTGGTCAGCGCACGAAAGCCCTCCGTTTCAGGCAGCTTCCAGATGGCCATCCAGAAAGGGAAGTTGCCCACTGTGCCCAACCAGACAGTCAAGACCACCAGCAAGGCCGTGGGGTGCCAAGCAGAACGCGCAGAAAGAAGCTTGATGGGAGCCGTCACAGGGTAGATCCAAGGTACAAATGGGCTCGATTCTAGACAGGGCCTATGAAGTTGCGCTGAAGCACCTGGCAAAGGCGTGCCAAAACCCGGCCGTCTTGCCGCCCCCCGTGCAAACCCCATTACATTCTGGGCTCCAGCTTTCACGCACTTCAAGACACATGACCCCAGCACCCGCCTACGCCACCCCGGGCGACCTCAGTCCCTCCAGGCGCCTGGGGCAGTTCACCTGGGTCACTTTGATGTGCTTGCTGGCCTGGGATTTTTCCGGCCTCGACAGGACGGCAATGCACTGGATTGCCGACGGCAGCGGCTTCGGCCTGCGCAGCAACTGGTGGATGGAAGCCATTTTGCACACCCGGGCCAAGCAACTGGCCATCGTCGTCTACCTTGGCCTGCTCGCCATGGTCTGGTGGCCGCAAGGCGCGTTTCGCCAATTGACTCGCTTGCAACGCACCGAAATCATGGTGGGCATCACGCTGGGGCTCATCACCATCAGCACCCTCAAACGGTTCAGCCTGACCAGTTGCCCCTGGGATCTGCAGGATTTCGGCGGCGCGGCGATTTATGTCTCGCACTGGCATTGGGGCATGCTGGATGGTGGTTCGGGCCATTGCTTCCCAGGCGGGCACGCTTCATCGGCACTCGCTTTTGTCGGACTGGCATTGCCATGGCTCGGTTCAGGGTTGACGGCGCAACGCATTATTGGGCGACGCATCCTGATCGGCGTGCTGCTGCTGGGCCTGGTTTTGGGGCTCACCCAAACCTTGCGGGGTGCGCACTACCCCAGCCACACCTTCTGGACAGGCTTCATCTGCTGGACGGTGGCTTTGGCCAACCACCTCTTGTTTGGCTGGCTGGCCCACCACCGGCAAAGCCGTCAAGCATAAGCAAGCACCATCACGCCGAGCCCTAGGCAGCTCAACAGGTTTGGCCCACAATGCCTGCACAGACAGCCACCAAGGCTGCGCAGGGAGACATGATGGTGAACACCCCCGAAGAATTGGGCTCTTGGTTGCGCCTTGCCCTCACGCCTGGCGTCGGACCAGACGCCGCCAAGGAACTGGCCAGCGCCGCCTTCAACGCCCGCGTGATCCCCAGCGTGGCCTACACCGACCCCGAAGTGGCCTGGGTGGGCCTGACCGAGGATCAGGCCAAGGCCCAGGGCATCAAGGTCAAGAAGGGCCTGTTCCCCTGGACCGCCTCCGGCCGCGCCATCGCCAACGGCCGCGACGAAGGCTTCACCAAGCTGCTGTTCGACGACAGCCCCGAAGCAGGATCAGGAGACGGCCATGCTGGCCGGGGCCACGGCAAGATCCTGGGCGGCGGCATGGTCGGCACGCATGCGGGCGACATAATCGGCGAGATCGCCCTGGCCATCGAGATGGGTGCGGACGCTGTCGACATCGGCAAGACCATCCACCCGCATCCGACGCTGGGCGAGAGCATCGGCATGGCGGCGGAAGTGGCGCATGGCAGCTGCACGGATGTGCCGCCTGCGCGCAAGTAAGTCCGCAGCCAAGCTACCCTGCCAAGGCCCGAACTGGCGACGGTTCGGGCCTTGTGCTTTGCGTACCCAAACAATCGCCGCAGAATACTGTGCATTTGTACAGTA
>NZ_PTQX01000032.1:0-7542 GCF_002943475.1 Limnohabitans sp. TS-CS-82 | reverse complement strand
GCGCCAGACCAAGCTTGTGGGAATCACCTCGGCGTGCATTGATTGCGTCGCGCTCGGCACCATCGAAGGTGAAAAATGCCTTCATCTCGAAGTCGCTGATATCGCGGGGGAGCCCACGCATCCCCAAAAACGTTGTGTGCCAACCCTGCATCGTGAACCTCAAAAGTGGGAGGCCACCATACCCGTTTACAAAGCGAACAGGAAAGTCAATGAAATCAACGGTCTACCCAGACCACCCCCGCGCCAGTGCTAGCTTTGCGTACCGTCACTTATTGCACTGAAAACGAGGAGACCCCTTGTAGCACGGAGTCTCCAACTAAAGCTACTCCCTTTTTAATAGAAATCCCTTGTGACTAAGACGCCGGTAGCTGACTGATTGACATTGGTAGCACTAGGTGCTAGACTAAGCTATGCCTCAGAAGACAAAACCAAGAGCGTTTAAAACGAAGAAATTCAGCAAAAACGCCAAAAACGCTCACATTTCAGATGTTGATCTTTGTGAAGCTATCAAAGAGGTAATGGCTGGGCAGGCCGTTGATTTAGGTGGTGGTGTTTACAAAAAGAAACTTAACAAGAACCAACACCGATCGATTATTTTGGCCAAGGGCGGAGAGTATTGGATTTATGAGTATTTGTTTGCAAAGAATGATCGAGACAACATTGATGACGCAGAGTTAGAGATGTTTCGATTGCTTGCAAAGGGATATGAAGGCTTGAAAAAAGTGCAATTGGCGCAATTGATTGAAGAGAAACATCTCTTGGAGATTTGTCATGACGACGAAAAAGAAATTTAAGAGTGATGCCTTTGAGGCAATTCATGAGTCTGCTGCTGCCTTGCTTAGTGTTGGCGCAATAGACAAGGCAACGATGCGTAAATTTGATGAGTCATGTATAGCTAAAACGCCTGCATACAAGGCTGTACAAATCAAAAAAATCAGAGAAAGCGCAAAGGTGAGTCAGCCAATTTTTGCGATGTATCTCAATACAAGCGAATCGACTGTCCAAAAGTGGGAGGCGGGTACCAAAAAGCCCAGCGGCATGGCTCTCAAACTTCTTGATATTGTTCACAAGCATGGCTTAGGCGTACTAGCTTAAACTGTCATTTTTCCCCACACAAACCCAGTCGGATTCAGAGCTGACTGGGTCTCTTTTTGAACGACTGCCAATCTCCTGAATGCCGATCTTATCGAGCCGCCGCGACCTCACATGAGGTCCTCAATGAGTCTCAGGCTGATGCTAAAACTGGCTAAATTCTTTGGAATTAGCCCTGCAGAGGCCGCATGGTTACTGGGGTAGATTTAGGAGTTTTGGAATTTGAAATGAGGCTCTAACCCGCATGAACATTGACTTTTGGTACCGGCCTGTCACGCCGGGGGTCGCGGGTTCGAGTCCCGTCCACTCCGCCAAAATGAAAAACCCTTGTAAGTCTATGATTTACAAGGGTTTTTTTCTGCTCTATCGGTAGAGTAAACCGAGAGTGGTAGCAGTTCTGGTAGCAGCAGGACTGATCATGAATCTCAATTTTCCCGTTTATCGTCGCGGAAACACCTTAGTTCTCCACGTACGAATCGGCGGACGCCAAATTAAACGCTCACTTCGAACCCTAGATCCAAACCTTGCAAAAGTTCGTGCAACTGAGTTGCTTGGCTCGTTAATGGCAGGTGAACTTCAGACCAAGCTTCCCGCCGTACCTGCGTGGTCAATCCCAGAGCACCACTCAGCTTTTGAAGCTGTTGAGCAGGATTCATTGACGCTGGACCATGCAATTGCTCGATCACCCCGTGTGTCATCAGTCACAAAGCTAACGAGTAATGAACTCAACTCAACACTAAACCTAGCCCAAAGGCAAATCACAACATTGCCGGATCGTGAGAAGTATCTTCTTGACGTTGTATTTGCGGAGTACGGTCAAATTAAAAAGCTAAGGCTCGTAACCAAAAATGACTATGCAAGTTATGCAAAAGAAATGGTTGAATTTTGGGGTAACCGCGACATTCGGGCACTGACAGAGCGAGATATCAGCGAATTCATCGTTCATCTTCGATCATCTGCCGGCAACGATCCACGCACAATCGACAATAAGATTGGATTTGTACGTGCCGTAATCAACTTCCTAATCAAGCATGGCCGCTATGCAGGTCCCAACCCTGCAGCTGAAAAAAACTTGGTGTCAAAGCGAGAGAAACGAAAATCAGGTACAAAGCCATTTGCTTACAACGATTTGAAAGTGGTCTTCGGCAGCGATGCATTCAAGAATTACGGAGAGCTGCGTCCAGAAATTTACCTAATTTGCATGGTCGGGTTGGTGACCGGCATGCGAGTGTCCAGTGTTGCACGATTGACCGCGGAAGATCTCAAGCGCAGTATGCATGGAACAGCTTACATTGATATAAGCAATGACAAGACAATTGCTGGCAACCGCGACATTCCCATCCCAGAGCGCTTGTTCAAAGCGCTGAATCAATATTTTGATCACCA
The DNA here is from genome assembly GCF_002943475.1 of Limnohabitans sp. TS-CS-82. Lineage (NCBI taxonomy): Bacteria > Pseudomonadati > Pseudomonadota > Betaproteobacteria > Burkholderiales > Comamonadaceae > Limnohabitans > Limnohabitans sp. TS-CS-82. The sequence goes on along the minus strand of NZ_PTQX01000032.1, from coordinate 5,064 downwards.
TCAAGACTTTGGCTTGCAAGAACGGGATGACGGAAAGGGCTACTCAGACCAGCTTAACAAACCTCTGAAAGCTTTCATGAAAGTGCACGGCTTTGACAAGCGCTTCACAAAGATGAGCTTTCATGCATTCCGAAAAAGCTTCAATCAACATCTATTAACAAACCAAGTAGAGCGATACATCTGTGGTGCGATTCTTGGCCACGTTGATGAGTCAATGACAACTGGCGTCTATGCAGATTCGCCTTCTGTCGATTTCTTAGCGCAGAAGGTCTGTTCAAAACAAGAAGAGTTGCTGGAGTACCTTGAATTTTGTTGTCCGGGCAAGGGGATGAGTGATGATCGATAAAAACCATCTGGCTTGGCGATGAAGGCAGATCCATGGGGGAAGTGTTGAATGTCATATCATTTGAAAAACATCCGTCTCACTGTGGTGTTTGATCAACCAAAAAGGTCTCTCGAATGCCAAGCAAGTTCGAATACTTCATAAATATTCCATTAGGTCAAATTAAATCCGAGCCAGGTTCGGACGATGCCAATAAGAACGAATTGATTGCTTTTCTGAAAAAAGAAGGCTTGATCAAGCAATACGCAGCTAAAGATGGTGTGGTGCAAGCCGAGGGCGTACCTGAAACATTTGAAGAAATTTTTATGATCGATTTGCCAAACGGCATCTTCAAAGCGGAGACACAAGAGCAACATGATGCTTTGATGAGCAATTTGCAATCATTGAAAGATGCAGAAATTCTTCAACAACTTGCCCAAAAGGTCATCAAGCCAGCCCAAGGTTCTGCGGCATTAGCTCCACAAACAATAGTTCATGTTGTTGGTGCAACGCATCAAGTTACAGGAGTGCAGGACGTGCTGGGTCGTGACAAAGAATTAGAAAAAAGTGAGGATGTCAAAAATCTCTATCACCGAGGTCTTCCGCTCACTCTCTCTCAGGCTGGAGAGGAATACATCAAATACTCGTTTGATTCGAAGCTCGTAAACAATATTACGGTTAAAAATTACCGGTCTCGCATGAATAAGATCATTGAGGTGTGTGGTGATCGATATTTGCACGAGCTAGAAGATGATGATGTTGTTGAGATAGAGCTAATGCTGTTAGAGACATCGACCACAAAACTTAACAAGACAAGCACGGGTAAGAAGGGGGTAAATGTAGCAACTAAGCAAGATGGTCTGAAGAGACGAACAGTATCAGAGCGTCTGCGCCATCTAAAAGCCGTATACAAAAAAATGAAGATCAAGCGGCGCTACTCCGGCGAAAACCCGTTGGAGCATTGGGAGGCGCTAGTCTCTAGTAGAGAACGCAAAAAAGACGGCCAAAAATCGATCCGCTCTGTTGAGCGCGTGGAAGTGTTTTTCAATGGTGAATACTACAGTCAGTTTCGCCATAAGGCGCCTAACATGTACCTTCTGCTTATGACAGCCATAGTTACTGGAATGCGTGCTTCGTCAATAGCGAGACTTAAAGAAGAAGATTTGATGTTGAGCGTTGGCGGTACACCCATGATTGATGTGACGCGAGACAAAACAGTTGCGGGCGTTAGACAAGTTCCCTTACCTAAGCCGAGGGTGTCCCGAATTTTGTGTAAACGGAGCGCGTGTTAATTCGTCGGCATCCTTCCCTCAAACTGGATCGTAAATCGGTTCAGCACGGGCTTCCAGTTTTGCACCGGCATCGTCCACTTCTTGGCGATGTTGTTCAGCGCCAAATAAAACAGTTTCAACAACGCCTCGTCACTTGGGAACGCTCCACGGTTTTTCGTGATCTTGCGCAAACTCATGTTCACCGATTCGATGGCGTTGGTCGTGTAGATGATGCGCCTGACCTCCGGCGGGTAATCGAAGAACGGGGTGATGCGCTCCCAGTTTCTGCGCCACGATTGCACGATCGGCGGGTAGTCAGCGCCCCACTTTTGTTCAAACTCATCCAAGGCAGCCGTTGCCGCTTCTAAGGTCGCCGCCGCATAAACGGCTCGCAAATCAGCCGCAACCGCCTTGCGCGTCTTCCAGCTCACGTAGTTCAAACTGTGGCGCACCATGTGCACCACGCACAGCTGAACGGCAGTTTGCGGGTACACCGATTCGATCGCCTCGGGGAACCCCTTCAAGCCATCCACGCAGGCAATGAAGATGTCTTGCACACCTCGGTTCTTCAGCTCCGTCACCACCTGTAGCCAGAACTTGGCACCCTCAGTCTGCGCGATCCACAAGCCCAGCAACTGCTTTTGCCCCGTCAAATCAATGCCCAGCGCCAAGTACACCGCTTTGACTTTGACCACCCCCGCATCTCTGGATTTGACGTGAATGCAGTCCAGATAAACGATGGGATACAGCGCATCTAATGGGCGAGACTGCCAAGCCTTGACTTCGTCCATCACGGCATCGGTGACGGTTGAGATCAGCGTGGGTGAGACTTCTGCGCCGTACATTTCTTCGAGGTGCGCTTGGATCTCACGCACCGTCATGCCACGGGCATACAAGGACAGGATCTTGTCATCGAACCCCGTCCAGCGGGTTTGGTGCTTGGGCACGATCTGCGGCTCAAAGCTGCCATCGCGATCACGGGGAATCTCGATGGGCAGTTCGCCAAACTCGCCCTTGAGCGTTTTGCGGCTCTTGCCGTTTCGGGTGTTGCCCTTGGGGTTGGCGACGGGTTCATGCTTGGCATGCCCCAAGTGCTCAGCCATCTCGGCTTCAAGGGCTCGCTCGACCAATCGTTTGGTCAATTGTTTGAGAAGCCCGTTTTCTCCGATGAGGTCTTCAGGTTTTTTGTAATCCGCCAGAAGGCGGTCTATGAGTTCGTTGCTTACGGTCATTTCTCTTCCTTTGAAGATGAAGGCAGTTTCCTGCCATTAGACCGTTTACACAAAATCTAGGACACGCCCCATTCTGGCCAGTTCCCGATCCCGTGAAGAAGCTAGCAGTCGCCTGAACGAAGCCTTGAACCATCACCACGGCCTTTACGTTCTGGTCAAAGGACCACAGGGTGAAAAGCTGTACCAGACCAACGGCTACAGCGGCCCCACTACGCAAGCATCATTCATCACAACTGACGACGGCCACGGGCTTCAGTCTTGGACGAATGGAGGGCGCGAATTCCATGAGATGAGCTTTACTGCTGGCATGGTTCAGGGGGCGGCCGGGCCGCTCCAAATATCAATCGCCGTCGATACGCAGCACCACCAAGAATTCATGAGGGAGCTCCGGCGCAGCATTGCAATTTATGCTGTGCTGGCCATTCTTCTAAGCGGATTCTTAGCTTGGTTTGTGGCTCATCAAGGCATGTCTCCGCTACGCGCAATGAAACGTCGTGCCGCTGCCGTGACGGGCCAACAGTTGCAAGAGCGCATGCCAGAAGATGCCGTCCCGATTGAAATGGCAGATTTGGCACGGGAACTCAATGAAATGTTGGGCCGCCTGCAGAACGACTTCAAACAGCTTTCTGATTTTGCGGCGGATTTGGCGCATGAACTTCGCACACCCATCAGCAATCTCCTCATCCAAACAGAGGTGACGCTGTGCACCAAACGCGACCTTAAGACATACCAAGATACGCTGGCGTCCAACGCAGAGGAATTGCAGCGTTTGGCTCGGGTGGTGTCAGACATGCTATTCCTCGCCAAGACAGAGCGGGGGGTAGACCTGCCCCATAAGGAGTCCTTCTCGGCAGCACAAGGAGCTCGCGAACTCGTTGAATTTTACGAAGCCGTTGCGGACGAAAAACGCATCTTGATGAGCGTGGAAGGTGATGGGCGAATCTCTGGCGATCGTTTGATGTTCAGACGTGCCTTGAGCAACCTCCTATCCAATGCGCTCAGGCATGCACCAGTCGGCGGTGTAGTGGGCGTCAGAATCGAAAGTTCGTCGCGTGGAATTGAAGTCACTGTCAAAAACACGGGCAAGGAGATTCCATTGGATGTCCAGCAGAGAGTCTTCGAGCGCTTCTATCGCGCAGACTCAGCACGCAGGCACCCAGCTTCTGACGGGGCAGGCTTGGGGCTGTCGATTACCAAAGCCATCGTCGAGGCCCATGGCGGGGCGATCTCGGTTACTTCAGACCAGGAGTGGACTCGATTCAGGCTTGTTTTTCCAGAGCTTCAAGCAAGGATGAGGCAAGCGACTGAACTACTTAGTCGGCCCTGAATAACGCCTTTTGCGTGAACAAGAGAGGGCCGGATCGCGCTGTACCGATTCATAACAACCGCCGCAGCGGGCGCAAACAAATGAGACTGCCCAATGAGCAATCAAGGCGACCGGGGAAACTGCTGCGGCCGTGGGACGTGGCGGCCACACCGCTGGAACTGGCGCTGGCCAGGGGCCACCGGTGGTTGGCAATGCTGGAGTACGGCAAGTTGAAAAACCTGACTGAAATTGTAGCGCTGGAGGGAGTCGACAACAGCTACGTCAGCCGGATGGTGAATTTGACTACGCTGGCACCGGACATCGTCGAGGCGATTTTGGAGGATACGCTGCCGGATCACCTGACGCTGTTTGATCTTGCGGTGGACCCGCCTGCGCTGTGGGAGGAGCAGCGGTTACGGATTTGGTGAGACGGGACTGTAAAAGATAGTGATGGCGACTGACTCCAAGACAGCGGGGTGTCTGTAAAGCCAGCACCAGACCGCCCGATCATGTTCGCATAAGCACGGATCGCATACGCGGCATGTCGAGTGACCGGTATTTCAATTACAACGGTCCTCGTAGCTCCTCCCGCTTAAATGACCGGTAGTAATCGCCGCAACTATGACGTCCACTTACCGCGAGTGACTACAACCAGCCTAAATCACAGATTGATACAACAACAGCATCGTCCGCTTTTGGCCGAACTAAGTCGTCCGTCCTTGACCGTCTCTACCCGACCCCAAGCAGTCGGTGAGCAGCGTTTGCTGCATGTCCGCCTTTCAATTCATCGATACGGCAGTTGTGTAACGGTAGGCTTCTAATTCTTTTTACGATGGACAGCAACCATCACCTTCGCAATTGCTTCGAACTCGGCCGAGTGGGCGGATGTGGCGCGAGTCACCAATGCAATTACCCGCTTGGGGGCAGGGTTTG
>NZ_PTQX01000031.1:0-12666 GCF_002943475.1 Limnohabitans sp. TS-CS-82 | reverse complement strand
GTCGGGATATTTCCCGAATGCTCATTCCATCTCTCAGGTGCCACCGCCTGATCACACTTAATAACGCCACGTTGATCACTCCTGTGCCTCCTGCTCAATGCTGAGCAGGACAGTTTGACTACGTGGGTCAAATTTGGATGCAAATACCTAGGTTTAGTGGCTCACTATTGGATGCAATTCAACATAATGAGGTTGCGCTCTGCGGATGTGTCATTGATGAGAATCAACCAGACCGACATTGCCTCAAGTGCCAGCACGAGTGGCAAATAAAACGTCGCCAATGACTCAAACCGTCTACTACTTAACTGGCATGGGCGGAACCCTTCACACAGGGTTAGGTCAAGCCATCCTTGAACGTGGATTTGATGTTACGGGGAGACAACTCTCAGGTGAGTTCAGGAACATCTCGTTCCAAGACCAGATAGACACCGTATGCAATGACCTGAAAGATAACTTCTGGGATGAGAGTGCCAGAGTCATATGCAACAGCTTTGGTGCTTACATATTTCTCCACTCACTGGCGCAACTAGGTGAGCCTTACATAGGCAAGACACTATTACTGTCACCAATCGTTGGTGAGTTCGAGAATCAAGATGAAGAACGGCCAATGCATTTCTTGCCGCCGAGAGCTAATGTCCTGATGGAACTGGCTCAGTCAGGGATGTATCCAAGTCCAAAGCAATGTGAGATTCACACGGGTGCCGAGGATTGGCAATCAAATCCAGTCAATGTGACCAAGTTCGGTGAGTTGGTAGGTATCCCAGTTCATGTAGTCCCCGATGGAGGTCATATGCTTCCCAAGGAATACGTGAGTTCCGTTCTAGATAGATGGCTCAAATAAGTTCGTATCCACCGTCAACTATCTAGTCGCACCGTATGGCACGTTCTTGAACTGTAAAAAAGCATCAAGGGGTGCTCGTCCACAGTGAATCCAACGTCTCCCACGGTCTATGTGGTGAACGTATCGGTGGGGATATGCCTGTTTATGGCTGATTGCATCGTCCGTATGGGGCTAGGTGCCTTATATCCACGTCAAGCTATCCGCTGGCACCGTTTAAAGGCGTAAAGGACAGTCAGGAGATGTATGGGAAGCAGTTCTCTGGGGGAGTGACATTGGGGGGGGCACTGTGATTCCACACTCATCCCACGGTGTGTTGCATAGGTGCTGATACGGCCAGATAATCTGAGCCTGAACTGGGACATGTCCCAATTTGGTCCACATCAAGGATGACGTGGGTATGCTTAAACTGATGGAAATGGGCTAAAACTCTTAACAAAAGTATCCAAACAAAGCCTGAAAATGACCGTAAACCCGACTATTTAAGATATGTGCAAGGCAGTGGACCGAGGCATGACGATGACCGAGGTGCATTTGCTTGAGAAGCATGGCGGTAAGTCGGGCAGCTACGTCGTCGCCTAAAAGCAGTGAGACGCGCTTACTTTGCAGCGGCCTCTGCGGTCTGCTGCATTTGCCAAAGCTTCAAATACTTGTAGTAGCTGGTCTCGGCGTTGGAGATAGACAGCGCCAAACCATGTCCGCCATCTAAGAAACCTCGGCGAATCACATAGGTACGAAAAAAGGCCCACGCGCCGTGACCCAAAGCACCCGCTACAGATGAGCGCTTTCCGCGCGCATAAGCTTGCTTGGCAGAGGCACTGGAATACGCGTCGACCTTGGACAAGACTTGTGAGAAGTTGAGATAGCTGTAGTGCAACAAATGGTTGTGCAGCGCTTGCACGGGCAACTCCGTCACCACACGCTCATGCACAAGATCATCTGAAAATTTGGCCGTGCCACGTTTGAACAAGCGCAGCACATAGTCTGGTTGCCAACCCGCGTGATGGATGAATTTGCCGCAGTAGGAAGACAAACGCGGCAACTTATAGGCCACGTCAGGCGCGCCCGCTTGCAACACCTGCTTGATTTCCGCGGCCAACTCGGGCGTGACGCGTTCGTCAGCGTCGATCGACAGCGCCCAATCGCAGGTCGCCAAATCAAGCGCCCGATTTTTTTGTGGTCCAAAGCCGGGCCAGTCAGCGGGCTGCGCCACTTTGGCGCCGTGCTGCTGCGCGATGACCACTGTAGCGTCAGTGCTTTGGCTATCCACCACGATGATTTCATCGACCAAGCCGTGCATGGACTGCAAGCAGTCGTGCAAGTTGTGCGCTTCGTTGCGCGTGATGACGATGGCCGAGAGGGTGGGGTGAGCGTGGGTCATGTTGCGCATGAGTTTAGCGTGGCGTGTTTTGCTTCACATCGTCTAGACGCTCGGTCAACGCCTGCGCTTGTGCATCAAAACCTAACAACTTGCCGCTGTCGATGGCGCGTTTCACCACGCGCGCTTCAGGTGAGTAATGCATCAAGCGCAGCGCTTGTGGATACAACTCCGCCGCATTGTCTGTGGTGACCGTCTGCGTGGTGAGCTCAGCAAAGTCTGCTTGATTTTTGAAGAGCCACGATTGCTTGGCATGGTGCAAGGGGTTGTCTCGGTAGGCCGCATCGCGCGAAGCAGCTTGTCGGTAGATTTGCCCCACACGGTTGAAGTCCCATGCCGCGTACAAACAACCGATGAACAACAAGGCAGCCACCAGCATGGGGCCTTCTTGCGCTTCTTCTCTTGCAGGCGCATCAGGTGCTGCCCACAACACACCGATGGCCAAGCCCAAGGTCATTTGAAACGGGCCGTACCAAAGTGGGTATTCCAGCAGGCTGTGCAAGCCCAGTACCAGCAGCAAGCACCAAGCCATCACACGCCATGCGTGTTGTTCACGCCACGGGGTGCGGCGCAGCACCCACACACATATCAACGCCATCACAGCCAGAGCAAATGGCACACCAAATTCGAGTGCCAAGTGCAACGGAAAGTCATGCGCGTTGTCCAGCATGTCGCAAAAACGCAAGATGTTGTAGTCCGTCATGAAGTGCGCATAGTCGGTCTCGCCCCAACCCCAACCCAGCCATGGGTGCTGTGTCACTAGCGCCAACACATTGCTCCACAACACGCGACGACCACCGCAAGCGGCATAGTCTTGCGCTTGACCTGTGACGCGCAAAATCATGCTCGCACCTTGCTCACCCGTCGTTTGTAAAGCCAGCAAAGGCATCCACACGGACCACAACGCCACCAGAACAGGGGCTGCCAACGCCAGCCACACCAAGCCTTTGCCAAATGCCGCTTCTTGCTTAGTGCTGCACCAGGCCCATGCCGCCATCAACACACCGACCAGCGCCCATTGCACAGCACCCGTGCGTGACACCGAACACGCCACGCCTGCGGCCAACACATTGAGCAAGACAAAGGTCAAGGTCCAGCCAACACGCGTCATGCGTTGCGCCTTGGTACGCACCGCCACCCAACCCAGCAACGCCACCAGTCCTAAGCTGGTGAGCGAGGCGAATTGGTTGCGCTGACGCAAGTTGGCAAAAGCATCGCCCTTCAGCGGCTGGTTCACCCAAGGCGCCAACTCACGCGCCAAGCCCAAATACTGCAACACACCCAACACCGCACTGGTGACCGCTGCGGCCAATATCCCCACCACCAACCAACGCAACAGCGATTCGTCCACCGCGGCTCGTCGGCCCACACCGGCCATGAGCCATACGCACATCAAAGACGCCAGCAGCCCCATCGTTAACGCACGGTCCACCACCTGTGGCACCCACAGCATTGAAGCCACCAACCACGCCAGCAACACGCCGCACATCGCGACTTCTGAAACGGTCCAGCGTGGTTTCGCCAGCGGCAGCTCAACCACTGCCAACAAGGCGCACGCCGCCATCATCCAGCTCACCAACAAAGGGATGACGGCTGTGGATGGGCTGCTGACAAAGGGGTTGAGCCACGGCAAGGCGACACACAACACCAAGATGACATTGCGCACCAAGAGGCTTTGAGCTGTAGACGAATTCATGGCGTGATTTTCTATCACTCAGGCGTTGCAAAAACAAAGGCGCCCGTAGGCGCCTGGATCGATGTGTGCATGCGCTTATTTGCAATCACTCGGCACATACTTTTTGTCCAATGCATCACTGGGCACAGACACGCCGACAAACGCGGTTGCATCTTTGGCCATACACCTCCACTGCACCACGCCATCAATCGATGCACTTGTAGCTGTTGGCGCTGGCAATGCAGCTTCAGTCGTGCCGCTCTTGGTGAAAGGCACCAACAACAAGCTACCGCCGCCCGCAGCCGCCGTTGTGGTGATGGTGATGACGCCTGTGCTCGCAGCAATATCAATGCTGCTGATGTTCTTGGTCGCACCACCGAAGGTGTAGCCCGTTTTGTAGCCCGAGGTCGCCGTGGCAATGTTGCCGCTGTTGAGTACATCCAACACATTTGTTTTAGCCGCCGAAGCAAGACCAAGGCCTTCGCTCACACGCGCTCGAATCATGTAGTCTTGGTAAGCAGGCAAAGCCACCGAGGCCAGTACGCCAATGATGGCCACCACGATCATGAGTTCGATCAAGGTGAAGCCGCGTTGTAGGGTTTGTTTCATCGCAAGTCCTTTGAAGGTTGGGCACGAATTCTAGGCAGCGCCGTCAAATCATAAGCAGGTGCATGAGTTCAAAAAAAAGCGAGCGGTGAAACACCGCTCGCTTTGATCTGGGTAACTCCCGAAGGAGATTACTTCAACTGAGCCTTGAGCAATTTGCCCAATTCAGATGGGTTGCGTGTGACGATGAAGCCGCACTCTTCCATGATGGCCAGCTTGGCATCTGCAGTGTCTGCACCGCCAGAAATCAAAGCACCCGCATGGCCCATGCGCTTGCCGGGAGGGGCAGTCACACCAGCGATGAAACCAACGATGGGCTTCTTCATGTTGGCCTTGCACCACTGTGCAGCTTCAGCTTCGTCTGGACCACCGATTTCACCAATCATGATGACGGCGTCTGTGTCTGGATCGTCGTTGAAAGCTTTCATCACGTCGATGTGCTTCAAACCGTTGATGGGGTCACCACCGATACCGACTGCGCTGGATTGGCCCAAGCCCACTTCGGTCAACATCGCCACAGCTTCGTACGTCAATGTGCCTGAACGAGACACAACGCCGATACGGCCTTTGCGGTGGATGTGACCGGGCATGATGCCGATCTTGATTTCGTCAGGTGTGATCAAACCAGGGCAGTTAGGGCCGAGCAACAAGGTTTTCTTGCCGCCAGCAGCTTCCTTGGCTTTCATCTTGTTACGAACTTCAAGCATGTCACGGACTGGGATGCCTTCGGTGATACAGATGGCCAAGTCGAGGTCAGCTTCCACAGCTTCCCAAATGGCAGCAGCTGCACCAGCTGGTGGCACGTAGATCACAGACACAGTTGCGCCAGTTTCTTTGGCAGCGTCTTTGACGGTCGAGAAAATTGGCACGCCGAAAATGGACTCGCCAGCCTTCTTGGGGTTCACACCCGCAACGAAACAGTTTTTACCGTTTGCGTACTCGATGCACTTTTCAGTGTGGAACTGACCGGTTTTACCGGTGATACCTTGGGTGATGACCTTGGTGTTTTTATTGATGTAGATGGACATGTTTTTTCCCTTACTTCACAGCGGCAACGATAGACGTTGCGGCTTCGGCCATGGTGTCGGCAGAGATGATTGGCAGACCTGATTCGGCCAACATTTTCTTGCCCAGCTCGTCGTTGGTGCCTTTCATGCGCACAACCAATGGCACTGACAAGTTCACGGCTTTACAAGCTGTGATCACGCCGCTGGCGATGGTGTCGCACTTCATGATGCCGCCGAAGATGTTGACCAAAATGCCTTTGACATTCTTGTTGGCCAACATGATCTTGAAGGCTTCGGTGACTTTCTCAGCTGTAGCGCCGCCGCCCACGTCCAAGAAGTTGGCTGGCTCGCCGCCAAACAACTTGATGGTGTCCATGGTGGCCATGGCCAAGCCAGCACCGTTGACCAAGCAACCGATGTTGCCGTCCAAGGAGATGTAGGCCAAGTCAAACTTAGAAGCTTCCACTTCAGCAGGATCTTCTTCGTCCAAATCGCGGTAAGCCACGATTTCTGGGTGACGGAACAAAGCGTTGGCATCGAAGTTGAACTTCGCGTCCAAAGCCATCACGTTGCCTTTGCTGTCGCGGTTCAGTGGGTTGATTTCCACCAAAGATGCGTCAGTTTCCATGTAGCACTGGTACAGCTTCTTGAAGATGTCCACGGCTTGAGCGGTGGAGTCAGCAGGCATGCCGATGGCGTCTGCAATCTTCTTGGCTTGTGCATCGCCCAAACCAGTCAACGGGTCGATGAACTCGGTGATGATTTTTTCTGGGGTGCTGTGGGCAACTTCTTCAATGTCCATGCCGCCTTCGCTGGAAGCGATGAAAGCAATCTTTTGAGTTGCACGGTCAGTCACGACTGACACGTAATATTCTTTGTTGATGTCGGCGCCGTCTTCGATATAGAGGCGACGCACTTTTTGGCCTTCTGGGCCAGTTTGGTGGGTCTTGAGCTGCATGCCCAAGATCTCTTCGGCCAAACGCTTGACATCATCAATGGTCTTAGCCACTTTGACGCCGCCGCCTTTGCCGCGGCCACCCGCGTGGATTTGAGCTTTCACAACCCAAACTGGGCCGCCCAACTTTTGCGCGGCTTCCACCGCTTCTTGTACCGTGAACGCAGGGATACCGCGTGGCACTGGCACACCAAATTGACGCAAGATTTCCTTGCCTTGGTACTCGTGAATCTTCATGAGATCTCTCTTAGTAATCGGTGGATTTGTAACGTTTTGTTTGGTTGACGACACCTAAGAGCCGCTCCACACAAAGCCTTGAGACTGTATCATGCTGCATCGCGTCAAACTTTTAACTGGCTTACAACAGCCTAGCGACGCCTCACATTTTTGTACTTTCTGGCGACATCCATGTCTAAAGTCTTCATCGACGGCGAAGCCGGCACCACAGGTCTACAAATTCGCGAACGCTTGGCGCTCATGCCAAGCATCGAAGTCGTCAGCATTGACCCCGCGAAACGCAAAGACCCCGAAGCCAAACGCGAGCTGATGGCTGGCGTGGACATGGTGATCCTGTGTCTGCACGACGACCACGCCCGCGAGTCGGTCGCAATGATCGACAGCCTGAGCGGCAAAAAACCCAAAATCATCGACGCCTCCACTGCGCACCGTGTTGAGCCTGGTTGGGTTTATGGCTTCCCCGAGTTGGCCGCTGGCCAGCGCGAGGCCGTGATCAACGCCGACCGCGTGGCCAACCCCGGCTGCTACGCCACCGGCGCGATTGCTTTGCTGCGCCCCTTGGTGGACGCGGGCTTGGTGCCCGCCGACTTTCCCGTGGCCCTGCCTTCGGTCAGCGGCTACTCGGGCGGCGGCCGCACCATGATTGAGGACTACGAAGCTGGCAAAGCGCCGCTGTTTGAAACCTATGCACTTGGCTTAGAGCACAAACACATCCCCGAAATCATGGCCTACACCGGCCTCACACGTCGGCCTTTGTTTGTGCCATCGGTTGGTAACTTCCGCCAAGGCATGCTGGTGCAACTGCCCATTCATTTGGACATGTTGCCTGCCAAACCCAAGGCGGCTGACTTGCATGACGCACTGGCCAAACATTACGGCCAACACCCAGATGGATGGGTGAGCGTGCAACCCGCCACGGACAACGGCAAGCTCGACGCGACCGCGTTGAACGACACCAACAAACTAGAAATTCGCGTCTTCGCGAACGAAACCCATCGCCATGCCGTGCTGATGGCGCGTTTGGACAACTTGGGCAAGGGTGCCAGCGGCGCTGCGGTGCAAAACCTGCAGCTGATGCTGGGCGTTTAAAAGTCTTCCGCGCCAGCCACGACTTTGCGCACAACCTCAGGCGCAAAACCCCGACTCACTAAAAATCGCACTTGTTTAACGCGTGCCGCTTGGTCAATCGGCGGCTCGCCAAATTTCTTTCGCCAGACTTCGCGGGCTCGCTCTAGCTCGGTGCTGCGCATCGCTTGCACAGCTTCGGCGATGGCCTCGACAGGCAACCCCTTGGCTTGCAATTCTTGACGCACCCGGGATGCACCGAGCTTGCGAGAACGGCTGTTGACCACCGACTCCACCACACGCTGTTCGTTGATGAAGTCTTTGGCCTGCAAAAAATCCAAAGCCTCTGCCAGCTCGCCCGGCGTTTCTTCAAACGGTTTGAGCTTGCGCTCTAGCTCAAAGCGCGAGTGCTCGCGTTGCGAGAGCAAGCGCAAGGCTCGGCCTTTGAGTGAGATTTGAAACCCCTTGGCCCTTTTCGCCTTGGGTTTCTCGTCTTCGTTTGAATCGACGTCGTGTGTCACGAGGCTGACTTTTGGGTTGACGCTTTTGAGCGAGCGTTAAGCCACTACGCCGTCTGCATCTGCATCAGCAGCGCCCTTGACGTCTTTCGCTTCTTTGGCAGCCTTAGAAACCTTGGGCGCTTTTTCTTCTTTGGCTGCAGGTGCATCTACACCGCCAGCCAACAATGGAATACCCAAAGATTCGCGCACTTTGTTTTCGATTTCGAAAGCCAGAGCTTCGTTTTCACGCAAGAACTCACGCGCGTTGTCACGGCCTTGGCCGATTTTTTCGCCTTGGTACGCATACCAAGCGCCGGACTTTTCAATGACCTTGGCGTTCACGCCCATGTCAATGATTTCGCCTTGGCGGCTGATGCCTTCGCCAAACAAGATGTCGAACTCGGCCGTCTTGAACGGAGGCGCGACTTTGTTCTTCACCACTTTGACTTTGGTTTCGTTACCCACCGCTTCGTCGCCACGCTTGATGGTGCCGGTGCGGCGAATGTCCAAACGCACAGACGCGTAGAACTTGAGCGCGTTACCACCGGTAGTAGTTTCTGGTGAACCAAACATCACGCCAATCTTCATGCGGATTTGGTTGATGAAGATCACCGTGCAGTTGGTCTTCTTGATGGAAGCCGTCAACTTGCGCAGCGCTTGGCTCATCAAACGGGCTTGCAGGCCTGGCAATGAATCGCCCATGTCGCCTTCGAGTTCGGCCTTGGGTGTGAGGGCGGCCACAGAGTCGACCACCACCAAATCCACAGCGCCTGAGCGCACCAAGCTGTCGACCACTTCCAACGCTTGTTCGCCGGTGTCGGGTTGGCTGATGAGCAAGTCTTGCAAGTTCACGCCGAGCTTTTGGGCGTATTGAGAATCCAAAGCGTGCTCAGCATCCACAAACGCGCAAGTGCCGCCTTGTTTTTGCATCTCAGCGATGACTTGCAAGGTGAGGGTAGTTTTGCCGGATGACTCTGGGCCGTAGATTTCGATCACGCGACCACGCGGCAAACCGCCCACGCCCAAAGCAATGTCCAAACCCAATGAGCCGGTGGACACAACTTGGATGTCGTCAATCACTTCGCCTTCGCCCAAGCGCATGATGGTGCCCTTGCCGAATTGTTTTTCGATTTGCGCCAAGGCGGCTTGGAGGGCTTTGGCTTTTTCGCTGTCAGCGACGATGGGTTTGTTGTTCATGAGAAATCTCCGTTAAATCAAGGGCTTACCGAGAATGTCCAGTTACTGTGTTTAACAACAACTGGATGCTTGACCAGTACTTTAACGCAAAGTCGAAACTTGTAAACACTTTTTTTGGTCAGTTTGCCTTACCATCTATAAATGACTTCTGCTCCCACCTTTTCCACCCAGCAAGACTGGCGACAAGTTCACTTGGGCCGCTTACTCGGCCACGCCATGCGACGCTTTGACGCTCGCGTGCTGCACCTGATGGCGCACAACGTGGATGTTCCTTTGGCGCTGTCCAACCTTGCCGCCCGCGCCCAGGTCAGCGCAGCGCACATCCACATCACACGCCACCTGAACCTAGAAGGCTCACGCCTGATCGACCTCGCCGCCAGTGCCGGCATGACCAAGCAAGCCATGGGCGATCTCGTGACCCAGTGCGAAGCGTGGGGTTTGGTGCAGCGCTTGTCCGACCCGCAAGACGCTCGCGCACGGCGCATTGTGTTCACCGAAACAGGGCTGGCTTGGCTGCGGGCTTTTGAGCAAGCCGTGGCACAAACCGAAGCGGAATTCAAACAAGAAGTGGGCACAGACGTGGCCACCGTGGTCAGCTTAGGGTTAGAGGCCTATGCCGGGGCTTACTCGGACCTAGAATCGCAGCGCTGAACTTTCTAAAAAACACAAACAAAGTTGGAGACAACACATGCGCATCCTGATTGCAGAAGACGACTTGGTCTTGGCCGACGGCCTGTTGCGTACTTTGCGCGCATCGGGTGCCGCCGCCGACCACGTGGCCAGCGGCACCGAAGCCGATGCCGCCTTGATGACCACGGATGAGTTCGACCTGCTCATCTTGGATTTAGGCCTTCCCAAAATGCACGGCCTTGAAGTGCTCAAACGTTTGCGATCACGCGGTTCATCCATTCCTGTGCTCATCCTCACCGCCGCTGACGGCGTGGAAGAGCGCGTCAAAGGTTTGGACTACGGCGCGGACGACTACATGGCCAAACCCTTCAGCCTGCAAGAACTCGAAGCCCGCGTGCGCGCCCTCACACGTCGCGGGATGGGCGGCACCTCGTCGTCCATCAAACACGGCCCCTTGGTGTACGACCAAACCGGTCGCGTGGCCACCATCGACGGCAAGATGGTTGAGCTGTCTGCACGCGAACTCGGCTTACTCGAAGTGCTGTTGCAACGCAGCGGCCGCTTGGTGAGCAAAGACCAACTGGTCGAGCGCTTGTGCGAGTGGGGCGAAGAGGTGAGCAACAACGCCATCGAGGTATACATCCACCGCCTGCGCAAGAAGATTGAAAAAGGCCCGATCCGCATCGCCACCGTGCGCGGCTTGGGCTACTGCCTCGAAAAAATTCCGGGCTAAACACGGCGCACTTGCATGGCAAAGCTGTTTAGGCGCGAGCAACACTCGCTGTTTGGCGAGATTTTGGATTGGATGCTCACGCCGCTGCTGTTGCTGTGGCCGGTCAGCTTGGCGCTCACTTGGCTGGTGGCGCAAAACATTGCAGGCCGCCCGTTTGACCGAGGCTTGGAATACAACGTGCAAGCCCTCGCGCAGCTCGTCAAGAGCGACCAAACGCGCATGTATTTCAACTTGCCTTTGCCAGCGCGCGAAATTTTGCGCGCCGACGAAGCGGACTTGATTTATTACCAAGTGCTGGGCACGCGTGGCGAATTTGTGAGCGGCGAACGCGACTTTCCGCTACCCCCAGACGAAGAGCAACCTCTGCCAGGCGAAGTGCGTATTCGCGATGACGAAATGCGCGGCGCCGATGTGCGCGTGGCCTACACCTGGGTGCGCGTAGACGTGCCAGGTGCCAAGCCCGTGCTGGTGCAAGTGGGCGAAACGTTAGAGAAACGCTCTGTGCTGGCCACCGAAATTATCAAAGGCGTGATGCTGCCGCAGTTCGTCATCTTGCCGCTGGCCGTGCTGCTGGTGTGGCTGGCTTTGGCGCGCGGCATTCGCCCGCTCAACAAACTCGAAGAACGCATTCGCTTACGCAAACCCGATGACTTGAGTCCGTTGGATGAATCTGCGGTACCGCAAGAAGTAGCCCCTCTGGTGGCCTCTATCAACGACTTGCTCACACGACTCAAAGAATCCATCGCCACACAAAAACGCTTTTTGGCCGATGCCGCGCATCAGCTCAAAACACCGTTGGCGGGTTTGCGCATGCAAGCCGACTTGGCGCAACGCGCGGACTCTAGCGCGGATGAACTCAAGCAATCGCTCAAACTCATTGGACGCGCCAGCATTCGCGCCACGCACACGGTGAACCAACTGTTGTCCTTGGCACGCGCCGAAAGCGGCAGCACCAACATCGCGCGCAGCCCTTGTGATTTGGTGGCGTTGGTGAGCGACGTGATTCAAGACTCGCTGCCACGCGCCTTGGACAAATACATTGACCTAGGCTATGAAGGTGCGGCATCCGGCAGCACAGGTGTGCGTGTGATGGGCAACCCCACGCTGCTCAAAGAAATGGTGCGCAACTTGGTGGACAACGCAATCAACTACACGCCCTCCAGCGAGGACACTCCGGGCGTGATTACCGTGCGTTTGCTCGCCGACAAGTTTGGCAAAGTGGTGGTGTTGCAGGTGGAAGACTCAGGGCCAGGCATTCCAGAAGCCGAGCGCGATTTGGTGTTCCAACCCTTCTACCGCGCCTTGGGTACCGAGGCCGATGGCTCGGGCCTCGGCCTGCCCATCGTGCTGGAAATCGCGCACCAACACGCCGCCGTGGTGACGCTGGAAGATGCATCCCCCGGCAAGTGAACTGACCCCCAAGAGTTGGACAAACTTAAAGGGGGTGACATGAGGAAGTACGAAACCGAGTTCAAGCTCAAGGTGGTCAAGAGCTTTTTGAATGGGGACGGCGGAGCGAAGTTGCTGGCCCGGCAGTGGTCAGTGCCTGAGGAGAAGATCCGTACTTGGGTAAGCCACTACCGTCTGCACGGCATTGACGGGCTACGACCCAAGCGCAGCAAGTACAGTGCGCAGTTCAAGTTGCAGGTACTGTCTCATCAGGACCGTGAGCAGCTTTCTTGCCGGCAGGTTGCGGCGGTCTATGACATCCGCAATCCCAACCAAGTCGTGACCTGGCGACGTAAACTTGATGAAGGCGGCGTGCAGGCCTTCGGGACCTGGGAACAAGAGCACTCCAGTATGAAGAATGAACAACGAAGCCCAGTGCCGCCAAGCACGGCCATC
>NZ_PTQX01000030.1:0-15697 GCF_002943475.1 Limnohabitans sp. TS-CS-82 | reverse complement strand
GCTTCAAGGGCTCGCTCGACCAAGCGTTTGGTCAATTGTTTGAGAAGCCCGTTTTCTCCGATGAGGTCTTCAGGCTTTTTGTAATCCGCCAACAGGCGGTCTATCAGTTCGTTGCTTACGGTCATTTCTCTTCCTTTGAAGATGAAGGCAGTTTCCTGCCATTAGACCGTTTACACAAAATCTAGGACACGCCCAGGAGTGTCGGCAAAAAACTCAGAGCGACGACTGCCGGAAGTCGCTAGTAGCTTGAGTCTGGGATCGCTCCGATAACCGTAAATGCCGATTGAAGACACCATCGCTGCCTGAACCCGCCCCGACAACACCTCGTTGATGATTTCGCTAGTCCCTTTGAGTGGAATATGCACCATTTGCAAATTGGCAGTTTTCAAAAAGCTCGCCATTCCCACATGGGTGACACTGCCGTTGCCGGCTGAGGCGTAATTGAAGACGTTAGGGTTTGACTTCACCCGGGTCACAAAGGAGGCCAGATCAGGGGTACGCATGCTGTCTGTCGTGATTAGTACAAACTCTGAAAATCCGAGAAAAGCAGCACCCCTGAAACTGTCAAGCGGGTGGTAGGTCAAGGTCGGGTACAAAGCACCCGCCAAATGATGACTGGCACTGGCCATCAAGTAAGTGAGTCCATCGGGTTTAGCGCTGGCAACAAACGCAGATGCAATGGTGCCGCCTGCCCCAGGCTTGTTGACCACCACCACGCGCGCTTGTAATTCTTGCCCCAAGGACTCACTGATCAGTCGTGCGAAAACATCCTGCGCTGAACCAGCTGAAAAGGGGACCACCAGAGAAATGGTGCGCAAGTCTTGCGCGCTGGCCAGCCCAAAGAGACACAGCGAGATGGCAGTCAGAAAAATTCGTTTGATCATGAAATGCTTTAAAAACTACCGCGATTGTCTCAAACCATTCACTGACTGATCCGCGACACATACCGACACACCACCGGATCGAACCACGTTTGCGAAAACTCGGCCAAGGTGTTGTTGGCGGTCCACGACAGCCGCTCAATGAAGCCCGCGTTTTGACCGGCTTGCATACCCAAAGGCGGTGCGGCCCACTCGGGTGCGGGTGCGGCGCTGATGCGGTCTTCAACGCGGGCAATCCAAACTTGAAACTGGGTTTGGTAGAACAAATACATAGAGTCGCCGAAGTCTGAGGCTTGCAAGGTGGACGCCAGCGCGCCGTCAAACCAAATTTCTTCTAACGCAACAGGCACTTGGCTCAAAAAGCGCAGGCGGCGCACCCGCCAAACGGGGGCTTGCGCGTCGACGCCCAACAGCGGCACATGCGCAGGACGTACGCACCGGCTGACCTCCAAAATATGCGCGGTTGGCAAACCGGGCCCCGTGGTCAACTCCAAGCGAAACAGCTCATAAATACGCTGCGAGCCTTCGGCGCGGCGCACATAGGTGCCCGAGCCTTGAATGCGTTCCAACACGCCCTGCTCCGACAGCAGCGCCAGCGATTTGCGCAAGGTGCCCACCGCCACCGACAAGGAATCGGCCAACTCAGCCTCGGTGGGTAAACGCTCGCCACTTTGCCAATAACCCGCCTTGATCTGGCGCGTCAGCAACTCTGCGATTTGCAGATACACAGGCAAGGGTTTGGCGGGGGTGGGAGCCTTCATAGAGGCCAAGTATCGCAAATGCGTGGAAACACCCATCACACACGTGCCTCAATTCATATACCATTCATTCACTTTTTCCATCAGGAGATTTTGATGAGCGTTGTTCCTGTCCGAGGCGCCGACATTGCGGGCGCCGAAGTCGCGTGGTTTGCGCCTTTGTGTTCTGACGATTTCCGCCATTTGGGCGTGCCCGATGGCGATTTGCGCAGCAACTGGGCCAACACCAGCCGCATCGTCACGCGCGCGGAAGAGCTGGGGTTTCGCAACATTTTGTGCCCGTCCTCCTACCAAGTGGGCCAAGACACGCTGACCTTTGCCGCCGCCGTGGCCCCCCAAACCTCGCGCATGAATTTGCTCGCCGCCATCCGCTGCGGCGAGATGCACCCCGCCATGCTGGCACGCACCGTGGCCACGCTGGACCACATCTTGGAAGGTCGGCTCACGCTCAACGTGATTTCGTCGGACTTTCCGGGCCAGCAAGAAGACAGCGCCTACCGCTACCGCCGTTCGTGGGAAGTGGTGGAAATCTTGAAGCAAGCGTGGACCCAAGACGAGATCAACTACGAAGGCCAGATCTACAACCTCAAAGGTTTGTCCACCGACCCCGTGCGCCCCTACCAAATCAATGGCGGCCCCCTGTTGTATTTCGGTGGTTACAGCCCCGACGCCTTGGCCCTGTGCGGCGCACATTGCGACACCTATTTGATGTGGCCCGAGCCCAAAGATGTGTTGGCCCAACGCATGCGCGACGTGCATGCCCAAGCGGCCAAGCACAACCGCCTACTCGACTACGGCCTGCGCGTGCACATGGTCGTGCGTGACACCGAGGCCGAAGCGCGCGAGTACGCCCGCGAGCTCGTCTCCCAACTCGACGACGGCAAAGGCCATGAAATACGCAACCGCGCCTTAGATGCCAAGAGCTTGGGCGTGGCGCTGCAAAGCCAAAACCGCGAGATCGCCGACGAAGAGGGCTACATCGAACCGCATTTGTGGACCGGCGTAGGCCGCGCCCGCAGCGGTTGCGGCGCCGCTTTGGTGGGCAGCGTGGACCAAGTGCTGAGCGAGATCCACGACTATATGAAAATGGGCATACGCGCCTTCATCTTCTCGGGCTATCCGCACTTGAACGAATGCGAAATCTTCGGCACCAAAGTGCTGCCCCACCTCAAAACCGTGTCACTCGCCCAAGAATATGGGCGCGTGCCCGCCACCACACCGCCCACACCGCTGGGCACAGGAGTTCGCAAATGAGTCAGTCCCCCGTGAGTCGCCTCACCCTGCCTAACGGCCAATCTTTGAGCCGCATGGCCTATGGCGTGTGGCGCTTGAGCGAAGCCACTGACACCTCGGTGAGCGCCAACTTGGCCCGCATTGAAGCCTGCTTGGCCCAAGGCATCACCACCTTTGACCATGCAGATATTTATGGCGACTACCGCTGCGAATCGCTGTTTGGCGAAACGCTCAAAGCGCACCCTAGTCTGAAAAGCAAGATCGAGATCGTCACCAAAACCGACATCATGTTGCTCTCGCAGCAATGGCCCAGCACCCGCGTGAAGCATTACGACACCTCGCCCGCCCATGTGCGCGCCAGTGTGGACAGTTCGCTGCAACGCATCGGTGTGGACGTGATCGACCTGCTGTTGATTCACCGCCCTGACCCGCTGATGGACGCCCAAGCTTTGGGCGAATGTTTGGACGGCTTGATCAACAGCGGCAAAGTGCGCGGCGTGGGGGTGTCGAACTTCATGCCTTGGGATGTGGACTTGCTGCAATCGCGCATGACGCACAAGCTGCAAATCAACCAACTCGAAGTGAGCTTGCTCAACACCGCCCCGTTGATCAACGGCCAAATGGCCCACGCGCAACAACATGTCATGCCCGTGATGGCGTGGTCGCCTTTGGGCGGCGGACGCTTGCACACCCAAGCCCACACCGCTGGCACGGCCGCTGCGCGACTCGCGCCCAAGCTGCAAAGCTTGGCCCAAGCAGCAGGCACCGACACCACCGCCGTGGCCATCGCTTGGTTGCTGCACCACCCCGCCCAAGTGCTGCCTGTGATGGGCACCAACCAGCTGGAGCGCATTGCGCAATTCAGCCAAGCCGAGCGCGTGCCGATGGACCGCCAAACTTGGTTTGAACTCTACGAATTGGCCTGCGGCCACGAAGTGCCTTAAGGACCCCATGCACAACGCAACAGACGCAATGGACTATCGCAAAGCCCTGTCCAGCTTTGGCACGGGCGTGACCGTGGTCACCGCCCACCATGAGGGCCAAGACTGGGCCATGACGTGTAACTCGTTCAGCTCGGTCTCGCTCAACCCACGCTTGGTGCTGTGGAGCATTCGCCGCGAGGCCAGCAGTCACGCGGCGTTCACCCGCTCAGGCGGCTTCACGGTGAGTGTGCTGGCCGAGCATCAAGCCGCGCTGGCTGGGCAATTTGCCACCGGCAGCATGGCGGAGCGATTTGCCCATGTGCCTGTGGAACGCTTAGACAGCCAACGTCTGCGCTTGAACGGCGCTGTGGCTTGGTTTGATTGCGATGTGCACCAGCTCATCGAAGCGGGTGACCACCACATCGTGCTGGGAGCTGTGCGCAACTTTGGCACCACCGACGCCGCAGGGCTGGGGTTTTACCGCAGCAAACTGACGCAATTTGCGGCACTGACGGCGTAAAGCTAAAAACTAAAAGGCCTGCGACAAGCAGGCCTTTTTTTCAGGGCGACGAGGTCATGCCAACGCTCCGGTCAGCCCTTCAAACCACCTTGCGTTAAGCCGCCGACCACGCGCTCTTGAAAGGCCGCGATCAGCAGCGCAATCGGCACGATGGACACAATCAACGCGGCGGAAATGATGGGCCAAGGAAAAGTGAACTCGCCTTGGTACAGCGCAATGCCGACCGGCAAAGTGCGCACCGCAGGGCTAGAATTGAGCGACAGCGCCAGCAAAAACTCGTCCCACGAATTCACAAACGCCAAGATGCCCGCCGTGAACACGCCAGGCGCAGCCAAGGGCACGACCACACGCACCAAGGCCCCCATGCGGGTGCAGCCGTCGATCATGGCGGCATTCTCTAAGTCTTTGGGAATGCTCTGAAAAAAGCTCACCAGCACCAAGGTGCACACCGGCAAGTTCAGCACCACGTACGGAAAAATCAGCGCGGCATAGGTGTTGAGCCAACCCAAGGCGCGCATGGTCTCAAAAATCGGCACCAACAGCGTGACCAACGGGAACATGCTGGACGCCACGATGCAGGTCAAGATGAGCTGGCGGTACTTCAGGTTCAACCGCGCAATCGCATACGCCGCAAACGCCGACACCACCAGCGACAGCAGCGTGGCACCCGAGGCCACCAACACGCTGTTCTTCAAATACGTGAGCAAAGGCTGGTCGGCGAACGCGCGGACGTAGTTCTCAAGCGTTGGGCCATGCGGCCACCAAGTGATGGGCTTTTGCACCAACTCCACCTCGGGCTTGAGGGAGGTGAACAAAATCCAAACGGCAGGAAAAAAACCGTTGATCACCACAATGCCTGCGGCCATCCAGCGCAGCATGGGAGACGACCACAGCCCGTGTTGTTGCGCCATGCTCATGCGGCGTTCTTTCCAATGTGGTTCAAGTAAAAACCGGTGACCACCAACGAGATCACAAACATGAAGACCGCCAGCGTGGAGCCAAAGCCAATGTCGGAGTAGTCGATGGTGTATTTGTGAATCAGCATGGCCAAGGTTTCGGTGGCTTCACCGGGACCGCCTTTGGTCATGGTGTACGGAATGTCAAAGGTTTGCAGCGCGGTGATGGTTCTGAAAATCAAGGCCACGACGATGCTGGGCATGAGCATAGGAATGGTGATTTGCCAAAACTGTTGCCACAAATTCGCACCGTCCACCTCGGCAGCTTCGTACAAAGAGCGGGGAATCATCTGCAACCCGGCCAACAAAATCAGCGCCATGAACGACGCCGTTTTCCAAATGATGGTCAGGCAAATGGCGGCAAAGGCCCAGCGCGGTTTGAGCAACCAACTGGTGGGCTCGTCTTGCAAGCCCAAGCGCATCAACACATCGTTGACCACGCCGTACTCGGTGTGAAAAAACCACGCGAAGATCAAGCCCGCAAACGACAGCGGCAGCGCCCAAGGCAACAACAGCGACAAGCGAACCGGCCATTTGCGCTTAAATGGCAAATTCGCCAACAAGGCCAAGGCCAGCCCCACCAACAAAGCGCCAGGCACGGTGATGAGGGTGATCAGCAAGGTGTTTTGCGTGGCGTTCCAAAACAAGGGGTCTTGCCAAACATCGATGTAGTTTTGCAGCCCCAAGAACGCGCCGTCTTTGTCGATGGCGAACAAGCTGTTGTAAATCAGCTTGCCGATGGGGTAAACCACGATGGCGAGCAGCAACGCAAACGCGGGTGCCAGCAGCAGCACCGCGAGTGTTTTTTCGCTGGGGTCGCGTAACTTGGACAGCATCAACGCATCAGGCGACCGACGCGCGCGGCAATCTCGTCCACACCGGCTTCAGGCGTTTTGGTGCGGGCCAAGATGGCGCTGGTGGTGGTGCGAATGATGTCAGAGACTTGGCCATAGTCGTTCACCATGGGGCGGCTTTGGGCGGCCAACACCACGGGCAAGGCGTCTTTGAACCAAGGCACCACTTTGTTCACCTCAGGGTCGGCGTAGACGCTTTGGAACACCGGCAAGATGGAGCCTTCTTTGGCCACGAACGCACTGGCTTGTTTGGACGACAAGAACTTGATGAGCTTGCCCGCCTCGTCTTTGTGGGTGCTGTAGGCGTTCATCGCCCACTGCCAGCCGCCCATGCAGGTGGCCGATTTGCCGCCCGCCATGGCAGGCAGTGGCATCACGCCCACTTGGCCTTTGACTTTGGAGTCGGCATCGTCTTTGAAGCGGTCAAACGCAAAGCCCCAGTTGATGGCGAACACCACTTGGCCGGCTTTGAACTCGTTGACCGTGTCCGGTGTTTTCACCTCGGCCACGTTCTTTTTGATCACACCTTGGTCGACCATGCCCAGCCAAGCGTTCAAGCCTTTGACGGCGGCGGGTTTGTCGAGCGTGAGCTTGCCGCCTGCGTCGTTGAACTGCTTGCCTTGACCCCAGTAGGGCAGCAAGAAGGTACACACCGCACCTTCAATCGGCGCGCCTTGGATGGACAAACCTTGCAAGTTGGCATTGCCTTCACCCGCCATGATTTTCTTGGCAGCCGCAGCCAACTCGTCCCAAGTTTTCGGTTCGGCCACGCCGTACTTGGCGAGCAAGTCTTTGCGGTAGTACATGAACATGGCGTCGCCTTGGCTGGGCATGGCGAACACTTTGCCGTCGATCACGTTGGCTTGTTGGTACACGGGCAAGTAGTCGTTGCGCAAGGCGGCAGGGCCACCCACGTATTTGTCCAAAGGCTCGATCCAACCTTTAGACGCGTACTGCGCGGGGTTGACGATGTCGATCAAGAACAAATCAATCGCCGAGTCTTTGGCGTTGAGCACGGTGGACAGGTACTGGCGTTGCAGCTCAGAAGTGGCACCGCCGGTCTCGATTTCGACTTTCACGCCGGGGTTGGCTTTGTTGTATTCCTGAAAGAGCTTTTGCTGCAAGTCAGGGCGTTGGTTGGGGCCCACAAACACACGCAAGGTGGTTTGCTGCGCCCACACGCTGCCAGCACATAGGCCTGCGGCCAAGGCCAATGCGGTGAATTTCAATACTTGACGTTTTTTCATGGCGTGTCTCCTTTGGGTAATTGCAAATGTGGGCGCCAGCGTCAAAGCGCTTGCCCCGTGGCGGCGTTGAACAGATGAAGCGCTGAAGCGTCCAAGTAAATCGTTTGTGCACTGCCCGCAGGCGCTTTGAAGTCGGCGGCGCAACGTGCCACCAACTCAGCCTGCCCGACTTGGAAGGTCACCAAGGTCTCAGCCCCCAAGGGTTCGGTGATGACGACCTGTGCATGCATGGCAATTTGGGCCTGCCCATCGCGGGGCGCTAGGGCAATGTTTTCAGGGCGAATGCCAAACACATGGCCGTCGGCCGCAGCGCCACGCGCCCACAGCTCAGCAGGCAAGGCAACGCCTGCGCCGCCGACGTCCGCCAACCCATTGGCCAACGAACAGGGCAGCAAGTTCATGGGCGGGCTGCCGGTGAAGCCCGCCACAAACTGAGCGGCGGGACGGTTGTAAATTTGGTCGGGGCTGGCGTATTGCATCTTGTGCCCACCACTCAACACGGCAATGCGATCGGCCAAGGTCATGGCCTCCACCTGGTCGTGGGTGACGTAGATGATGGTGGCGCCCAAGCGCTGGTGCAGCTTTTTGATCTCGCTGCGCATCTCGCCGCGCAATTGCGCGTCGAGGTTGGACAAGGGCTCGTCAAACAAAAACACTTTGGGCTGACGCACGATGGCGCGACCAATCGCCACACGCTGGCGTTGCCCCCCCGACAAGGCAGCCGGTTTGCGGTCGAGCATGTGGTCAATGCGCAGCAAACGCGCGGCGTCCATGACACGGCGCTTGATCTCGTCTTCGGGCATTTTGCGCAGACGCAAGCCAAACGCCATGTTGTCGTAGAGGCTCTTGTGGGGGTATAGCGCGTAGTCTTGAAACACCATGGCAATGTCACGGTGGCGTGGCGCTTGGTCGTTGACACGCACGCCATCGATCAACACGTCGCCACCGGTGATGCTCTCCAGCCCCGCGATCATGCGCAGCAAGGTGGACTTGCCGCAGCCCGAAGGCCCCACAAACACGACGAACTCGCCGTGTTGGATGTCCAAGTCAATGCCGTGGATGACGTTGTGCTTGCCATCGTAGCTTTTGGTGACTTGTTGGAGTTGGACGGATGCCATAAATTGAATCTAAAACCCTGAAAACGATCGCGCTAAATTTGTGAATGAATAATATAGGAATCCATACCCCTGCCCCTCGGGGTTATCGCCAAGTCAGACGCCGTTGAGCAAGCTGCCCAACGCGTATTCGCCACGGGTCAAGTCAATCGCTTGACCAGTACGCGCCGACTCTTGTGCCGCCAAGCCCATCACAACGGCGGCCAAGCCATCACGCAAACTCACCTCAATCGCGCCTTCGCCGCGCACCACCGCGTTGAAGCGCTGGTGTTGGTACAAGGTAGAGCCGTTGTGGTCGCCCGCGGCCAAGGCTACGGCATCGACCGGCACATCCAACTCGCGCGGGCCTTTGGGCTCACGCGGGCTGATGACGAGTTTGGGCGTGGGTGCCTCGCCCAAGTGTTCGGGCCAAAAACGACCAGGCCCCGGCACAAAGCATTCCACTTTGCCTTGGGGACCGACCACCGAAATCTCTTCTTGGTAACGCGCACCCTCGGCAAACATGCACAACTCCAGCAACGCCCGCTGGCCGGATGCGAAGTCGACCAGCACGTAGGCGTTGTCCAAAATATCAGGCGTGCCCAAGGGGTACTGCTCGTCCAAATGGTTGTGGGCCACCGACGCCGAGGCGTAAATGCGCACAGGCTCGCTTTGGGTGAGGTGGCGCATCAGGTCAAAAAAGTGGCAGCATTTTTCGACCAAAGTGCCGCCCGTGTACTGATTGAAACGGTTCCAGTCGCCCACCTTCACCAAGAACGGAAAACGGTGTTCGCGAATGGACAGCATCGTCACAGGACCGGTGTTGAGCTGGCTGTGCACCTCTTGGGCCAACAAGGCCACGGGCGGCATGTAGCGGTATTCCATCGCCACCCAAATCAGGGCGGGATAGTCGCGGGCCAAAGCGGCCAAGGCCTGCACATCGGCCAAAGACGTGCACGCGGGTTTTTCAAGTAACAGGGGCAAAGGGCGCAACGCGGCAATCTCGCGCAGTTGCTCGGCATGGCGAAAGTTGGGGCTGGCAATCAGCAAACAATCCACGTCATCGGCCATCACCACCTCGGCCAAACTGGCCACGCGCTGGGCCTGCGGTACCAAAGCGAGGCTGCGTGCGGCCATCGCGTCATCGGGCTCAAAAATACGGGTCACGCTGGCGCCCGGCAACAAAGCGATGTTGCGCAAATGCTCTTGTCCCATCAT
This sequence comes from Limnohabitans sp. TS-CS-82, assembly GCF_002943475.1. Lineage (NCBI taxonomy): Bacteria > Pseudomonadati > Pseudomonadota > Betaproteobacteria > Burkholderiales > Comamonadaceae > Limnohabitans > Limnohabitans sp. TS-CS-82. Next base: position 6,013 of record NZ_PTQX01000030.1, on the reverse strand, counting down.
GCCGCAGCCGATGATGCCGTAACGGGTGGATTGATTCAAAGCACGGTCTCCTGAAAAATGCAAAGGGTTACAACGACCAACTTTGCCTATTGTTGCGTCAAGGATGCAAGGGTTTCTTCTAGGCATCGCCAACTTAAAAACTGTATACAGTTTTGTATGCGATTAACTTGGAGAAATTCCCATGACCTCATCCACACACCCTGTTGACGAACGCTTGCCCACGGGCAAGCTTGCCGCACTGGGCCTTCAACACGTTTTGGTGATGTACGCCGGTGCCGTGGCTGTGCCGCTCATCGTGGGCCGAGCCCTCAAGCTCAGCCCCGAACAAGTGGCCATGCTGATTTCTGCGGACTTGTTTGTGTGCGGCTTGGTCACTCTCATTCAATCGTGGGGTGCGACCCAATGGTTTGGCATTCGCTTGCCCGTCATGATGGGCGTGACCTTTGCCGCCGTAGCCCCCATGGTGTCGATGGCAGGGGCTAACCCCGGCGACGCAGGTGCGCAACTGATCTTTGGCGCCATCATGGGTGCAGGTGCGATTTCCATCCTCATCGCGCCGCTGGTCAGCCGCTTGTTGCGGTTCTTCCCGCCTGTCGTGACCGGCACCATCATTGCCGTCATCGGTATCAGCTTGATGCGCATTGGCATCAACTGGATTTTCGGCAACCCCTTCGGCCCCACGGCCCCCTCCGTCGTCAACCCTGAGCACGCCAAGTGGTTGGCTGACGCAGCGGCTGCCGCCTCAGCACCTGGCTCCACTTTGTCTGCGGTACCCAAAGATTTGGCCTTAGTTGCCAAAATTCCAAACCCTAAATACGCCGACCTCACGGGCGTGGGCATTGCGGCTTTGGTGTTGGTGTCTATTTTGATGATCGCCAAATTTGCCAAAGGCTTTATCGCCAACATCTCGGTGCTCTTGGGCATCGTCATCGGTGGCGTCGTGGCCACCAGCTTCGGGCTAATGAACTTTGACAAAGTGGGCAAGGCCGAGTGGTTTGGCATCGTCACACCGTTCCAATTCGGCATGCCTGTGTTTGACCCCGTGCTCATCCTCACCATGACCTTGGTGATGATTGTGGTGATGATCGAATCCACCGGCATGTTCTTGGCCTTGGGCGAAATGACCGACCGCCATGTGGACCGCGCCGCGCTGACACGTGGTTTGCGCACCGATGGTTTGGGCACGCTGATTGGCGGCATCTTCAACACCTTCCCCTACACCAGCTTCTCGCAAAACGTGGGCCTCGTGGCCGTCACGGGCGTCAAGAGCCGCTTTGTGTGCGTGGCCGGCGGCATCATCCTCATCATCTTGGGTGTCATTCCTAAGATGGCAGCTTTGGTCGAGTCCTTGCCCACGGTGGTCTTGGGTGGCGCTGGCTTGGTGATGTTTGGCATGGTGGCCGCCACCGGCATTCGCATCTTGGGTGGCGTGGACTTCAAGAACAACCGCTTCAACAGCTTGGTCGTGGCCATCTCCATCGGCATCGGCATGATTCCGCTGATCGCCCCGAACTTCAAGCAATGGATGCCGCACAACCTGCACCCCCTGATTGAGTCGGGCATCTTGCTGGCTTCTATTTCTGCGGTGGTGCTGAACTTGTTCTTTAACGGCGCCGCAACCGATGACTCGGCCGCCGTAGAGGCTGCACGCCAAGCCGACAGTCACTGAACGACACAGCCGTCGCCACAAAAGCCAGCCTTCAAAAGCTGGCTTTTTTCATGCAGGCCAGAAAACCAAGAAATGCACACAAACGGTGCAATTGATCCACCTTGGTGCAAACCCGTTTTGTATACAAACCAAAGTCGCGCACAATTTGCGCCTAAGTAACGGCCTTAGCCCCTCACAAGCGGGCACCGTTATTGCAAGAGTAGTTCATCACATCATTCAATGCTGTCAACAGCTTTAGGAATTTCTATGATCAAACGTACCTTTTTGAAAACCACGCTCGGCTTGGCTTTGGCCGCCAGTTTTGGCAGCGCCTTTGCGCAAGCCACCCCCATCAAATTCCAGCTCGACTGGCGTTTTGAAGGCCCTGCTGCCTTGTTTCTGGTGCCTGCTGCCAAAGGTTATTTCAAAGATGCCAAGCTGGATGTAACGGTCGACGCCGGCAACGGCTCAGGCGGCGCGGTGACCCGCGTGGCCTCGGGCTCGTACGACATGGGCTTTGCCGATTTGGCCGCCTTGATGGAGTTCCACGCCAACAACCCCGACGCGCCCAACAAGCCTGTGGCCGTGATGATGGTCTACAACAACACCCCCGCTTCGGTGATGGCGTTGAAAAAATCTGGCATCAAGACCCCCGCTGATTTGGCCGGTAAAAAACTCGGCGCTCCTGTGTTTGACGCAGGCCGTCGCGCTTTCCCCATTTTTGCCAAGGCCAACGACGTCGCCAACGTCACTTGGACCGCGATGGACCCACCTTTGCGCGAAACCATGTTGGTGCGCGGCGATGTGGACGCCATCACCGGCTTCACCTTCACCTCGCTTCTCAACATTGAAGCCCGTGGCGTGAAAGCCGAAGACGTGGTGGTGTTGCCCTACCCCGATTTCGGTGTGAAGCTGTACGGCAACGCCATCATCGCGTCGCCCAAGATGCTCAAAGAAAACCCAGCCGCCGTGAAAGCCTTCTTGGCCGCATTCGCCAAGGGCATGAAAGACGTGATCGGCAACCCCGCTGCGTCCATCGAAACCGTGAAAGCGCGTGACGGCATCATCAACGTGCCCCTGGAAACACGCCGTTTGCAACTGGCCATCGACACCGTCATCAACAGCGCGGACGCCCGTGCTGAAGGCTTCGGTCAAGTCAAAGGCCCACGCCTGAGCCTGATGGCCTCGCAAGTGTCTGACGCGTTCAACACCAAAACCCGCGTCAAAGCGGACGACATCTGGAACGGTTCTTATCTGCCCACAGCCAAAGAACTCGACGTGCTGCCTGCACCCAAAACTAAAAAGTAAATCGACTGGCTGAGATGACCGCTTCCCCTGAACACTTCGTCGACTTCCAAAACGTCTGGCTCGCCTACAACGACGAGCTGCTGGCGCAAAACCACTTCGCGGTGGAAGACATCAACCTGCAGGTCAAACAAGGCGAGTTCATCGCCATTGTGGGCCCCTCGGGTTGCGGTAAATCCACCTTCATGAAGCTCACCACGGGTTTGAAAAAGCCCAGCCGTGGCGAGATTTATGTCGATGGCCAGCCCGTCAATGGCCCGCTCAAAATCAGCGGCATGGCGTTTCAATCGCCCTCGCTGCTGCCTTGGCGGACCACGCTGGACAACGTGTTGCTGCCCTTGGAAATCGTGGAGCCTTACCGCACCCAGTTCAAGGCCAAAAAAGCCGAATACGAAGCACGCGCCTTGAAACTGCTGCAAACCGTGGGTTTGGGCGGCTACGAGCGCAAGTTCCCGTGGGAGTTGTCGGGCGGTATGCAGCAGCGCGCCAGCATTTGCCGCGCGCTGATTCATGAGCCCAAGATGCTGTTGCTCGACGAACCGTTTGGCGCACTCGACGCTTTCACCCGCGAAGAGCTGTGGTGCACGCTGCGCGACTTGCACGCCGAACAAAAGTTCAACGTCATCTTGGTCACGCACGACTTGCGCGAGTCGGTCTTTTTGGCAGACACCGTGTACGTGATGAGCAAGAGCCCAGGCCGCTTTGTGGTCAAACGCGACATCGACTTACCCCGCCCGCGTGACTTGGAGGTGACGTACACGCCTGAGTTCACCAACATCGTGCACGAGTTGCGCGGCCACATTGGGGCCATGCGCAAAACGGGCGCCGCCATTCAGCAGTAATTCGAACGCCAGACCATGACTCAAAAACAACTCGAAACTTGGGCGCCTTGGGGCCTGCTCGTGGCCACCTTGCTGATTTGGCAAGCGCTGTGCTCGCTCTTCAATGTGTCTGAATTCATCTTCCCTTCGCCCCTGCGCATTTGGCAGCAAATGGTGGAGTTCCGTGACGTGATTGCCGCACACGCTTGGCGCACCTTCTGGGTGACCATGGTGGGTTTTGGCATTGCCATCGTCGTGGGCGTGCTCTTGGGCTTCGTCATTGGCAGCTCGCGCTTGGCCTATGCCGCCGTTTACCCGCTGATGACCGGTTTCAACGCCCTGCCCAAAGCGGCCTTTGTGCCGATTTTGGTGGTGTGGTTTGGCATTGGCGTGGGCCCAGCCATCTTGACCGCCTTCTTGATCAGCTTTTTCCCCATCATGGTCAACATCGCCACGGGCTTGGCCACCTTGGAGCCCGAGCTCGAAGACGTGTTGCGTGTGCTGGGTGCCAAGCGCTGGGACGTGCTGATCAAAGTCGGCCTGCCCCGCTCCATGCCTTATTTCTACGGCTCGCTCAAAGTGGCCATCACCTTGGCGTTTGTCGGCACCACCGTGTCTGAAATGACGGCCGCCAACGAAGGCATTGGCTATCTGCTGATTTCTGCAGGCTCCGCCATGCAAATGGGCTTGGCCTTTGCAGGCTTGGTCGTGGTGGGCGCCATGGCGATGGTGATGTACGAACTGTTCAGCTACATCGAAAAGCACACCACCGGTTGGGCGCACCGCGGGTCGCAAGATCACTGAGACATCGAGCACTGTTCAATTTGTTTTTGCAAATCAATGAGTCATTCACCCGAAAATGGCTCATTTAGTTCTCACGGATCGCTGTAACCAACCCACAGCGAAGCGCCATGCTCAAGCTTGAAAAGGCATGACTCAGTCCTCAAACTCTCAATATTCCTGAGGTAAATTTAATAAAACCAATAAATTTGTGAATATCATGAATAAAAATTGCTGACGATTTTTTTGACAATTTCATGTCAAGAAAATCGTCTTTTTTTCATCTCAACGGCATTGCCCCATGGACCACCACCACGACCAAACGCCTGATAAAAAAGAACTCGGTCTCCGCATCGCAGACATCTTGTTTTTATTATTTTTGTCAGCTGTTTTGGTCTGCGTGACATGGCTCGGGGTGCTGAATTACCGAGAAGGCAATAAAACCGAAGAGTCCAAACGCAATGGCGAAGCTTGGGCAACTTGGCTCACAGAAGCAGGCACCACGCGTTTTGAGGCAGGTTTCAAGCACCCTGCGTGCCAAGGTGGCTTCAAACCCAAGCAACAAAAAGCTGCCAAATCAAATCAGCCGGCTCCCGGCACTTGGGGTGCTTGCTTGGCCTACGTGCTGGCTGAGACAGAGTTAAAAGATTTGCGCAACCCGTTCTTTGACAAGCCACCTCAATTGGTGACTCAATGCAACCCAACAAACCGCCAAGTCGTAGGCGCCATCGTGTTGGAGGACTTGATGGCCACACCGATTGGCTCGACCGTGCCATTTGTGGTCACCCCCTTGGTCGCAGCCGATCCAATTGACAACAAGATGCAAATACGCATCACCATCTGTGACAAAGGTGGCTATCCGATCAAGATCACCGAGTTGGAATTCTGAGGTACAGCATGGCCACTAAACCCCACTATTTCCTCAAAGACATCGACATGCAAGCCATTCTTGGCGAAGCAAAAGAACTCGAAGTGTCCAGAGAACTGCCAATGCGCCAATGGCTCTTTGCTTGGCTGCTAGACCCCAATTTGCCTGGTAATTTCCAGAAAAGCATCGACAAGTGGATCAGCATCTTGATCGTGAGCAACTTGTTCAGCTTGATGTTCGAGCATGTGCCAGCGGTGTACGAACCCTACCGACAGTGGTTCGACTTTTTTGATGTTTTTTCCGTGGCGGTGTTCACGATCGAATGGGCGTGTCCTAGATTTTGTGTAAACGGTCTAATGGCAGGAAACTGCCTTCATCTTCAAAGGAAGAGAAATGACCGTAAGCAACGAACTGATAGACCGCCTGTTGGCGGATTACAAAAAGCCTGAAGACCTCATCGGAGAAAACGGGCTTCTCAAACAATTGACCAAACGCTTGGTCGAGCGAGCCCTTGAAGCCGAGATGGCTGAGCACCTTGGGCACGGCAAGAACGAACCCGTTGCCAATCCCAAGGGCAACACCCGAAACGGC